>NZ_CM001023.1:716666-1075000 GCF_000166275.1 Algoriphagus machipongonensis
CATTGGTCAGTTACTTTCCCTGGCGAAGCTTTACCTGGGCTCTTCCAAGCCGGAAAAGCAAGCAGAGGGTCGATATACGATCAATCAAGTGATTACGGAGGTCCGTGCCCTATCCAAAACGCTGAATTTAGACTGGGTAGAAACTTTGAGTATAAAGGATTTTATAGAGCAGCAACTTGAAAAGATCCAAACGACAGGGTTTTGTGAGACCAAACTAGAAGTAGAAAAAGATTTAGGTGAGTTGCCTAAAGATCATAAACTTGTTCTTATTCGAGTGATCCAGGAAGTATTAAATAATTCTATCAAACATGCCTCACCTGATGAGATCAGTGTGAAAATTCTAGAAAAAAACGGCGTGAGGCAAGTGGAAATAAAAGACAATGGGAAAGGGTTTGATACTTCAATCAAGTCACAAGGAAGTGGCATGTACAATCTTGAGAAGAGAATGGAGACGATAGGAGGAGAGTTTAAAATTTCTTCTCAACCAGGAAAAGGAACACTTATCCATTTATTGTTGCCAAATTAAAATTCAAGGCGTAATTTCATTTTTGAATTATTTCAAAAGCGTGATCCCCCTAATTACCCAATTAAATGATCAGAATAGCTTTAGCTGATGACCACAAACTATTCGCTAAAGGAATAGAAAGTTTGTTGGATGAATATGACGACTTACTCATCACGGGTATTTACCCGAATGGGAAAGAACTGATTGATTCGCTCAAAATGGATCTTCCTGATGTTATTTTGACAGATTTGAATATGCCAGTTTTAGATGGTTTTGGAGTCCTAAAATCTTCTAAAAAGGCTTTTCCCAAGATTAAGGTCATAGTACTCTCTATGTATGATGATGAGAAAATCTACAAGAAATGTATGAAAGAAGGGGCGGATGCTTTTATTCTTAAAGATGCAGATCCTGACGAATTAGTCTATACCATACACGAGGTTTATGATGGCAGGCACATCGCCAACTTTCAAAGGGTAATACAACAGGCCAATCAAAGTTCTTTTTACGATGCATTTAGAGAGAAATTTAAACTTTCCAGAAGGGAAGTGCAGATCATTAAGTTGATTAAAGATGGAATGCAGAATAAGGAAATCGCAGATGATCTCAGCTTAAGCGTTCAAACAATAGAAACCCATCGAAAAAATATCCATTCTAAACTTCATGTTTCTTCCAGAATCGAACTGGTAAACAAAGTTCAGGATATGAATCTTTAAACTCACTATGAAATCTCCAATCAAAACAGCAATTGTCGGCTACGGATCTGTCGCTGAAAAAATGCATGCGCCTCTGATAAGCGTTTGTTCAGATTTGGAATTGATAGCTGTGGTTGAACGTCATCAAAACAAGAGTCAAGAGAAATATCCAGAAGTAACAATTTATAGAAGTTTAGAGGAACTACTCGAAAAAAGTGATGTTGATTTGGTCGTGATTACCACCCCAAATACTCATCATTTTCCGATGGCAAAACAATGCCTTTTGGCGGGGAAGCATGTGGTAGTAGACAAGCCTATCACGATCCATTCTTGGGAAGCTGAGGAATTGAAAGTCCTATCTGAGAAAGTAGGGAAAATTTGCACCGCTTTCCAAAACAGAAGGTTTGATGGAGATATTTTGACTCTTCAGCAATTGGTAGAAGAGGAGACATTAGGGGGCTTGGTTTACCTGGAGTCACATTTCGATAGGTTTAGGCCCGATTTGTCCGGAAATTGGCGTGAAGAAGTAGGAGCTGGGAATGGGATCACTTATGATTTAGGATCTCACCTGATTGACCAGGTGTATATAACCTTCGGAGCTCCCGACAGTATACAGGCTGATATCCGAAAGCAAAGGACCGATGCGATCGTTGATGATCATTTCGATATCACGATGGATTATGGGAGGTTTAAAGCTCGGTTGACAGCTGGTGTTTTAGTCAATGCGCCTACGCCAAAATATCTTCTTTTAGGTCAAAATGGCTCCTACCAGAAATTCGGAATGGATGTTCAGGAGCAAGCCTTTAAAGCAGGGGTTCAGCCAGCAGGGGATTCTTGGGGAGTAGAACCTGAGGAGAATTGGGGGAAAATATTCCTCAAAGATGGCACGAAGCCCTACCCTTCAATTCCTGGAGATTACAGAATTTTTTACAATAATATCGCGGATGTTTTATTGCGTGGAGCTTCTCTCAAAGTAACTATTCAGCAAGCAATCAGTGTTTTAAAGATGATTGAAGCTTCTTTTTTAAGTGCTTCTGAAAATCGATCCATTGCCAGAGAAGAGGGGAATTGGTAAAAACTTAAGTTTGGCTCATTCTTGGTTTAGGGTATAGAAAAAACTAAACCACCATGAAAAAAGTAATCTTACTCGCATTTGGTCTATTTGCTTTTATTTCAATCACGCAAGCGCAAGTTTCAGTAGGGCTTAATTTCCAGACTTCTGATACTTTTATCACAGTAGGAACAGACCCTGACAAAGAATTCTTTGGAGAAGCGAGACTAGGTATAGGCCACGATATTGGTCTAGAACTAATGGGAGGATATAATTTCGTAAGAAAAAGTGAAGTCAATGCCTATGTGGGCGCAGGCTTAGGATTGTTAGGAGATCATCATCACAAGCATCATGACGACCATAATGATATCTATGTCGCTATTCCAGTTGGGGTTTTGATTAAACCGTTTTCTAATACCAGGAATCTTGGCTTTTTAATAGAAGCCGCTCCGGTTATTGCCAATCACTCGCACACTTACCTAAGAGGTGGGGTTGGAGTGAAATACACTTTCAGGTAAAAAACACAACCACCAATAACCAGAAAAAGGTCAACTCAGCATTTGAGTTGGCCTTTTCTAGTTTAGAGTTTATTACTTGTTGTTCAGGAAAAAAGAGACGCCCAGGTTGATGCTGGATGTACTCATTCCAAAATCGAATTTGTTAGAATTTGCTTTTTGAATATTATCCTCATTTTTCCTTTTCGAATGGGTGAATGACAATAAGTTGGAAGATAGTTCTACTGCCAACCAGTTTTTTGGGAAATAAGCGATCCCTGCAAGCATATTGGATTGTAATTCATTGTACTTAGTTTCACTTATAGTGGCTTCACTATCAGTCCTCTCATAGTTACTCTCATGGTTTTGCCAAACAGAGCCAGAATTGAATTCAGCAAATCCCGAAAACTTTTCGCCAAATGGAAAGTATTTTCGAATAAATAAAGCTCCACCAAAAGCATGATCATTTGTGGTTAATCTATCGGAGGTTGAACTAGAACTTGTTGATGAATTTTGATTCACCACTGTTTTTCCGGCCTTAAAAATAAGCATGGTACCTAAGGTCCAGTTGTTTCCTAATGTATAGCCTATTTGCGGATGGAAATTAAACTCGATCGATTTTGATTCTCTACCTGAAGTATTTGGTAAATCCCCAAACCATTGATCAGAATTTGAATTGTTGAAATTAAGCTTACCACCAATCAAAATGCTGCCTTTCTCGATTTGAGCATTTGCTGTAAAGATAAAAAGTTGAGATAAGGTCAGTAGAATCAAAAGTTTCTTCATAGAAATTATTTTTTAGTTTAGTTGTGTGAGTCTTACGTCATATTTAATCAATTAGTTTTTTAATAGTTCATCAATTAGTTAAGACATTGATTTTTATATCGAGATTCATTCATTTTCCCTATTTTTGCGCCTATGGCAAAAACAGCAACTCCGGCGGAAAACGCCCAACTGAAAGATATTATTTCCCATGCCAAAGAGTATGGTTTTGTTTACCCTAGTTCTGAGATCTATGACGGCCTTCAGGCAGTTTATGATTATGGGGCTTATGGGGTTGAATTAAAAAATAATCTGAAGCGTCTGTGGTGGGAAACTATGACAAGGGTTCAGGATAATATTGTGGGAATCGATGCAGCTATTTTTATGCACCCTACTACCTGGAAGGCTTCTGGACACGTGGATAGCTTTAACGATCCAATGATTGACAACAAGGACTCTAAAAAGCGTTACCGTGCGGATGTTCTCGTAGAAGAACATGCAGCAGTATTCGAAAGAGCAGGGGATATCGAGAGAGCAAATGAGTTAACGGGTGCTTTGGCAAGATTGCTTGAAGCAGAAGATCTGGCAGGAGTGCGTGACTTGATCATCAATGAGGATATTAAGTGCCCTATTTCAGGTACTTCTAACTGGACCGACGTTCGGCAGTTCAACTTGATGTTTTCTACTCAAGTAGGTTCGGTAGCGGAAGATGCTTCTACAATTTTTCTAAGACCAGAGACTGCTCAAGGGATTTTTGTCAACTTCCTGAATGTACAGAAAACTGCCAGAATGAAAGTTCCCTTTGGGATTGCTCAGATTGGTAAGGCATTCCGAAATGAAATCGTAGCTCGTCAGTTTATTTTCCGTATGCGTGAATTTGAGCAAATGGAGATGCAATTTTTCGTTCGTCCCGGCACTGAGTTGGAATGGTATCAAAAATGGGCTGAGACCAGAATGAAATGGCATTTGGCATTGGGTACCACAGCTGAAAAGCTAAGAAAGCATGACCATGAAAAATTGGCTCACTATGCCAATGCTGCCATGGATATTGAATATGATTTCCCATTTGGATTCAAAGAAGTGGAAGGGATTCATTCCAGAACTGACTTTGATTTGAAATCACATCAGGAATTTTCTAAAAAGAAGCAGCAATACTTTGATCCAGAGGTCAATAAAAATTATATTCCTTATGTGATTGAAACCTCGATTGGGGCGGATCGACTTTTCTTGATGACTTTATGCAATGCATATACGGAGGAAAAAACTGAAGAGAAAAGCCGAACTTATTTAAAATTCCATCCTGCAATCGCGCCTGTGAAAGCAGCAATATTGCCAATCACTAAAAAAGATGGTTTACCAGATAAGGCAAAAGAAATCGTGGACTTGTTGAAGTATGATTTCAATATCATCTATGAAGAGGCAGCATCTATTGGTAAACGTTATGCTCGTCAAGACTTGATCGGTACCCCTTTCTGTATCGCAGTAGATCACCAGACTTTAGAAGACAACACGGTAACGATTCGTCATCGAGATACCACCGAGCAAGAGCGAGTTCCTATCTCAGAACTTCATGGTAGAATCGCTGAGGCTACAAGCTTTAGAAGAGTATTTGAGAAGTTGTAAGAAATGATATGGTATAAAAAAGGGCTTGAGAATTAATCTCAAGCCCTTTTTTGGTTTTAGAAACCTTGCTCTTCAGAATTGTAATACCATTACCCAAGGTTTTCAATTACTTTTTTGAGTTTGCTTTGCACCTCAATTGCGATTTCTCCTAACGATTCATTTTGAACTGATGACATGCTGGATATTGGGTCAACAGCAACGACTTCTATCAGCCCGTCCTTTTTTTCTTTTACTAGGACATTGCAAGGAAGAAATACACCGATCTTATCTTCTTCGGAAATGGCTTTATGCGCAAAATGTGGATTACAGGCTCCTAGTATTGTATATCGTTGAATATCAACATCTATTTTCTTTTTCAGAGTCGCTTGTACATCGATCTCAGATAGGATGCCAAATCCCTCCTTTTTCAGTTCCTCTGTTACCAACTCCTTGGCTTCATCATAGGATTTTCTTGGTAATACTTTTGAAAAATAGTAACTCATAAGATTAGTATTTGATTTAGAGAAAAGTTAATAAAGGCACAGTTAGATCTTGGTAACTAAAATCACATAAGAAAGACATAAAAAAACCTCTGAGATTATTCTCAGAGGTTTTTTTATTAGAAATTTTCTCCTATTCTTCAGACGAGCAAGATTGTACATCTAAGTGGATTACATAATAACGATCTCCATTTGTGTCAATTACTAAGTCTGTATTTTTGTTCGGTGCATGACCAGGTGTAGGGCGGCCATCTGTGGGTAAAGAACCATCTGCATAGCTATACCATTTAACTGATTCAGTAGAACTTTCAACAAGAGAGTATGCCGCTAAAAGATTTATAGTAATAGTACCATCAACATCATTATAAGTTGCACTTCCTATTACATTTTCATTTTCATAAACATTTTGAGTTGATTCACCTTCAGTATCAAAAGCATACCACCAAGCACCATTATTTCCATTCCCTTGCCCTGGATCATTTCCACCTTTAAGATCTCCTACATACCCTGTGTCTTCAATAATGGTACATTCCTCGGAACAGTCCTTAACTACAACAATAAATTCAATATTCTGAACGCCATTTCGACCACTTACTTTCCATCGAAATGTATAAGATCCAATTCCATAATCTGATAAAGACCCTGAAACTCCCGAAGATGCTTGAGCCTCTTGAAAAACTTGGACCCAATCACCATTAATAAATTGTTGGATTTGTACAGTTCTTTCATCCGTAAAGGCAACTCCACCAAATGAAAAATCGATTGTCTCTCCAAAACAAATTTCACTATTATAGGTAAGATTTAAATCTCCACTTACAGAAATAGAAGCATTCTCAAATCCACTTGTTCCATAAGGACTCAATTTGAATCCGGACTGATCTGCTTTATCCAAACCTAAAGTAAGATCTTCATTATCATAAGTAGCCATTTGGCTACAGGCTCCTAGGAGCAATGCTGAGGTCACTAACGCCAGCAATTTTGTGTTAAAAATTTTCATATTTGTGAGAAGGGTTTAAAATTTCGAATAAATATAAATGTAATTTATACCATAAAAAAAGCCGATTGTGTAATTTTTATTAAAATATTACAATTCTTATTTGAATTTTCTCAAAACCTTTATCCCTTCGACCAACTTATTAATAGTTGTACCTTTAAAATCTAAATGAAAAAGAAAGCCCTTATCATAGGTTCTGGAATTGCTGGGATTGCATCCTCAATTCGTTTAGCTCAAAAAGGCTTCAATGTGGAGGTTTTTGAAGCCAATCCATATCCTGGAGGCAAGCTTTCCGAAATTCAAATCGATGGGTACCGGTTTGATGCGGGTCCTTCACTTTTTACCATGCCGGAATTGGTGGAAGAGCTTTTTGAATTGGCAGGTAAAAACCCAAAAGACTATTTTGAGTACCAAAAACTGGAAGTCAATTGTCATTATTTTTGGGAGGATGGCACCAGACTTCAGGCTTATTCAGATCCGGATCTCTTTATTCAAGAAGCTGAAAAAAAATTAGGAGAGCCTTCGGACCATGTAAAAGAAGCACTTTCAAAGTCGGAATACATTTACGAGCACTTAGCTCCATTATTTATGCAGCGTTCTCTTCATGAGTGGAAAACCTGGACGAATCCTGACGCTTTAAAATCCTATCTCCGCATGGGAAAACTTGGGATTTTTTCTACCATGAATGAAGCCAATAAAAAGCTTTTTGATAGCCCCAAATTAGTTCAGCTGTTTAATCGCTATGCTACATATAACGGTTCAAACCCTTACGAAACTCCAGCTACTTTGAATATTATCCCCCATTTAGAGTTTAACCAAGGTGCCTTTTTTCCAAAAAATGGGATGCATGAAATTACCTCAAGTCTGTTTAAGCTATCCAAAGACCTAGGTGTTCAATACCATTTTAATAAAAAAGTGGAGGAGGTTTTAGTGGAAAACAAGCATGCGATTGGGGTTCAGGTAGCTGGTGAGCAATATATGGCTGATGTAGTGATCAATAACATGGACATGGTCAATGCTTACAAAACGATATTAAAAAAGCAAAGCCAGCCCAAAACCTTGTTGAAACAACCGAAATCTAGTTCGGCACTGATTTTTTATTGGGGAATTCGTAGAACCTTTCCCGAGCTGGATCTTCATAATATTTTCTTTTCTGAGAATTACCTGGAGGAATTTGATCATATTTTTAAGAAAGGAAGCATCTACCATGATCCTACCGTCTATGTGAACATTACCTCTACCCACAACTCAAAAGATGCTCCTGAAGGGAGTATGAATTGGTTTACGATGATAAATGTCCCCAACAATCAAGGTCAAAATTGGGATCAAATGATTCAAGAGGCTAAAAAGGATATTATCCACAAGCTTAATAGAATTTTGAAAACAGATGTGGAGTCGTTGATCGAAGTAGAGGAGATTCTAGATCCAAGGAAAATAGAGTTTAAGACCTCTAGTGCAAATGGAGCCCTTTATGGTAATTCATCCAACAATAAATTTGCGGCCTTTTTAAGGCATGCAAACTATTCATCGAAAATTAAAAACTTGTATTTCTGTGGTGGATCTGTTCATCCCGGAGGTGGGATTCCACTTTGCTTGCTTTCCGCAAAGATTATGAGCGGAATGTTTCCAGAATTGGAAGATTGAAAATTTATCCTCCTAGCACGATTAATTGCCCGGATTTCATCTTTCGACAAACGGGATAAGGAAAATGAAGAACAGAGAATAAACTGTCCTAAAAAACTTCATCATGTTGAATTCGAATTTGAAGAACCCTCCTAAATCTCCTCTGATGCATGTGAATCGTACTCCAAGAGTCATTGCGACTGCAGACTTTCTATCGCTTCTTTTAATAAGTCCATTTCAAAGCCTTTACCCATCAGGTAATTGATTACTTTATACTTCTTTTTATATAGATCAGGCTCTTTAATTCTTTCCCAGTGCTTTTCTGTCTGGGCCAATAGCGTATCATAATATTCTTCCGGCTCAATCTCCATCATCCCAGACCTAATATGGTCTTGACTGATTTGCCTCATCTGTAATTCCCTTCTGATTCGGTTTTTACCCCACTTTTTCTGCCTGAATTTTCCCCTAACAAAGGATTGAGCATACCTTTCTTCGTTGATAAAATTCGTGTCAATCAGGTAATCGATTAACTCATCCGACTCTGGTTCTTGGATCCCTTTCTCATATAATTTGCGGCGTGTTTCCCAAATGCACCTCTCCTGATAGGCGCAATAGGTTGAAAGCTTTTCCTTTGCTTCATCCAGAGCCCAGTATTTTTTTGAGGACTGTTCTTGGTTATTTTTTCGCCAGACGGACATTTTCTGTAATTTTAAGCCAAATTACTTTTGAAAACTTTTCTTTCAAACCTGAATTCTTAAACAAACCAAAATCATGCGTAAGAAAATCGTTGCCGGCAACTGGAAAATGAATATGACTTTTGACGAAGGTCAGAAACTGACTTCTGAGATTGTCAATATGTATAAAGATGAAAATGTAAAGGATGTTGTGGCAATCTTAAACCCTCCTTTCCCACATATTTTTCCTGTTAAAAAACTGATTGGTGGAGTAGAAGGGATTTCTCTTGGTGCACAAAACTGCTCAGATAAAGAAGCTGGAGCTTTTACTGGAGAGGTATCCGCTAAAATCATTGCTTCCTTTGGGGTAGAATATGTAATTCTTGGCCATAGCGAAAGAAGAGAGTATTTCCAGGAGGATAATGAGATTCTAGCTACAAAAGTAAAAGAAGCTTTAGCCAATGGGTTGAAACCAATATTTTGCTGTGGTGAATCTTTGGATATCAGAACTGCTGGAACCCATGAGCCAAATGTGAAATTTCAATTGACTCAAAGTCTTTTTGATTTAAGCCCTGAGGATTTCAGTAAAATCACCATTGCTTACGAACCAATTTGGGCAATCGGAACAGGTAAAACGGCTACAGCTGATCAAGCACAAGAAATGCATGCTGCATTGAGAAGACATATTGCTAGTCATTATGGTAAGGAGATCGCTGACAACACTTCCATTTTGTACGGTGGTAGCTGTAACCCAAAAAATGCTCAGGAGATTTTCTCTAAGCCAGATGTAGACGGTGGATTAATTGGAGGAGCTTCCTTGAAGTCCAGAGACTTCGTAGACATTATCAAATCATTCTAAAAAATCCCATGGATTACCTGGAATTTAAAATTGCCTGCCTGGAAGAATACCGGGAAATCCTAATTGCAGAATTAGCAGAAATAGGCTTCGATTCCTTTCTTGAAACAGAGGAGGGAATTGAAGCCTATGCTCCTGAAAATGACTTTGACAGAAGTTCATTTGATGAACTCATCGATAAATATGTGGTCCCAGCTCATATTTCTGTTCAAGAAAACATCATGTCAAAAGTTAACTGGAATGAGGAATGGGAAAAAAACTACGATCCCATTGCCGTAGAAGATTTGGTGTATGTGAGAGCCTCATTTCACCCTGCACAGCCTGAATTTAAGTATGATATTGTAATCAACCCCAAAATGTCTTTTGGCACGGGGCATCATGCTACAACCTATCAAATGCTTTTACATCAAGCCGAGTTGGACCATCAGGGAAAACGTGTACTAGATGTGGGTTCGGGAACCGGTATTTTGGCAATAATGGCTAAACTTCTTGGGGCCGATCAAGTAGAAGCCTTCGATATTGACGAATGGTGTGTAGAAAATGGTAATGAAAATTTTCAACTCAATGAGGTGGAAATTAAAATGGACATTGGTACTATCAGAGAGGTCGATCCCCAAGGTACATTTGATATCATTTTAGCGAATATCAATAAAAATGTATTGCTTGATGAAATGGAGATTTATACAGAGCTTTTGGCTCCTGAAGGTCTTCTTTTATTGAGTGGTTTTTATACCGAAGACATCGAAGATTTATTGGAGAGGTGCACACCTTTAGGTTTCAGCCTGGTGAAAAAACAAAGCAAAGACAATTGGGCAGCATTGGTTTTAGAAAAAAAGTAGCATGACAGAATTGATTATTTATGCCATCGTTTTTGCGGCATTAATCGGCCACTGTCTTCTAGCTGGAAAAATGTATCGTCATGTTCATCAGGACGAAAGCCTCAGCTTAAAGGATAAAAATGATTGGAAGTTGAAAGCCTTGGTGTTTCCAGGGTATTTTTGGTTTCAATATAAAAAGAGAAAAGCTTAGTGCCATTTTCGATTTTGAAGAACTTTTTTACCACATTAGAGGATTAAGGTAAATACACATTTATCTTTTTAACCCCAGAAATAACCCATGGAGTACGTTTGGAAACAGAAACCAAGAGCGACAGGAACACTTGTCGAACAACTAGGACGGGAAATCAATGTCAATCCCATTCTTGCCAACATGCTCATCAATCGTGGGGTAGATAATTTTGATACAGCCAAAAATTACTTTCGACCCAGCTTAAGCAAATTACATGATCCTTTTTTGATGAAGGATATGACCGAAGCGATCGAAAGAATTGAAAAGGCAATACAGCAAGATGAAAAGATTCTTGTTTACGGTGATTATGATGTAGATGGCACGACCGCTGTCGCATTGGTTTACAGTTATCTTCAGAGCTTTTACTCTAAAGTTGATTTTTATATCCCGGATCGATACAAGGAAGGGTATGGTATTTCTTCCAAAGGCGTCAGGTTTGCAGCAGAAAACAATTATAAACTGATCATTGCTCTTGACTGCGGAATTAAAGCAATCGAGAAAGTAGCCTTAGCCAAAGAACTGGGGGTGGATTTTATTATTTGTGACCACCACACACCAGGAGATGAATTACCCCAAGCAGTAGCCGTCTTGGATGCAAAGCGGAAAGATTGTGAATACCCTTACAAAGAGCTGAGCGGTGCTGGAGTAGGCTTTAAACTTATTCAAGCGCATGCAAAAATAAGAGAGATTGAAGAGTCTGCGCTTTATGCTTATTTGGACCTGTTAGTTGTAAGTATCGCGGCAGACATTGTTCCGATTACAGGTGAGAATAGAATTCTTGCCTATTATGGCTTAGAGAGAATCAACAATACCCCAAGACCGGGTTTAAAAGCGTTGATGCTTAGTGCCAAAATCGAAAAGGAGATTGGTATTTCGGACATTGTTTTTAAGATAGGACCTAGAATTAATGCCTCTGGTAGACTGGAGCATGCCAAAGCTTCTGTGGAACTTCTGATTTCAACAGACCTTGATTTGGCCATAGAGCGAGCTAAGGTAGTGGATGAGGTAAACACGACTCGTAGGAATTTTGACGAAAATATTACCAAGGAGGCCTTTGAAATGATCGCCGAACGTGAAGCGTCCAATGAATGGAATTCCACGGTGCTTTTCAAAGAAGATTGGCATAAAGGTGTGATAGGGATTGTAGCAAGTCGCTGTATTGAAAAATACTACAGGCCTACAATTATTTTGACAGAGTCTAATGGCAAGGCGACAGGTAGTGCTAGATCGGTAGTGGATTTTAATATCTACGAGGCCATTTCTGAATGCGCAGGATTGCTAGACCAATTTGGAGGACATAAATATGCTGCCGGACTTACTTTGTCTGTAGACAAGGTGGAGGATTTTCAGATTATGTTTGAAAAAGTGGTTAAAAGCCGCATCGAGGAAGTCCATAGGAAACCTGTTATTGAGATAGATGATGAGTTACTTTTGGATCAGATCAACTATAAGTTTTATAACATCCTGAAGCAAATGGCTCCTTTTGGACCAGGAAATACAGAACCTGTTTTCAGAATTTCACAGGCATATGCTGAAAACGTCATTATATTGAAGGACAAACACCTAAGATTTAATATTGTCCAAGATGGTCAGGTGACAAAACCCGTTTGTTTGGGGTTTGGCCTGGCAGATAAAACCAAAGACCCCGATCATACGATAGTAAAGATGTTGCAAGGGAAAATGCGTTTCGATATTGTAGCAGAAATGCGCGAGAATTTCTTCCGTGACAAATCTAGTTTACAACTCTATGTGAAAGACATCAAATTTGATTGATATGCTGCTAAAAGCCGATAACCTAGTCAAAATATACAAAGGTCGCCGTGTGGTGAATGATATTTCTGTGGAAGTGGAGCAAGGAGAGATCGTAGGTCTTTTGGGGCCAAATGGAGCAGGGAAAACCACTTCTTTTTATATGATTGTGGGGCTTGTTCAGCCAAATGAAGGGAAAATATATCTGGATAAGGATAATATTACCAGCCTTCCCATGTACAAAAGAGCAAAGCTTGGAATAGGCTATTTGGCACAGGAGGCTTCTGTATTTAGAAAATTATCGGTAGAAGAAAATATCATGGCTGTTTTGGAGATGACCAAAATGCCCAAACAGGAAAGAAAGGAAAAAGTAGAAAGTTTGCTGGAGGAATTTAGCTTAACCCATGTGAGAAAAAACTTGGGGATGGTATTGTCTGGGGGAGAAAGAAGAAGGACAGAAATAGCTAGAGCTTTGGCTGTAGATCCTAAATTCGTTCTATTGGATGAGCCTTTTGCCGGAGTAGATCCGATTGCTGTAGAAGAAATTCAAACGATTGTTGCTAAATTAAAGAATAAGAACATCGGGATTTTAATAACTGACCACAATGTCAATGAAACGCTTTCTATCACAGACAGGGCATATTTGATGTTTGAAGGGAAATTATTAAAAGCAGGTACTGCGGAAGAACTTGCTGCTGATGAACAAGTAAGAAAAGTGTATTTGGGAAGTCAATTTGAGCTAAAAAGAAAAATTTTTAATTAATGGAAGTCCTTAATTCTTTTATGTCCTGGATTTTTAAAAACCGCTTGGGGCAAATCGAAAATTTCAAGAACCACCCGATTCAGGTTCAGGACACTATATTTTTTGAATTAATAAAAGCTGGAAAAGAGACAGAGTTCGGTAAAGAGTATAATTTTAATTCTATTCGCAATTACGATGATTTTGCGAGGCAAGTCCCAATTTTGGATTATGAAGGGATCAAGCCTTACATAGATAAAACCATGAAAGGAAACCAAGGGGTTCTTTGGAATTCGGACATAGAATGGTTTGCTAAATCTTCAGGAACTACCTCATCAAGAAGTAAATATATTCCAGTCACCACCGAATGTCTGGAAGAATGTCATTATAAAGGGGGGAAGGATTTGGTTTCACTTTATATAGCCAATTACCCAAATTCTAGACTTTTTGCAGGAAAAAGCCTCACTATAGGAGGGACTTTAGAAAAGAATCCTCTAAATCCACAAGGAACTGCTAAAGCTGGTGATATTTCCGCAGTGATCATGCAAAACCTTCCTATTTGGGCTCAGTTTGTAAGGACTCCTTCCTTGGAGACGGCACTTATGAGCGAGTGGGAGGCAAAGATCGATAAGATGGCCAGAGAGACCATGAATGAAGATGTAACCTGTATTGCAGGAGTTCCCACCTGGACTATCGTCTTGATCCAAAAGATCATGGAAATCAAAAAGGCCAATAACATATTGGAAGTATGGCCAAATTTGGAAGTTTTTTTCCATGGTGCCGTCGCGTTTGGTCCTTATCGTAGTCTTTTCAAAGAATTAATTCCTTCCTCAAGAATGCGGTATGTAGAAACCTACAATGCCTCGGAAGGCTTTTTTGGAATTCAAGATCAAGCTAATTCAGAGGAGCTTTTACTGCTTTTGGATTATGGTATTTTCTACGAATTTATTCCCATGGAAGAATGGGAGAAAGAAAACCCCAAAGTGGTACCATTGGCGGGTGTGGAAGTAGATAAGAATTATGCTATGGTCATTACTACGAATGGTGGACTATGGAGATATAAAATTGGCGATACGGTTAAGTTTACTTCGACTACCCCTTATCGATTTAAAATCACAGGCAGGACCAAGCATTTTATCAATGCATTTGGAGAAGAAGTGATCGTAGAAAACGCAGAAAGAGCAATACAGTTTGCAGCTGAGCATACCGGTGCCACGATATCTAATTTTACAGCTGCCCCAGTTTATTTTGAGAATTCTGAATCAAAAGGAGCTCATGAATGGCTAATAGAATTTCATAAGGGCCCCTCTGATTGTAATAAATTCAATTCCTTACTCGATAAGCATTTAAGAGAAATCAATTCTGATTACGATGCCAAAAGGTATAAGGATTTAGCTTTGACTGCGCCTGTAATTCATCATGCTCCTCATGGTCTTTTTGATCTTTGGTTAGGAGAAAAAGGCAAACTTGGAGGCCAACACAAAGTGCCTAGACTTTCGAATAATAGGGAGTATTTGGATGAAATTCTGAAATTGATGGAAAGTGTAAATTCCGTAAAAAATTAAAATCATTTTCGCAGTGGTAGAGAAATCAATGTTTGGAAGCAAAATAGGTTTGTTGCTCCTCTTTTTCCTTTCTGCCCATTTCCCCATTCTTGCTCAGAAGAATATCAAGATTTACACTGAAGAAGATAATAATCTCATCAAGCTATATGCTGATAACATGGAGTATTCTCCCATCAGCATGGACTTGGTTTTGGATCTGGATAATTTTAAAGCTGCTGATGGAGAGAACCAATCTTTTACTCTTCCTGCTAGGTCCACGAAGTTTCTGTTAACGGAACTGGAGATTTCCGATCGAAGGAAAGTATCCAAGTTTTCTTACAATTTTAAAACCTGGTTTGGGCCAAAAGAATTGATAGATGAAAACCCTGACTTTGAGTATTCTTTGCCTTTTGAGTCTGGTAAAAGTTTTATTTTATCCCAAGGTTATGACGGTAAACTTTCTCATAAGGGGCAAAATGAGTTAGATTTCACTATGCCCATTGGTACCATAGTTACTGCCATCCGAGATGGGGTGGTCATAGATTTTGTAGAGGAGAATGATCGGGGATGTCCTACGGAGGATTGTAAGAAGTTAAACAATTACATCTTGGTGTATCAGAGTGATGGCACGCTCGCTGAATATGTTCATTTAAAAAAGGATGGAGTTGATGTTGAAATTGGAGATGAGATTGAGCAAGGCCAAGCCATAGGTTTCAGTGGCAACACCGGCTATAGCTCAGGACCTCATTTACATATTTCTGTTTTCCAATTTCGTGAGGGAAGGAAAGTTACTTTCCCTACCAAATTCAAGGTAGCAAATGAAGAGCAAGCGATTTTTTTGGAGGAGGGCAATTTCTATGAGAAATAAAAAAAGCGATCTATTTAGACCGCTTTTGCTGTTTCCATCTGAAAGATGATTTCCTCATAATCGAGTTTATTCCAATTTTCAGTAATGAGAGGATCTCTCATCACGCGGTCCATAATTTCTTCCTGTAGTTTTCCTTGAGCATAAGCTTCAGAATAACTAATGTCAGAAAAAGTCACCATAGTATATAACGGAATCCAATCGTTTGGATAAAGCTCATGAAGCTTGGCTTCAATTTTCTTTCTTAAAATAAACTTAGGGTCTGCTACGGAATCACGCATCTCTACAAAATTCTCCATAGCAAGCTGGCAGATCGCATCCGTATCTCTTTTTCTGACCTTCTGGAATTTTTCAAATACCAAGTCCCAGCTATTGGTTCCTAGTTTTTCGATGAGCTCATTTAAGATAAAGCAATCTTCGAAGCCACAGTTCATACCTTGACCATAGAATGGTACCATCGCATGAGAGGCATCACCAATTAAGAGGCTATTACCTTGAACCCATGGATAGCATTCCACATTGACCAATGCAGAGGTAGGGTTTTTGAAAAACTCCTCGGCTACCTTAGGCATTAACTGGTAAGCGTCGTCAAAGTAATTTTTGAAAACACTTTTAAGGTCTTTTTCATCCCGGATTTTGTCAAAGCATACTTTTGTCCCTTCAAATGGGAGAAATAAAGTACAAGTGAATGACTTATCTGGATTAGGTAAGGCAATCAGCATGAATTTACCTCTTGGCCAAATATGCAGAGCATTCGGGTCCATGGCAAACTCACCATCTTTAGTAGCTGGAATTGTTAATTCCTTATATCCATGCGAGATATACTCTTGCTTGTAATTAAAGCGAATTTGCTTTTGCATGGAAAGCCTTAATGCTGAATAGGCACCATCAGCTCCTACAATGACAGGGGCTTGTAATTTTTTCTCGCCGGCAGGAGTTTCAAAAGAGATTACCTGATCAGAAAAATCTACCTCTTGGCATTTATACTCAAATTCAAAATGAGCACCTAATCGCTCACCTTCTTCAGCCAATAACTGATTGAACTTACCACGCGAAATTGAATAAATGGCTTGCTCCTCCGTTCCGTAGGGAATAAAGGTGGTGCCTCCATGTTCATCGTGTATTTTTCTTCCATACATCGGGATTGCCAGCGGAAGAACTTTGTCTTTTAGACCAACCTGCTCCAGGCTTTTCCAACCTCGGTGGCTCAAAGCCATGTTGATTGATCTTCCTCCTTCATCATAAGGAGTTTTTCGCTTATCCGGGCGTTTGTCGTAGACAGTTACATCCAGTCCGTGACGCTTCAGGTAGATGGCCATTAATGAGCCAATTAATCCTGCTCCCAGTATGGTGATTTCATTCTTTTTCATTTGGATAATTTTTATCCCAGTTTCTTTAAGCGAATTTTTTAAGACTTTGTTCCAAAATCAGACCAAAGCTGAAAACATCCATGAAACTATTATACAGCGGAGTAGGTGCTAATCGAATTACATTTGGATTTCTCCAATCACCCACCACTCCTTGACTATACCACTCATCGAATACGGCCTTGCCTCCTCGATGAATGTGCAAAGATAGTTGACAACCTCTCTCGGCAGGGTCTTTTGGCGTAATAATTTCCAAAATCCCTGATTTTCCGCTTATTTCCTGAATTAGATACTCCAAATAGCCGGTTAATTTTTCGCTTTTTGCCAGTAATTTTTCCATTCCGGCTTCTTGAAAAATATCTAAAGAAGCCTGATGTGCTGCCAAAGCAAGTACATTTGAGTTGGCTACTTGCCAACCATCCGCGCCATGCATAGGGATAAATCCTTTTTCCATAAGAAAACGCTGCCCTTCATCATGTCCCCACCAACCAGCAAAACGAGGAAGGTCTGGTCTCTCGGCAAATCGCTCATGAACAAATATTCCTGAAATGTTTCCTGGGCCTGAATTCATGTATTTATAACTGCACCAGGTAGCAAAATCAACATCCCAATCATGCAGCTTCAAACTTGCGTTTCCAGCGGCATGAGCTAAATCAAATCCAGCATAGGCTCCCACAGCATGTGCGGCATTGGTGATTGCCTTGATGTCAAATAATTGACCTGTATAATATTGTAGCCCTGCCATATTTACTACGGCCAGGGAATCACCCAGTTCATGGATTTTAGCAAGAATATCCTCAGTTCTTAGATTGTGCTCGCCGGCTCTTGGTTTTAGTTCTATAATAGTGCTTTCTGGATCTAGCCCATGAAATTTAACCTGAGTTTCGAGCATGTATTGATCCGATGGAAATGCTCCTGCTTCCACCAATATTTTATTTCTTTTTTCTGTTGGCTGGTAGAAAGAAACCATTAAAAAGTGGAGGTTAGAACTCAAATTATTCATTGCCACCACTTCATGTGTATGGGCTCCCACAATTTCAGCTAATGCAGGTTTGGATTTTTTTCTTGCATAATACCATGCGTCTTCTCCATGGAAATGACCATCAACAGCTAAATTTTCCCAGTTGGAAAGCTCTTTGTCGAGATAAGACTTTACCGTCTTTGGCTGTAAGCCAAGGGAGTTTCCACAAAAATAAATGGCTTGTTTTCCATTCACCTTTGGGAAATAAAATTGATCTCTAAATTTCGCCAATGGATCATCTTCATCCATTTTTTTGGCAAACTCTGCTGTAAACTGATATTCGGTTGGGTTCATAATTATTCTCAAATAAATAAAGCAGCCTGAACACTCAAGCTGCTATAATTTAAACTTATAAAAAGTGTCAAAACGTTCACTTTTTACTTTTTCATCACGGTTCCACACTTTTTGCAGGTCGTATTCTCTGGGTTGGACCAAAAACGATCCATGATAGGAGGAAGCTGATTTACAATATCTGTTACCTCTGCATATTCTTCATACAGCTTTTCACCGCAATTTTCACAGTGCCAAATAAACCCATCCTTTTCTCCTGCATTTCTGTATCTCTCCACGACAAGTCCAATTGTATTGGCCGGTCTTCTTGGAGAATGAGGGACTTTTGGAGGCAATAGGAAAATCTCACCCTCGCGTATGTGAATATCAACAGGCTTACCGTCTTCGATGATTTTTAATACAATATCACCTTCAAGTTGGTAGAAAAACTCCTCTCCTTCATTGTAATGGTAATCCTTTCGAGAGTTGGGTCCTCCCACCACCATGATGATAAAATCCTCATTTTCTACATAGACTTGCTTATTGCCAACAGGGGGCTTCAGCAAATGCCTATTTTCATCAATCCAGTTTTTAAAGTTGAATGGTTTAGCGACTGCCATGAATAATTATTTTTTAGTTAAAAAGGGACTTTGCTTTTTACTAGGGTATCTCATCTCAAGCTTAAAAGTATTAAAAAACATGCGCATTTTTGGCTTACTTTGTTCCAAAGCCCAAAAACATGCAAAATCCAATAATTGACTTGCATTGCGATATGCTTTCCTATCTGGCAAAAGTACCCGCTGCAAGCCCATTTTCTAAAGATGATATTGCCTGCGCAATTCCCTTCCTTAAATCAGGAGAGGTTCGCATGCAAGTGATGGCTATCTACACGGATGTCAAAGAGGAATCTATGAATTTAGCTTTAAAACAAGCTACAATCTTTAGTCAGCTGCTTGAGAAACATACCATTGATCTGGAGCTGGTGACAAAGGCGTTTTTACAGAATTGGGAAAATCAATCTAAAATTGGAATCATCGCTTCAATAGAAAATGCTGCGGGTCTTGGCAATGAATCTGCCTCCATGAAGGAAGTTTATCAGCAGTTTGATGATATTTTAGAAAAGACGAAGGCTTTAGCCTATGTCTCATTGACTCATCATACTGAAAATCGATTTGGAGGGGGAAACTATACCGAAGGAATAGGTCTCAAAGAAGATGGGAAAAGGGTTCTTGATTATATGCATGGAAAAAAAATCCCTATTGACCTTTCTCATACTTCAGATTTACTTGCCGAAGGTATTTTCAATCATATTGATCAAGCAGGATTGGATGTGCCAATTATTGCCAGCCACTCCAATTTTAGATCCATTTGGAATCATAAAAGAAATCTAACCGATGAGTTTGCAAAGGAAATCTCGAAACGAGGAGGGATAATCGGTGTGAACTTTCTCCGTGCTTTCTTGGATAATGATCATCCAGAGAGGATTCTCGAGCACCTGTCGTATGGTTTTGAGCTTTGTGGAGATGATACCATCTGTTTTGGTGCAGATTTCTTTTACACCAAGGATTTTGGAGATCCTTCGAGAATTCCCTTTTATTTTCCAATGGTAGAAAACTCAAGTAAATACCCATCCTTATTAGAAGCTTTGTCAAGTGATTTGAATGAGCAACAGCAGAGCAATTTGGCTTATGGGAATGCACTCAATTTTTACAAAAAACTCTGGAGCTGATATGTCTTCCCATCATTTTGTCAAAGACCAACAAGAGCCTGCCGTTTTTATTCTAAAGGGTGAAGGCTTGAAATTAGAGCAGATTAGTCCATTGCTGGAGTGGGTACCAATGGTCTTGGTAGCTCAGGAAGCATTAGATCAAGTGCTCAGTTGGGGGATAAAAATTGATGTGATTTTAGCCACAGAGTCTTTTCAAAAAGAGAATATCCATTTATTGGAGGAACAGTATCCAGTTAAATTTTTAACCGCAAAACCAGAAAATACACTTGAAGAAGGGATCCAGTTCCTTTTGGCTAGTAAGTATTTTGCGGTGCATCTGATTGGCTTTTCACATCAAGGCGCATTGACATTGGGAGAAAAAGTAAAGTTGATGGATTTGACCTTGATGGATGGAGATTGGAAATATTATCCCGTGAAGTCAGGAGTTTTTAAGAAATGGCTTCCAGAAAGTGATATCCACATTCATGGAAAAGAAGGGATGCCCATAGAAATTCAAAATGAAAATGGAACGTTGCTTTTGCCCATTACCTATGCCACTTTTATTGAGGTTCCTGAAGGGATAACAGAAATTAAAGGATCTGAGATTTTTTGGATTGGAGAGAAGGTCGGTTCATCCACTTAAAAAACATGAGTGTGCCTGTAGCATAACAAAGCACATCCAGAGGGTCGGCAGTATAAGTTGTAGAAACCCTAGGCAATACCAATTCAAAAATAATTGAGAAATAGAGGAGGCCGATAAACAATTGTTTTTTAGTAAATACCAGTTCCATTTTTGATGGATGAATCCATCGCATTACTTGTAGACAAATTCCAAAAACGACAGGCATTGCCATCAGATCATCTCCATAGGAGTGGTAAAATGGAATAAATACCCCAAGAGATTTTTCAAAATACTGATTGAGCCAAAAAGCAAGGGAAGCAAAAATGAATAAGGGATTTTTGAAAAGTTCTATCATCCTGGCAAAGCTGCTATTAGCCACATTAGAAAAGTCATAATGGTCATGAAAACCATATAAAATAGGTTTCCTGATTTTTTGAAAAATTTTACAATACTGCTGTCATCTGGATGGACATAAAACATCCAGTTTTTCTCATTCTGCTCTTTCTCATTCGCTATCTTTTGTGCCCTATCCAGTTCTACTTTGGACAAGGGCTCTCCGCAGTGTTCGCACTTGTCTTGAAAGTTATTACTCCATTCCGACCATTGGCCGCAATGAGGGCATTTCTTCTGACTCATGATTCAATTGGTTTTTTTCAAGTATTTGCCGCCACCATTCGGTCTTTGCCATTCAGGTCCTGTACCAAGTCAATATTTTTGTAGCCTAAACTTTCTAAAAGCTTGACTGTCTGAGGACCAAAATTATTATGGATTTCATAGTATAATTTTCCTCCGGGTTTCAATAATTTCAGTGCCTTTTCTGCAATCACCCTATAAAATAAGAGAGGATCATGATCAGGAACAAAAAGTGCTAACCCGGGCTCGAAATCCCTAACATTACTATGCAATTCATCCCATTCTGCTTCCGGCACATAGGGAGGATTGCTCACAACAATATCCAATTCAGATAAGGCTGGAGTATCTTTCAATATATCTAAATGGAAAAACGTAACCTGAGCCCCCAAGTGTTCGGCATTTTCTTCAGCAACTTCCAATGCCTCTTCGGAAACATCCGCTGTATAAATTTCAGGCTTATTCAGCTCCAAAGCCAAGCTGATCGGGATACAGCCAGAACCGGTACCGATATCTAAGACTTTTAGACCAGCACTTGGATTTTGTTTGATGATCATATGGACCAACTCTTCCGTTTCATTTCTTGGGATTAATACTGATTCATCCACAAAAAAATCCCTGCCATAAAAAGGAGCCTTGCCAATGATGTACTGTACGGGTTCACCAGACTTGAGTCGCTGCAAATCTTCAAACAAGTCTTCCGATAAGCTGTCTTCTTTTACTTCATTCAGTCCATCAACTTTTCTCAAGCCTAAATGGTATTCCAGCAACCATTGAATTAGGTTGTTTGCTTCTTCCGGTGAATATAAGGTGAGCTCATTCGCCCATTGTTTTACTAGTTCGTTGTAATTGCTCATGCTGATGCGAATGCCCTTAGTTTGCAGCAAAGGTAGCAAACCCCGATCATGATTTCTGAAAATTTTGACCAAAAATGATTGAGAGTTAACTCTTATTGCCTTACAATCAATTCATTTTAAAAACTGATTCTGAGAGAACAGAAAGAAAACCTACCTTTGTGAAGAATTTCTTTCTCATGAAGCTACATAACAATACCATCCGCGGGGTTCATTCTGCACTCGCTGCCATATTCGAAGAAGGTCAATACGCAGATAAAGTGATCGAAAGGACACTTAAATCTAATCCTAAATGGGGATCCAGAGACCGTTCATTCATCGCAGAAACTACCTACGAGATGGTCCGATGGTGGAGGCTGATTAATTATCTCAGCCCATCAAATAATCCATATGATCTTTTCGGAACCTATTGGTTGATGCAGGGGCATAGTTTACCACCTTGGGAAGAGTTTGAAAAAATAAATCCAGACAAGTTAAAAGATCGATACGAGAAGTTGGAAGACCCCGCTTTGATAGAGTCAATTCCAGACTGGCTTCAGGAATTAGGTGAAAAAGAGTTGGGAGACCTTTGGGAAGCTGAGATCCATAGCCTTAATCAGGAAGCGGAAGTAGTACTTCGAGTAAATACCCTGAAGGCGACCAGAGAAAGGCTTAAGAATTTATTAGCTGAGGATAATATCAGTACCCATATCATCAAAGGCTATAAAGACGCCTTGATTTTGGATGAGCGACAAAATGTATTTAGGCATCCTTCATTTAAACAGGGGATGTTTGAGGTACAGGATGGATCTTCTCAGCTAGTTGCGGAGTCTTTGGCTGTAGAGCCAGGAATGCGAGTTATCGATGCCTGTGCAGGAGCTGGAGGAAAATCTTTGCATTTAGCTGCACTGATGGAAAATAAAGGGAAAGTTCTTTCGATGGATGTGGAAGAATGGAAACTACAACAAACCAAGCTAAGAGCCAGAAGAGATGGAGTATCAATTATTGAGAGAAAGGTCATAGAAAACTCTAAAACGATTAAGAGACTGAAAGAGTCAGCAGATCGTTTGTTGCTGGATGTGCCTTGCTCAGGGTTAGGGGTTTTGAAAAGGAACCCAGATACCAAATGGAAATTGAATCCAGAATCCATCGAAAAGGTAAAACAAACTCAACAGGAGATTCTCCAAAATTACCCATCCATGTTAAAGCCTGGAGGCCAAATGGTTTATGCAACATGTAGCATTTTGCCTTCGGAGAATCAGGAGCAAGTACAAAAGTTTCTAGCTTCAGAAGCTGGGAAAAACTTCGAATTGATAGAAGATCAAAAAGTGCTTTCTCACGAGAGTGGCTTTGATGGATTCTACATTGCGAGACTCTTGAAAAAATAGTTATTAGAGATATATCTCTCAAAATCAAAAAGTTATTTCTAACTTCATAGCTTAATTTTTATTCTATGAAGTTGGAATTAATTTTTACTATAGTCAATACCATAGCCTTCCTCTGCTGGGTTTTTCTATTTGCTTTATACCAAAAGCGATGGGTTTACCAGTTACTTTTTAGCATCACATTTGTGATTTTAGGAATCGCCTATTTATTCTTTATCATTCGTGGGATGGGAGCTGGCACAGGAGGAAACTTCGATTCTTTGGCGCACGTCCGATTGCTGTTTGAAAGCGATGAAGCCTTATTGGCAGGATGGATTCATTACTTGGTTTTTGACCTTTTTGTGGGAATGTGGATCTCTCATAATGCCGATCAGCGAAAAATCAACCGTTGGATTCTTTTTCCATGCCTTGTTTTGACATTTATGGCTGGGCCCGCAGGGCTTTTATTGTATATAATTATCCGGGTGGTACACTCGAAAAAATGGATTCAGGAACCATTTTCCAATCGGTTTACCTCTTGATTTATAGAAGATTCTTTAAGTTTTGACAAAAATTATTGCCTGATTCGATATTAATTTTGTCAATGATTAGTTTCATAATGATTTTTGTTTGTAATTTTGACGGGCAAATAGGGTTACCAACAACCAATATTTGCCATGAATAGAAACTCCGACAAGTTCCTTTACGAAGCACTCACCTACGACGACGTGCTTCTTGTTCCAGGGTATTCAGAAGTCCTTCCACGCGACACGAATACTTCCACTCAACTCACCAAAAAAATCAGACTAAACATTCCCTTGGTTTCCGCTGCAATGGATACGGTTACTGAAGCGGAATTGGCAATTGCTATTGCCCTTGAAGGTGGTTTGGGATTCGTTCACAAAAACATGTCTATTGAGCAGCAGGCTGCTCAAGTACGCAAAGTGAAGCGTTCGCAAGCAGGTATGATCTTGGATCCTATCACCCTGCATATTGATTCCTTTGTAAAGGATGCTGAGTCAATTATGAGAGAATTTCATATTGGCGGAATTCCTGTAGTAGATGAAAATCGAACCCTCAAAGGAATTATTACAAACAGAGACTTAAGGTTTATTAAAGATCAAAATCGTCCAATCAGAGAGATTATGACGATTGATAACCTGATTACTGCCAAGTCTGGTGTTTCTTTAGAGCAAGCAGAAGAAATTCTTCAAGAATATAAAATCGAAAAACTTCCTATCGTTGACGAGGATAACAAGCTGACAGGTTTGATTACCTATAAGGATATTCTCAAAAGAAAGGACAAGCCAAATGCTTGTAAAGATGAGTATGGAAGATTAAGAGTAGGTGCTGCTGTAGGGGTTACTGCAGATATTGTGGAGAGAGTTGAAGCATTGAAAGCAGCAGGAGTAGATGTTGTTTCTATCGATACAGCTCATGGCCACTCCAAAGGAGTAATAGAAACTTGTAAAAAGATAAAAGAGGCATTCCCTGATCTGGAAGTTATCGTAGGAAATATTGCGACTCCAGAAGCAGCAATTGCTTTGGCAGATGCCGGTGCCGATGCTGTAAAAGTAGGTGTAGGTCCAGGTTCTATTTGTACTACTAGAATTATTGCGGGGGTCGGGGTACCTCAGCTTTCTGCAGTATTCGAGTGTTCGCAAGCCTTAAAAGACCGTGGTGTCCCAGTTATTGCAGATGGTGGTATCCGATACTCAGGAGACTTAGTTAAAGCTATCGCAGCCGGAGGAAGCTCGATCATGATTGGATCTTTACTTGCAGGAACAGAAGAAGCACCTGGGGAAATGATTATTTTCCAAGGAAGAAAGTTTAAATCATACAGAGGAATGGGCTCTCTGGAAGCTATGGAGTCTGGTTCCAAAGACAGATACTTCCAGGATGCAGAAGATAATATCAAAAAATTAGTTCCTGAAGGAATTGTTGGAAGAGTACCTTACAAAGGATTGGTAGCAGAAGTGCTTTACCAGTTGGTAGGTGGACTTCAGGCAGGAATGGGCTACTGTGGCACGCAAACAATTGAAGACTTGATGAGAGATGGTAAGTTTGTGAAGATTACCGCAGCTGGTGTGAAAGAATCTCATCCACATGATGTGAGTGTCACGAGAGAAGCTCCTAATTATAGTCTTAAGGGATAATCCCAAAGAATTTTAAGTATAAAAAAATCCGGCCTTCAAGCCGGATTTTTTGTTTATGAATACCGATCCTTAAAATTCTGAGATCGTTTTTCTTCTTCAATTAGGTAAGATCTTTGATTTCATAATCCTGAAGGTGAACATTGTACCAGCCACCTTCGAGCGTAGCGCCATACTTTTTGTAAAAATTGATTGCTGGCTCGTTCCAGTCCAATACTTGCCACATCATTCCAGTACAACCATCTTCTATGGTTTTAGCCATCACTCGGTCAAACAATAATTTTCCTGCGCCATTCCCTCTTTCTGATTCCGTCACAACCAAATCCTCCAAATACAATCTCTTACCTTTCCAAGTACTGTAACGATAATAATAAACTGCAATCCCTATGATTTCATTAGTCTCATCTTTTTCGCAAACAAACATTCCATAAACAGGATTTGGACCAAAACCATCCTTTTTCATCATTTCTACCGTATTGATGACTTCCTCTGGAGCTTTCTCATAAAGTGCCAATTCATGGATTAACTCAAGTGCTCTCGGTAGATCCTCCTCGCGGCAATTTCTTATTGAGTACATTACTATGTTGTTTAAGGTAAATTAATTTGCTTTTTCCTCCAATGAAGGGCTAAATTTAATCAAATCCAATAAACAATGTTTTTAGCCATCGACGCCGGTAATTCCAATGTGGTTTTTGCACTTTTTGACCAAGAGAATGAAACTTGGACAAATCATTTTAGGGTGGAAACCAAAGGGAGTAAACTTACTTCACAATTGAGTAAGAAAGTCCCACTATACTTTTTGGAACACGATATTTCTCCTTCCGAAATCAGTGAAATTGGTTTTAGCTCGGTAGTGCCTGAAGTGAATCCTGTCATTCAGCAGTTTTGCAAAAACTTTTTTGGTATTTCACCTTATCAAATTAGCCCAAAAAGTTATAAGAAGCTTCCAGTGTCTTCTTTACGACCTAATGAAATAGGCACTGATCTCATGTGCAATGTCATGGCAGCCTATGATAGATATCAAAAGGCAATACTGGTTGTGGATTTTGGGACGGCTTTAACTTTTACAGTGGTGGATCAGGAGGGTAAAATCCTTGGGGTCAATATCGTTCCAGGATTGAGAACAGCAATCAATTCCCTGTTTCACAATACCTCCAAGCTGCCCAATGTAGCGTTGAAAATGCCAGATTCAGCTTTGGGTCAAGATACGATCCATGCCATTCAGGCAGGTATTTTATACGGCTACACAGGTTTGGTGAGAGGGATGATAGAAAGTATAGAAAAGGAGACCAAATATAGCTATCAGATCATTGCCACTGGTGGCCTTTCTTCGGTTTTAACTCCCTTGGCAGAGGTGTTTGACGAAATTGATTTGAATTTGACCTTGGAAGGTTTGAGGTTAATTACCAAAGCAAACACCTAAATCAGAGGACATTGGATGATCCTATTTGGGTCCGGGCAGATCGCTCGATATTTCTCAATTTCTTTTTGTGAACATACGCCCGGGAAGTCCCCTTTTTTGCCAAGCATGTCTCGCATTAACTGAAAGTGGAGGTGTGGAGGCCAGTCTCCATTTTCTGGATAAGGGCCTATATGACAAAGTAGTTCTCCGGCCTGTACAGCTTTTCCAACTTGAAGATTATCTAAATCGCTTTTTAACAAGTGACCGTATAGCGAATAAAAATGTTCTCCTGCAATGGAATGCTCCAAGATGATGGTTGCTCCGTAATCACCGAAGCCAGCATTATCTTGAAAAGAGTGAATCTTACCTTCTAAAGGCACAAAAACTGGAGTTCCTGATTCCGTCCAAACATCTACTCCTAAATGGATATTTCTGAAATCAGCTTCTTTCGTGGCAAAAACTTCCGATCTTCTGTATATCGCCCGATGCTCAAAATATCCCCCAACACCATATTTCTTTCCTTGGTCCTTAAGCTGATGGAAGACATACCTATTAAAAGCATTTGTGTTTGATAAATCTACGATTGCTAAATCAGCGTTAGCTGGACTAAAGTCCAACTTCATCGTGTTTTTTTCAGTCAGAGCCTCTCCCATCAAAGGGTAGAAGTCAATTCCATTCCAATTCATTTCTCAAGATAAAAAATGAATTTTTCTATGCTAGTACCTTCCATAAACTTGGAATAAATTTCAATCTAATTATTCCTAATTCTAGCCAAATGTCTAATTTCATTTTATGAATCCTAACTTCCCCTCATTAGCTGGAATCAAGGCAGCACACCGGCGCATTCAACCTTTTATTCATAGAACTCCCATCCTTTCTTCAGAGGCAATCAATGAGATTGCTGGATGTGAAATAGTTTTTAAATGTGAGAATTTTCAAAAAGTGGGAGCATTTAAAGCAAGAGGGGCAGCAAATGCGGTGATGAAGCTTAATGAAGAGCAAAAGAGAAAGGGAGTGGCTACACACAGTTCGGGGAATCATGCAGCTGCATTGGCGAGAGCGGCAGGTGTTGCAGGAATCCCTGCCTATATCGTCATGCCATCCAATGCTCCTGAAATAAAAAAGAAAGCAGTCAAAGGATATGGTGGAGAAATCATAGAATGTGAACCCAATCTAATGGCTCGAGAAACTACTTTGGAGTCAGTGGTGGCTAGGACAGGGGCTACTTTTATCCCACCTTATGATTTTATGGATGTGATCGAAGGGCAAGCCACTTGTGCTTTGGAGTTCCTGGAAGATGAAGAGGGAATCGAACTATTGATGGCCCCTGTCGGTGGTGGTGGGCTTTTAGGTGGAACGGCTTTGACGGCCTATTACATGTCGCCTGAAGTAGAGGTTATTGCTGGAGAGCCTACGGGAGCAGATGACGCATATCAGTCCTTTCAAGCAGGAAAAATCATCCCTCAGTCCGGGCCCAACACCATTGCTGATGGTTTATTGACTTCTTTGGGTGAATTGAATTTCGAGTTGATTCAAAAGTATGTTTCAGATATCCTATTGGCAACGGACCCTCAAATTATAGAAGCAATGCGACTTATTTATGAGCGAATGAAGATTGTCATCGAGCCTTCCTGCGCGGTACCGCTGGCCGCACTTTTGGCCAATAAAGATCGATTTAATGGAAAAAAAGTAGGGATAATTCTTTCAGGAGGAAATGTAGATTTAGGGAAACTTCCTTTTTAATTTCCTGATTACTTCAAAGTTGAATATTATAGGATTTGGACATAAAGTGAAGGATGGTTCTAAATGAGGCTTATATTTTATAAATAAGATAATAATTGGCCGGAAACATCTGTTTTATTATGAAATTTATAAAAGCCTACCCCTGTACTAGGGTATTTGCCTAAAAAGGTTATTTTTGCTTATGCTTTCTAAAAAGACGAAATACGCCCTGCATGCCCTGACTTACCTAGGTAAGCATAAGGATGAAAAGACAGTTCTGATTCATGAAATAGCTGAGGAACATGGGATTTCTCATAAATTTTTGGAGAATATTCTTCTCGAACTGAAAAAGGCTGGCCTGCTGGGTAGTAAAAAGGGGAAAGGTGGTGGATACTATTTGATTAAAGAACCAAAAGATATTCCCCTCTCGAAAGTTATTCGGTTGTTGGATGGACCGATTGCGCTGCTTCCTTGTGTGAGCTTAAATTACTATGAACCCTGCGATGAATGTAAAAATGAAGCTCAATGTGGTATAAATAAGGTATTGATTAAGGTCAGAGACGAAACCCTTAAGATACTGGAAAACAAGACATTAGAGGATATTTTAAAAACGAGTTAAAATTTTTTTGGCATAAACCCTATAAATTAAATAGGGTTTGTATACTTTTGTGCTTTACGCTCGTATAAATCTCATATGATTTTAGATCAACCACTTAAGAAACTGTTCAGCAACAAATCTGGAAAAGACAGCAATGCCAAGAGCTTGTTAAAGTCTATTTCCTGGAGGATAGTTGGGACCATTGATACAATAGTGATTTCCTACTTTGTTACAGGGGAGTTTGTGATGGCTCTATCGATTGGATCTGTAGAGGTCTTCTCAAAAATCATATTGTACTATTTACATGAACGTGTTTGGGAATCAGCACCTAAAACAAAAGCCGATGACACTCAACAAGAATATGCATGAATTAGAGGCTCAGTTAAATGAGCTTTCTGCCCAAGAAGGACTGGCTTTAATCGCAGACCTCTTTCCAGGAAAAGTTACTTTCTCTACCTCTTTGGGGCAAGAAGATCAGGTGATTACTCAACTGATTGCAGAAGCACATTTGCCGATTTCAATTTTTTCCTTGGATACAGGTCGACTGTTTCCGGAGACTTTAGACTTGCTTGCAAGAACTGAAGCGAAATACAAACAAAATATCAAAGTCTATTACCCAAATACTGAGTCAATAGAAAAATTGGTTTCAGAAATTGGAATCAATGGTTTTTATGAATCAGTTGAAAATCGAAAATCCTGCTGTTTTGTAAGAAAAGTGGAGCCTTTGAAGCGTGCTCTTGCAGGTAATGAGGTTTGGGTGACAGGACTCCGGGCAGAGCAATCAGCCAACAGGTCTGATATGAATAGAATCGAATGGGATGAAGGAAATCAGATTCTGAAATTCAACCCATTGTTGGATTGGACTTTTGATGAGATGATTGAATACATCAATGAAAAGAAAATTCCATACAATCCTCTTCATGATAAAGGATTTATCAGCATTGGCTGTGCACCATGTACCAGAGCTATTTCAGCTGGAGAAGACCCAAGAGCCGGCAGATGGTGGTGGGAAGACTCGAAAAAAGAATGCGGCTTGCATGCGAAGTAAGACCTGAGATTTAAGACAAAATAAGACATTAGAACTTCGGTATTCATAATTCAACATTCGATACTATTTGATTAATTAAGAATGTCGAACGCCGAATTACGAATAATGAAGTCAATCAGAAGATATAAACAGTAAGGAAATGAGCAACCTATTAATACCTAATCCAAAAGAAGCAGAATCGATCCACATCATTCGAGAGGTGGCGGCGCAATTTGAGCGTCCGGTTTTGCTTTTTTCGGGTGGAAAAGACTCCATTACCCTAGTAAGACTTGCCCAAAAGGCTTTTTACCCAGCTAAAATTCCATTCCCATTATTGCATGTGGATACGGGACATAATTTTCCGGAAACCATAGAATTTCGGGATAAACTGGTAGAGGAACTTGGACTGGAGCTGATCGTGCGAAATGTGCAGGACTCTATTGATCAAGGGAAAGTTCGTGAGGAGCGTGGAAGGTATTCCAGTAGAAACTCTTTGCAGACGACCACTCTTTTAGATGCCATTGAAGAATTAAAATTTGATGCTTGTATTGGAGGAGCGAGAAGAGATGAGGAGAAAGCAAGAGCAAAAGAAAGAGTCTTTTCTGTGAGAGATGACTTTGGGCAGTGGGATGAGAAAAACCAACGTCCAGAATTATTTGACATGCTCAATGGGAAAATTCATTTGGGACAGAATGTACGTTGTTTCCCGATTTCAAATTGGACTGAACTCGATGTTTGGGAGTATATCAAAACGGAAAATATAGAGATCCCTTCTATCTACTTTGCCCATAAGCGAGAGGTGTTTTTCAGGGATGGAATGATTTGGACCGCTAATGAACACGTCTTTAGAGAAGAAAATGAAGAGGTGGTAGAGAAGATGGTCAGATTTAGAACGGTGGGTGATATGACTTGTACAGCTGCTGTTTTATCTGAGGCAGTTTCCTTAGATGATGTAGTTGGAGAAATACGTGAGTCTACGATTTCTGAGCGAGGAGCTCGAATCGATGATAAGCGTTCGGAGGCTGCGATGGAAACCAGAAAGAAAGTCGGGTACTTTTAGAATGGTGCGAAGTACGAAGTACTAAGTACAATGTACCAAGTACAAAGTAGGCTTAGCCTCGTTATGCTGCTTTTCCAAAAGCAGAATTTAACCTAGTCCAGCTTCTGGAGAAACAGGATAATAGAATAACAAAAAACTGAACAACATGTCTGAAAATAGAAAACTTATAAAAATCGCCACTGCAGGCTCTGTCGATGATGGAAAGAGTACTCTGATTGGACGATTACTATACGATACGAAATCATTAACAACGGATAAAATCGAGGCAATCGAGCGTAGTTCAAAACAACGTGGTTACGATTACTTGGATTTTTCCTTGGCAACAGATGGCTTGGTGGCTGAGCGTGAGCAAGGCATCACGATTGATGTTGCGCATATTTATTTCAATACTGACAAGACCAATTTTATCGTAGCAGATACTCCTGGGCACGTGGAATATACTCGAAATATGGTGACGGGAGCTTCTACTTCTCAAGTGGCTATTATTTTGATCGATGCCAGAAAAGGAGTTATTGAGCAAACCTACAGGCATTTCTTTATTGCCAATTTACTTCGAATCAGCCATGTGGTGGTAGCGATTAATAAAATGGACTTGGTGGATTATGAGGAGGATGTCTACCTTAAAATAAAGGCTGACTTTGATGAGTTAGTAGAAAAGTCAGACTTTTCTGAGGACCAAATTACATTTATTCCTGTTTCAGCTTTGAAAGGGGAAAACATTGCTAGACAATCTGAAGAGATGCCTTGGTATGTCGGGAATACACTTTTAGATCACTTGGAAGTGCTTGAAACTTCTGATTTGGAATTGAGTACAGTTGCAAGATTTCCTATCCAATACGTGATTAGACCTAAAACGGAAGCTTTCCACGACTTTAGAGGCTTTTCAGGAATGCTCTATGGAGGTAACCTGAAAGTTGGTGATGAAGTGACCTTATTGCCTTCATTGAATACCTCAAAAATAAAAAGCATTCATTATTTCGATCAGGAAGTTCAAGAAGCGACTCAGGGAAGTTCCATCACCTTGACCTTGGAAACGGAAGTAGATTTAAGTAGAGGAGATATGTTGGTGAAAAGTGGAGAATTGCCAACTAGTCAAAAGCAGATCGCGGCAACTATTTGTCAAGTGAACAATAAAGCCCTCACAGTAGGTCAGAAATATATTTTACAACACGGAGTGAATAGAGTGCTGGCCAAAGTGGCTCAAATTGAATCTAAAATTCAAACCGATTTTAGCGGTTCCGAAGAAGCAGATTCTTTAAAATTAAATGACATAGGTCGGGTTCATTTCAGATTGAGCAATCCTATTCATTATGATTCCTATAACTCAAACAAGTCAAATGGAAGCTTTATCCTCATCGATGAGGCAGAATACGATACCGTTTCGGTTGGATTTATTGATTAATTCTTGACTTAGCGGATTAGACCTGAAAACCCTACAGCTTTTCCACTTTTCAAACTTCCAGCTCTTACAAAAAACCTATTAAGCCATGCAAAGCTTTAGAACAGAATTAGAAAACCATATTGTAGAACAAGATATTATTGACTTAGAAAAGAAAATTGCTCTTTTCAATGGAGGTAATATTGACGAGGAAAAATTCCGTAGCCTTCGTTTGGCAAGAGGAATTTATGGTCAGCGTCAGCCTGGAGTTCAAATGATCCGAATAAAGCTTCCTTATGGAAGAGTTTCTTCTGATCAGCTTCGAAGAATTTGCAAAGTATCTGATGAGTACTCCACTGGGAGGTTGCATATCACCACACGTCAGGATATACAGATTCACTATGTGAGCTTAGATAGAACTCCCGAGTTGTGGGCAGAATTAGAGCGAGATGATGTGACGATTCGCGAGGCTTGTGGTAATACCGTAAGGAACGTCACCGCTTCTGAAACGGCTGGAATTGACGCCAATGAGCCATTTGATGTTACACCTTATGCGGATGCTACCTTTAAGTATTTCTTAAGAAACCCTATCTCTCAGGAAATGGGGAGAAAGTTCAAGATTTCATTTTCGTCTTCAGATGAAGATACGGGATTGAGCTATCTACATGATTTGGGATTTATCCCTAAAATCAAAGTGATCAATGGACAGGAAGTACGAGGTTTCAAAGTAATGCTGGGTGGAGGATTAGGTTCTCAACCTCGGCATGCGGATGTGTTCTCTGAATTTGTAGAAGCAGATCAGATTATTCCTTTTGCAGAAGCTGTCATTAGAATCTTTGACCGCCATGGTGAAAGAGCTAAGAGAATGAAAGCCAGAATGAAATTTCTGATCAAAGGGATTGGTCTAGAGGCATTTTTGGAATTGGTGGAAAATGAGAAAAAAGCACTTCCATTTAAGTCTTATCCAATAGATCATGAATCATATGATGCTGCCCAAAAGCTTCCTGATGCTCCCTCAGCAGTAGTTGAGGAAGAACTTGGACTTGATTTTGAGCATTTCAAATTGACCAATATTTTACCTCAAAAGCAGAAGGGGTTTGTCTCAGTGGGAGTGAGAGTTCCTTTAGGCGATTTTTATACGGATCAAGCAAGAAAGCTCGCTGATTTGGTAGAAAAATATGCAAGTGCTGAGGTACGCTTTACACTTCGCCAAAACTTCTTAATCCGTGATGTTCGAGAAGATTTGGTTCCTTATTTCTACAAGGAGTTGAAAGAAATAGGTCTGGCCTCTGCTGGGTATAATTCTCTTGGAGATATTACTGCCTGTCCAGGAACGGATACCTGTAATTTAGGTATTGCAAGCTCGACAGGGATTGCAGCTGAGTTAGAAAAAGTAATACTTGCTGAATACCCACAATACCTTAAAAATCAGGATTTGGTCATCAAAATTTCTGGCTGTATGAATGCCTGTGGCCAGCATAATATGGCTCATATTGGTTTCCAGGGCATGTCTATGAAATCAGGAAAAGTAGTAATTCCGGCCCTTCAGGTATTGCTTGGAGGAGGAAATATGGGAGATGGAAATGGTCGTTTCGCAGATAAAGTGACAAAAATCCCAAGTAAGAGAGGTCCACAGGCTTTAAGAATATTATTGGATGATTTTGAAGCAAATGGAAATGGGCAAGACTTCTTAAGTTATTACGACAAAAAAGGTCAAATCTATTTCTATGAATTGCTGAAAGAACTGGGAGATGCTTCTACCGTAACTCCAGCGGATTATGTGGATTGGGGAAATACCGAAGAATATAAAATTGCAGTTGGAGTAGGTGAATGTGCAGGGGTAGTTCTTGACTTGGTAGCTACACTGCTTTTAGAAGCGAAAGAGAAGATAGACATCGCTCAGAAATGCCTTGAAGAGCAACGCTGGTCTGATAGTATTTATCATCACTATGCAGGTTTGATCAATGCTGCAAAAGCGATTTTGCTTAGCGAAAGTGTGAGCACAAACTCCTATGCAAATATCATCAAGCAATTTGATGAAGTGTTTGTTGAAACTGGAAAAATAGAACTTGGTGGAACCTTCTCTGACAAGGTTTATCAAATCAATAAAAATGAACCTACTGAAGCTTTTGCAAATAGCTATGCAGACCAAGCTTTAGAGATTTACGGGAAACTGAAAAGCTTTAGAGAGCAGGAAGTAGAGGTATGAAAATAGAAATTAAACCTAAAGTAACGCTTGTAGGTGCAGGTCCGGGAGATCCGGACCTGATTACCTTAAAAGCAGTACTGGCTTTAAACAATGCGGATGTAGTGCTTTATGATGCTTTAGTGGATCCAGTCTTGTTAAAGCATGCCCCGGATACCGCTAGCAAAGTGTTTGTAGGTAAACGGGTTGGAAAGCATCATTTCCCTCAGCAAGATACCAATGAACTATGTGTGACCATGGCGAAGAAACATGGACATGTGGTTCGACTTAAAGGTGGCGATCCTTTTGTTTTTGGAAGAGGAGCTGAAGAATTAGATTACATCGAAACTTTCGGGATAGAAACTGAAGTAATTCCCGGGATCACTTCAGCGGTTGCAGTCCCTGCGTCAGTTGGAATAGCTGTGACCAAACGCGGTGTTTCAGAAAGCTTTTGGGTAATTACCGGTACTACTTCCGCAGGGAAACTATCTAATGATTTGAGCTTGGCTGCTCAATCCACAGCGACGGTAGTGGTTTTGATGGGGACAAGAAAATTGGAAGAAATTGTTGGGGTATATAAGAACTTTGGTAAAGCAGATCTACCTATTGCAATTATTCAAAGAGGCACAACAAAAGATGAGAAAATCACTGCTGGATTTATAGGAGATATTGTAGAGAAGGCTTTTGAAAACAAGGTTGAAGCTCCGGCGATAATTATTATTGGAGATGTAGTGCGAGAAAGCATTAAATTAGCTGAAGTCTACAGAGAAGCAATATCAGTAGCTGAAAGACAATAGCATGAAGGAAGAAAGTCTGAAAGCTTAAAAAGCAGCTTTAGTCAAAGTTTTCAGGTTTCAAACCTTCTTTCTTGATACTTACCTCTATTATCTTGATACTAATAAAATGAATCATCTATATCCCATATTTCTGAAAGTCCATGAACTGAATATCCTGCTTGTAGGAGGAGGAAATGTAGGGACTGAAAAACTGGAGTTTTTACTCAAGTCTAGTCCTGAGGCACAGGTGACTGCTGTTTCAAAGGAATTCTCTCAAAGTTTTTTAGACTTGGCTCGCGATAGAAAATCGGTACAAATGGTCGAGGATTCGTATGATGAGAAATACCTTAGCTCAAAGCATATGGTGATTGCAGCTACGGATGATAAGGAAGTAAACAAACAAATCAGAGATGAAGCAAAGGCTAGGTTTTTATTGGTAAATGTCGCTGATACTCCTGATCTCTGTGATTTTTATCTGGGTGGAATCGTGACCAAAGGGAATTTAAAAGTTGCGATTAGTACCAATGGAAAATCACCCACTGCAGCAAAACGCCTTCGACAATTGCTAGAAGAAGTACTTCCAGAGGAAATGGACGAATTACTAGATAATCTCAATGCTTATAGAGATACCCTAAAAGGAGATTTTGAATACAAGGTGAAAGCCATGAATAAAATCACCAAAGGGCTAGTGGGAAAGCGATAAACCTTTCCCTTTTTGATTTTGTCCTTACTATAATTGTTGATCTACTCCTGTCATTTCCCAATGACTCAAAGAAACAGGAATACTTCCGATGGAATTGAGTAAATCAAAAAACTTTTTCAGTTCAAATCCAGAAGATTCATTGATTCTGGCGTAGTCTGCCAAAGCATTTTCCAATAAATATTTTCCAGTGATATAGCTGCTGCCATATCCAGGCTGTCTCATGTACAAATGCTGCTCAAACAACAGTAATTCTTTCTCAGTCTTCATCCATCCTCGGGGCGTGTATTCTGAATGGATTTTTCCTGCTTCTACCATAGTCATTTCATTTGCTTGGGCATAAAGAGAACCAAGGCCTCTTGCAGCTCTTTGGGCAATCATGATATAGACAATTTCCCGGGATCTTGGCGAGTCTTCATATAGTCCCGCATCCATGAAAATCTCCTCAACGGCGGTGGCAGTGCCTTCATTTCTAGAATCCCAAATATTATACAAAAGTGGTTTTCTTCTGATCTCGCTAGCGTGAGGTTCATTATCCATTCTTGCAAGTTCAAACCAATGGTAAAAATGAGAATACAAAGGTCTTGGGTCATAATGCATTCCTATAGTAAAGAAGTTTCTGTTCTCTTCAGGAATAAATGACCCCATATGTTCTCTTAGTGCTGGTTCAAAATAATCTTTAACCGTGACAATGTTTTTTTCATCAAGAAATTCTAAAAGGCTTTGGGCAGACTTTTCAGCCATTGCATCAAATTCTTCAGGTGAACTGGCATCCTTCAGTTCTGGTAATCCCCTATTTCTATGCTCCTCAAGTTTCAGCGATGCCCAGGCTCTCGCTAGCTCTCTTTTGAGAATCATTACTTCATCCTCCCAGGTCAAAGGAACCAAATGTACGTTTTGCAAATACCAGGTGTAATTGCTTTTCCCTATTCCAGATTCTCCAGTTTTCTTAATTGCCTCACTTTTCAGCCAAGTCACAAATTCTTGGGTAGAAATTTTTGCTTCTTCAATTGATTTGACCAACTCATCATTTTCAGCAATTCCCTCAAGCTTTAAAATGCTTTCAAGGTTACTCACTTGTTCTTGAATACTTGGGATACCCGCAGCCCAAAGCTCTTTCGCATTTCCTGTAAGGTTTTGTCTTGCCTGATTATTTAAGGCTGGAATGGACTTTATTTCTCCTAAAAACTTCTCTTCTTCCACAGTTCCTAAGGGGAAGGTATACTGCCACAATTCTAAAATTCCGTGGTGAGTGGGCCCCTCATGCGCTGGGACATCACTTCGTTCCATCCAAACAGATTTGTAAAATGCAGGGTCTCTTTCCCAGGGTTTAAGCACTCTTTGATTAAAGTCATAGCCATTCATTTCTGCCCATACGATCCTGTAATCTACTTTTTGAGGTATAGACCATCCAGTTGTGTCAATTGATAAGAGTTGTTCTTGTAACTGGCGAAACTGGGGTAACCTTTTTTCAAAAGTTTCTTTTCTATAATCTGGCGCACCATCAAATTTTGGAGGGTTTTCAAATGTTCTCCAAGTTTTAAAAAGAGAAACCAGATCGCTGTACTGCGCCTTATCATCATTGGCCAACAAGTGGAATTGGGATGATATAATGAGAAAAGGGACGAGTAAAAAAGGAGCTAATTTTTTAAGATGCATGTTTGGTGGTGGTGTTTTTAGATAAAGAAAGATAGTACTTGAAGCTTGTTTTTCCTGACGAATCCAAAAACAAAAAATTCAGTTGCTTAGACAGTTCTATTAGAATTCATTCGTTTGAAAAGTATAAAATTGAAAATCAGCTTAGCAACACTTACACATTGGTTTTTTATTTCGTCGAGTTCCTGTATTTTTGTGCTTCCTTAAAATACGCATCACAAATTCATTTATATGGCATATTTATTTACCTCAGAGTCAGTATCTGAGGGGCACCCAGACAAGATTGCAGATCAGATTTCCGATGCATTGATCGATAATTTTTTGGCATTTGATCCAAATTCTAAGGTTGCTTGTGAAACGCTTGTCACCACTGGTCAAGTAGTTTTGGCAGGAGAAGTGAAATCCGAAACCTATCTGGATGTCCAGAAAATTGCCCGGGATGTTATCAATCGAATTGGATACACAAAATCTGATTACATGTTTGAAGGTAATTCCTGTGGTGTTTTGTCTGCCATCCATGAGCAGTCTCAGGATATCAATCAAGGAGTAGATAGAAAAAGCCCAGAAGAGCAAGGTGCTGGTGACCAAGGGATGATGTTTGGGTATGCTACCAATGAAACTGAGAATTATATGCCTTTGGCATTGGATCTATCTCATATGATCCTTCGTGAGTTGGCTGAGTTGAGAAGAGAGAATAAGGAGATTTCTTATTTGAGACCTGATTCCAAAGCTCAGGTGACTATCGAATATTCTGATGACAATGTTCCTCAAAGAATTGAAGCGATTGTAGTTTCTACACAGCATGATGATTTTGATGAGGAAGAGACGATGCTGGCAAAAATCAAATCTGACATCGTTTCTATTTTGATTCCAAGAGTGGTAGCTCAGTTGAAGCCTGAAATTCAAAAGCTATTTACATCAGATATCAAATACCATATCAACCCAACAGGGAAGTTTGTAATCGGTGGGCCGCATGGTGACACTGGTTTGACTGGTAGAAAGATCATTGTGGATACATATGGAGGCAAAGGAGCACACGGTGGAGGAGCATTCTCTGGAAAAGATCCTTCTAAAGTGGATAGATCTGCAGCTTATGCTACTCGTCATATTGCCAAAAATATGGTAGCAGCTGGAATTGCAGATGAGATGCTTGTTCAAGTTTCTTATGCAATCGGAGTTGCAGCGCCGATGGGAATTTATGTAAATACCTATGGTACTGCCAAGGTAGATTTACATGATGGTGAAATCGCAAAGAAAATCGAAGAACTGTTTGATATGCGTCCTTATGCAATTGAGCAACGTTTGAAACTTCGTAACCCGATCTATGAAGAGACTGCAGCCTATGGTCATATGGGAAGAAAAAATGAGGTTGTAACCAAAGTTTTTTATTCTCCATATACGGAGCCAATTAAAAAAGAAGTAGAATTATTCACCTGGGAGAAATTAGATTTTGTAGATAAAATCAAATCCTCCTTCGGATTATAAAAAACAAAGCCTTTCGATTAATTTCGAAAGGCTTTTTTGCTTTACCTGTTTGTGGCTTGATTAAGAATTAGAGGTTTCTGTTTTCAAATCACATTTTGTTTTAAGCTCATTAACTTTTATTGTCCACAGATCTACATTGGCCTTAACTTTCTTGGCTTCTGTAGCAAGTCTTTCTAGATTTTCATCATCTTCTGTTGTCCATTTTCCTGAAGACATGTGGGTAGTCAAATCTTCCACTTCATTGGAGTTTTCTTGCCAAACGCCGATTAAATCATCGACTTTTTCTTTTAATGCAGCATATTCAGTTTCACAATTACTCGATTCACCATTTACGCTGATCGTAATTGCCTCTGAGGCCTGACCTTCTTCTTTTTTTGTTTCCAATAAATACATTTGATCTCCAAGATCTTTAGAAAGATCTCCAATCATTTTGGAAGTGGTTTTCCATTCATCTAGAAGGCCTGTAAGCTTATCTACTTTTTGTTCTGACGGTCCGCAACTAAAAATCAGTCCAGTAAGAACAAAGAATACCATAAATTTTTTCATGTCAATACAAATTTTTCGGATGAAGTTCACTGACCAAATTTTTCCCAGGATTGAGAAATTATTTACTCATATAGGTCTCTTTCGCAGACTAAAATCACCTTTTAAAGGTTGTTCTAGCGAATTAATGAACTGTAGAATTATTTACCTTAAATTTGTCCAAATAGCATTCCAAGCTAGTCAGGGGAACCTTATTCGGTGTCTAAAATTGAAAATGGAATAGGCTTGAAGCTTATGAAAACATTTCTTCAATCAATTGGGTGTAGAAGTCCCTTACCTCCATTCCATAAGCACGAACCTGCTGGGAAATTAAGCTAGTTTCTGTTTGGCCCGGAACGGTATTAATTTCGATAAAGTAGAATTTTCCACTGCCTTCCTGTAAGAAGTAATCAATTCTCACAGAGCCTTTGCAATTAAGCTTTTCATAAATTTTTGCCGCAATCCTATTTACCCGAGAGATTTCTTCCTCGTTCATTCTACCTGGAGTGATTTCATTGGTCACCCCGGCAACATATTTAGCCTCAAAATCAAAAAACTCTTTGCTACTGACGATTTCTGTGGCAGGAAGTACTGTTACTTGGCCTTTACCTTTAAAAACTCCAATCGAAAACTCCCTCCCTGAAACAAATTCTTCTACAAGTACTTGGCTGTCTTCATCAAAGGCTTTGTCTAGTGCTTCTCCAAGTTCATCCCAAGTTTTTACTTTGCTCATCCCTATGGAGCTACCACCATTGTTTGGTTTAATGAAAAGCGGTAATGTCAACTCCTCTTGAATTCGATTTTGATTCAGGCTTGAGTTATCAAAAAGTTGGATGGATTTGGCAATATGTAATTCCTCAATATCATCAACCACTGCTTTGGTGTAGCCTTTATTCATAGTGATTGCAGAGGTGAGTTGATCACAAGTGGTATATGGAATGCCAATCATGTCAAAATATCCGGCAAGTTTCCCATCTTCTCCAGGTGAGCCATGAAGTATATTGAATACCCCATCAAAAGTGATTTTATCATCACCTATTCTGATGCTGAAGTCATTGAGATCTACTGGGATTTTTTCACCAGAAACACTTAAAAAATGCCAATCTCCTGGGTAAATCAGAATTTTATAAACCTCATATAATTCGCGGTTGATAGTCTTCTCTACTACTGCAGCGCTTTTTAATGAGATGACAGATTCGCCGGTATATCCACCGGTTACAAGGGCTATTTTCTTTTTCATCGAGGTAAAAATTCAAAGTACGAATTACTTGATTTTTATTCTATTTCCCGCAAATTTCCATAGATAACTCTCGCAGATTTTCGGGGATAATTAACGCAGATGTTCGCAGATCAAAAAAAAGAAATCCGACTTAAAGGATAAAATTTGGAATGCTTTCGTATATCAATTTTCGATGGCACTTAAGCCAGTTTTATCTGATCCAAGTAAAACTTCATCCTTGAATGATCTCTTGGCAAGAAATCAATCTTGTCAATTTTATCATGTTTGTGGTTGTAGAATACCTCCACGTATTCATTTTCTAATAAATAGAGGTTGATTTTATGCTTGTAGTATCGAATGCCCACTACAAAAGTGCCTTCCGTGTAGAGGGTATTTATTTTTTTATGAAAAGGGAGGTTGATAAATTCTTCTCTGCTCATATCCTTCATTCAATCAACGAATATACTAAATAGAAAGGCTCTTTTTGATAAATAGCTCTTGATTACTTGACTCAAGAATCTTATACTTGAAAGACTAAATACGAGCATGAGCACTCAAAGATTCCTTCAAGTACTAATTTTTTCGATTTTCATAGTAGCCACAGCCGCTTCTTGTGCCTCAAAGAAGAAGATGGCCAAAAATGATCCTTTCGATGTGGTGATCAATACAGCAAGAAGTTATACGGGAACTCCTTACAAATACGGGGGGACTACCCGTGCTGGGATTGATTGTTCGGCCTTAATTTATCACGCATATTATTCTGTAGGCATAGCTATGCCCCGTGTTTCAGCAGATCAAAGTGAGGTGGGAAAAAAAGTGAATGCTAATCAATTGCAAAGAGGGGACGTTTTGTTTTTTGCCACAGGAAAAAGAAAGAAAAGAGTAACCCATGCCGGTATTGTGACGGAAGTCTCTAAAAATGATATTAGGTTTATACACTCTTCCACTTCCTTAGGTGTTTCGGAGGATTTTTTAAGTAACCGCTATTGGTCAAAAGTATTTTTGTTTGGGAGAAGGATTATGGAATAAATTTTCTGGAAAAAGAGGGGCTTAGAGAGGATTGGTGATCAATTTCTAAATAAGGTCAGGATTATTTTCCAAATATCCTTTGGTGTTAGGCTTTTCTTCTTAATTTTGCGGACGAATTCAAAAAGCATATCCTTTTTACATTTCATTCTATCAAATGGCAAATATTGGAAAGATAACGCAGGTAATTGGACCCGTAGTGGACGTTTCCTTCGAAGGCGGTAAGCTGCCAAACATCCTTGACGCACTGGAAGTAACCAAAGAAAACGGCCAAGTAGTCGTGATGGAGGTACAACAGCACTTAGGCGAAGATCGCGTAAGAACTATTGCAATGGACTCATCTGAAGGGATGGTTCGAGGCATGGAAGTAACAGACATGGGGCAACCTATCTCTGTACCTACTGGCGATGCGATCAAAGGACGACTTTTCAATGTAGTAGGCGAGGCGATTGATGGTCTTCCAAAAATACCAGAAGGTAAGAGACTACCGATTCACAGATCTGCACCAAAATTTGAAGACTTATCTACTTCTACAGAAGTACTTTTCACAGGTATCAAAGTAATTGACTTGATCGAGCCTTATGCAAAAGGTGGTAAGATCGGTTTGTTCGGTGGTGCTGGTGTAGGTAAAACTGTATTGATTCAGGAGTTGATCAACAACATTGCGAAAGCATATGCTGGTCTTTCTGTATTTGCAGGTGTAGGAGAAAGAACAAGAGAAGGAAATGATTTGCTTCGTGAAATGATCGAGTCAGGTATCGTTACTTACGGTGAAGACTTTGTCCATAGCCTTGAAGAAGAAGGTGGATGGGATCTTTCTAAAGTGGATTTGAAAAAATTAGAAGATTCTAAAGCAACCTTTGTTTTCGGTCAGATGAATGAGCCTCCAGGGGCACGTGCTCGAGTGGCCTTGACTGGTTTGACTTTAGCTGAATATTATAGAGATGGTGATGGTGAAGGTGCTGGAAAAGACATTCTTTTCTTTATCGATAACATCTTCCGTTTCACTCAGGCAGGTTCTGAGGTGTCCGCACTTCTAGGTCGTATGCCTTCTGCGGTAGGTTACCAGCCAACTTTGGCAACAGAAATGGGTGCCATGCAGGAACGTATTACTTCTACTAAGAGAGGATCAATTACTTCAGTACAGGCTGTTTATGTACCTGCTGATGACTTGACTGACCCGGCTCCAGCGACGACTTTCGCCCACTTGGATGCTACTACGTCTCTTTCTCGTAAGATTGCCGAGCTAGGAATTTATCCAGCTGTGGATCCATTGGAGTCTTCTTCAAGAATTATGTCAGCTGACATTATCGGAGAGGAGCACTATAACTGTGCACAAAGAGTGAAGGAGATTCTTCAGCGTTACAAAGAATTGCAGGATATCATTGCGATCTTGGGTATGGAAGAACTTTCTGAAGAGGATAAGCAAGTCGTGCAAAGAGCAAGACGTGTACAACGTTTCCTATCTCAACCTTTCTTCGTAGCAGAGCAGTTTACAGGCTTGAAAGGTGTGTTGGTAGACATCAAGGACACGATCAAAGGATTCAACATGATCATGGACGGTGAGTTAGACCACCTTCCTGAAGGAGCTTTCAACTTAGTAGGTAACATCGAAGATGCTATCGCTAAGGGAGAGAAAATGTTGGCCGAAGTTAAATAAATAGAAAATAAAGCGGCGGCTAAGAAATCTTGGCCGTTTGCTTTTTTATAAATCCGAATCAGATGCATTTAGAAATCGTCACACCGGACAAAAAAGTATTTCAGGGTGAAGTGACCGAGGCCAGTTTCCCTGGTGCCAATGGTTCATTTCAGGTGCTGAATAATCACGCTCCTATCGTTTCGGCTTTAGCAAAAGGAACTGTTTCTTTTACGACAGATGAAGGAAAACAATCCATGGTTGTAGATGGTGGAGTGGTAGAAGTAAAAGACAATGTGATTGTATTGCTGGCTGAGAAAGTAGTCGCTTAAACAATTCAACCAAATTATTGTAAAGGTCTCCTATGTAAATGGGAGACCTTTTTTAATTCCTTTTAGGTAACGCCTATATCTCATTTTTTAATTGGGACAAAGAGGAGGTCCTTTTGATACTAGTTTTATACTATATTCGGCTATGAAATTTCTCCTTTTTCTCCTTCTTATGTCGACAGCTTTTTTTATGAAAAGTGATTCCCAAAAGTCTCATAAATCCTTTCATGAGGACTTTTCTAAATCAAAATCGAGGTATTTTCACTATGGTTCGACGGGTACAAAAGCCGATTTTAAGTTTAACATGGGAGTAGATTCTCCAACTGATCCAGAAAAGAAAATCCTTTCTTTTAAGCTTGATCCTTTAGATGAAGCTGGCCCAGGTAAAGGCCCAGAAATTATTTCGAAGAAGTTTACTCATTTCGGAACCTATTCCACTCGTTTAAAAGTGCCTGATGTAAAAGATAAACAACCCAATGTCGGTGCAGTTGTAGGGTATTTTACCTATCATGATGATGATCAGGAAGGATTGAGCGAAATCGATTTTGAATGGTTGATTGCAGATCCTAGAATAATCTATGTGGGAACCTGGACAGGTGAGCATGGAAAGCTCCAGCGCATCGGGAGGATAATTAATTTAGCCAAAGGAGAAATTATTGAGACGATTTCCAAGATCAATTATGATGGTGCTCCTACGGCTTTAGAAGGAATGCAAAATATGCCTGAAACAATTCAGGCAATCAAAAATTACGATGCTTCCTCCCAGTTTTATACTTATGGTTTTGATTGGGATAGTGATCGAATGAGATGGTGGATGATCCATCCGGAAACTGCAGATACGGTTACACTTTGGGATTATCAAGGTTCAAAGCTTGGGATTCCGCAGCATGCTTCAAAGTATCGAATGAACTTCTGGCATACCAAAGATTGGGCGGTTGAAGGAAATCCGAATTCCTTGGAAAAACCTAACTTTCCATTTGAATTGGAAATTGACTGGATGGAGTATAGTCCAGAAAAGAACTAGCTAATTCTATAAGTTTGCGAAAAATGAGTCTAGCCAGTTTATAGTTTAAGTCACATTGAAAACCATTGCAGCTGAACGACATCGATCGGAATAAACTTTGATGCCGCTATCAATGTCGAATTTTATAATACATGTCAGTCCGAGCGGAGTCGAGGACCTTTCAATTTTGAAACCCTCGTCACTAAAGTGCTCAGTTTGACAAATCTGTATTTTTAAAACATCTTTTTTACTTATCAATTACTCTCAATTACCTGTCCTTTTTCTCGATAGAGATCTACAGGACCGTCTAATAATACCGCAATTACCGTGATATCCTTGTCATAGACATTGTCAGGAATATCGATGTATTTCATTCCCGGCACTGCGCTCCAGTACATTTTGCCTACTTCTCTGGATTGAAGTTTGGTGCCATTCCCTACGACCCAGACACGCTGGATTTTATTTTTTAGGCCTTTGATCGCTAGAGACTCATTGACTTTGTAGTCTAAGTAGATATATAGGATGGTTTTATCCTTGGAAAGTGTGGTTGGTGCATACACGTGGCCGTCAGGAATACCCGCTTGAGTTTCGTAGATCGCTGACTCATGCTTGGAAGTCCAGCGCCCAAATTCATTAAGGATGTTTACAGCTTCTTCCGGAATCGTTCCGTCAGGCTTTGGTCCAAAATCCATCAATAAATTGCCACCCATGTGAAGACAGTCTACAAAAATACGTAGGAGCTCACTAGGAGATTTATAAGCATGATCATTTCCTTGATAGCCCCAACTATTGTTCATGGTCATGCAAAGCTCCCAATATTCGCTAGCTGGTCTTGTAACCGGAACTCCTTGCTCAGGAGTTTCATAGTCGCCGAAGCCCGGACCAAGTCTAGAATTGATTATGAGATTTGGGTTGTACCCCAATAATTTCTTTTTGAGCTCTGCGCTTCTCCATTCTTCTGGCTTATGTTCCCAGTCCCCGTCAAACCAGTACAAGTCTGGGTTGTATTGCTCGGAGAGTTCACTTAGCTGAGCAAAGTTGAAATCAGTGAATTTCCTGAACCTCTCCGGATCGTTTTTATAGCGATAGGTTTCTCTGGTATTTCTATCGTAATCCGGATGAGACCAATCCAAAACTGAGAAATAGATTCCTTTTTTGATGTCCTCTTTTTCTAAGGCATTCATCAATGGGCCTACCAAGTCTTTTCCTGCTGGAGTTTTTTTCACAACAGAAAGATCCGATTCTTTGGTGTCCCAAAGTGCTACTCCATCATGATGTTTTGCTGTGAGCACTGCGTACTTGGCACCGCTTTGCTTGATTAACTTTGCCCACTTCTCAGGATCATATTTACTGGCAGTAAATCCATCGAGCTGCTTCATGTAATCCTCATAGCTGATGTAATCATTGAAAAAGGACCAGGATTCATCGATTCCATTGACAGAATAAATTCCCCAGTGGATAAAGATCCCAAGTTTGGCATCTTTAAACCATTCCATTTTATCTGGGTTCTCCTGTGAAAATGCTTTGGTAGATCCTAAAAAAAAGAATAGAATAATGCATCCTGCAGCAAGGATACTTTTGAGTTTAGTAGAGGTATTCACGTTTTAATAGTTATTGGGATTTAAAATTAGGTATTTCGCCCTAATAATCAATAATCATGGTATCCGTTTATTTGAAAGTCTGGTATTGTTTTTAAAATAATATCCATACCTTTGCAGTCGCGAAAGGAGGTGTAAAAATATGATCGTAGTTAACGTAAAAGAGAACGAATCTATCGAAAAAGCGCTAAAGCGTTTTAAAAAGAAGTTTGATAAGACTGGTGCAGTCAGAGAACTTAGAGCTAGACAAGCGTTCACAAAACCTTCTGTTAAAAGAAGAGCACAGGTCATCAAAGCGGCTTACAAGCAGCATCTTCAAGAAGAAGCTAACAAGTAATCAGCAATGACTTAAAAATATAGCGTACTCTCTGAAAAGAGGGTACGCTTTTTTTGTGACTACAATTACCAAGAATCCCTATTTTTTCATGTAACTTGATAAGAGTAAATCCGATTCATGATCGACTCGTTTATAAATTATTTAGAATTTGAGAAAAAGTCCAGCAGCCATACGGTGCTTGCTTACAGGAAGGACTTGGAGCAATTTCTTGAGTTTGTATCAGTTTCCTTCGGCGAGGAGGATATTTTGTTTGTTGGCCATTCTGAAATTAGGGCTTGGGTAATCGATTTAGTAGAGAACCAGCTGAGTACCACTACGGTAAACAGAAAGATCGCTACCCTGCGTTCTTATTATAAGTTTTTGCTTCGTTCCAGAGTGATTTCAAAGGACCCGACTTACAAGTTAAAAAGCCTTAAAAACCCAAAAAAACTTCCTGAATTTTTGCAAGAATTGACCATCTCTTCCGTTCTAGAAGAAAGCGTTTACGAGGAAAATTTCGAAGGTCAAAGAGACAAAATGGTTTTGGAATTTCTTTACCTCACCGGAGTCAGACTTTCGGAATTGACTGGATTAAAATGGGGAGATATTAATCTCTCTGAAAAAGTTGTTAAAGTATTAGGGAAGCGTAAAAAAGAAAGAATTATTCCACTCACAAATGGCCTTGCCCGAAATATCATTTCGTATCAAAAAGTATTTGAAGAAAGGTTTTCAAAAGTAAGCCAAAGTGACTATTTTATTGTGAGCAATAACGGAAAGCCAAGTTACCCTATGATGATATATCGTGTAGTCCGAAAATACTTGGACATTTTTGCACAGACTTCCAAGCGTAGCCCTCATGTGTTACGTCATACTTTTGCAACTCACTTATTAAATAAAGGAGCAGATCTTAACGCTGTAAAAGATTTGCTCGGCCATTCCAATCTTGCGGCAACGCAAGTTTACACTCACAATTCATTAGAAAAACTCAAGGCTGTGTTTGAACAGGCACACCCTAAAGCGTAAATAAATTATTGTTCAACCATTAAATGCAAATCAATATGAAACTGCAGATGCACTCAATCCACTTCGATGCTGATCGAAAATTGATCGATTTTATTCAGAAAAAAGCAGACAAGCTGGACACCTATTATGATAGGATCATAGATGGGGAGGTTTTTATGAGGCTCGACAAAAATGATAACAACATGAACAAGGTTGTCGAAATTAAGCTCAATGTGCCGGGGAAGCAGTTCTTTGCAAAACATCAAACAGATTCGTTTGAAGGGGCCGCGGATGAAGCAATCGAGGGATTAAGAAGACAGATCAAAAAATACAAAGAGAAAGTAGTGCTGGTCAGGCAGTAATTAAACCCAAATTCTAATTGAAACCCTCGGAACTCCGAGGGTTTTTCTTTTTCTTGCCAGTCATTTCTATGTGGGCAAAATTTTCATACCGAACTACTTTCTGGATCGCAAGTTTAGCGATCGTACTCGTTAAAATTATTTTTCTGTTTCGGCCTGAAATTGACCTGTTTACCGAAGAGGCTCAATACTGGCTTTGGTCCCGCAATTTGGCTTGGCATTATTATTCAAAGCCCCCATTGGTGGCTTATCTTAATCTCATTACTACCTCCGTTTTTGGAATCACGGAATTTGCAGTACGGTTTAATGCAACTGCCTTTGGATTGGGAACCGCATGGATCGCCTATCGATTCGGGACTTATTTATTTAATCCCAAAGTAGGTTTTTGGGCAGCAATGATCCTCCAGGCTATGCCATTTTGGTGGCTAATATCTACGTTTCATACCACAGATTCTTCCGTAACTTTCTTCTGGTCTCTTTCTATTTATATGCTTTACCGAGGGATTAATGAAGAGCAAAGGAAATGGTGGATAATCGCGGGCCTTTCAGCAGCTTTAGGTTTGATGGCAAAAGTGGTTATGGTCCTAATATTTCCATTGATCTTTCTTTTCTTACTGCAGGCAAAAACCCTCAAAAAGCATAGTAAGAATTTAGTGATTTTCACTTTGGTTTCCTTCCTCGGCTTTATTCCGGTTTTGGTTTGGAACTTTGAAAACAATTTTGACACCTTTAAGCATATTGCGAACCTCGCAGGAGCTGGAGAAGGAGAGTCAAAACCATTTGATTTTGGAGCCGCTATGCTACAGTTTTTAGCATATCTAGGTGGTCAATTGGCGATGTTTTCCATTTTTTTACTACCACTCGTTTTTGCTTCACTTAGCAAACTTTTTAAACCTTTAAGCCAGATAAAAATTTACTTGCTACTCCCAGTAGCTGCTACTTTTATGGCTTTTGGAGCACTTAGCTTTTTGACAGAAGCTTTGGTGAACTGGCCTATTTTTACCTACATGACCTTTTCCGTTTTTATTAGTTCATGGCTGGTGAATCAAACAGGTGCTTGGCTTAAATGGAGGAATTGGGGAATTGCTGTCAGCCTTGCTTTTCCTTTATTGCTATTGCTTCCGGATTTTACATTTATCAAATCCATACCTGCAGTTAAAAAGGGGGAAATGGCTGCATTTAAAAGGATGTCTGGCTATGAACCATTGGCAAATCGGATAGAGTTTTTAAAAGATAGTCTTTCCCTGAAAGAAGAATTCATCTTTTCTGATACTTACCATATGGCATCGGAGCTTTCGTTTTACCTGGAAGGAAATCCACAGACCTTTATGGTTAATATGGGGTCTAGAAAAAATCAGTTTGACCTATGGGAGGGAATGGAGCAGTTTGTGGGGCAGGAAAATGTAGGAATCTTTGTCAGTTGGAATTACGATAGCCCAGGAGATTTTGCCCGTTTCGATTCATTGCTTTATGAAGAGAGCTTCCCGATTGCATTCAGAGGAGAACCCTTTCGGGTAGCGAAAATTCAAGTATGGAAGAATTTAAGTGATTTCAACCCATACCAGCCAGAAACCTACTAGTTCTGCTTTCTTTCTAGCCAGTAATAAATCTTACCATTCTCTTTGACGAGTTCAGGGAACCCCGACTGATTTACTTGCTGGATTAAATACGGAATCTTTTTCGAATCCCAGTTAATAGACGCTACCTCGATTGTGTATGAATCGGATTGAAATTCAGGTAGGAAATCATCCTCAACAATGAGTTTAGAAAAGTGTGAAGCTTTTACTAAGATTTCTTCTTGGGTCAGGTTTTTCTCACCTGTAATGTCGGTCATGTAAAAATCAGGGCCTAAACCGATCCTAATCTTGCTGCTGACATGAATATTTCCAATAAAGCCGATTTCATCTGAAGGTTTGATTTGATTGGTTTTAACAAAATCTGCTAGCTGAGAGCCTTGATCTGGAAGAGAGATTTTAAGTGTTCCTATAGAAAGGGTAAAAAAGATCAGTAAGATTGAATAGCTAAGGGCTTTGGGAAGTTTCTTGTTAGACAATGTCAAGCGTAGAAGGTAGAGCCAAACCAAAGCTGCAAAGACGACTTGAAAATACACCCAAATACCGCTGCCTAGATTTATATTGATCCATAGGCCTAAAGCAATCAAAATCAGATTGAGAAGTAAGAAGACAGCGATAGCGATTTTTAATCCTAGTTTCTTAAACTCTAGGCCTGCTCTATGCAAATTCCATCCTAAAAATACCGCCACAACGGGAGCAACTGGTAATAAATAGCGTTCATAAAATTTAGCCGTCATGGCACCCATCGCTACGATACCCAAACCCCAAATTAATGCAAATAAGAAGAAGGCCTTATTTTCGTTCCAAGTAGTTTTTAAGGTCTTTTTCAGTTTGGCCGTGGCAAATAAAAGCCAAGGAAGAAAGACCGCTAAAAGGGTGAAAAAAGCGATCGTTCCATTCTTTAAAATTAACCAGATTCTTGCTTGAACTCTGTTGCCCACCTGGTCGGATAAAAAGCTATCCAGATAGGTTGGCCCGTGAATTTTCCACATGGCCACGAACCAGAACAGCCCGATGAATAAAGAAAGTATTAAAGCAGGAAAATGAAAAAGTGTTTTAAGATGGATTTTTTGCCATGGGTTTGAAATTAGAAAGATAAATCCAAGCCCTCCTAAAGCGAGGGCTGGTAATCCTTTTACTTCGAATGCTAATGCTAAACTTAAATAAAGAATCCAGAGGAATTTTTTAGGGACTTTATCTCCATATCGAATAAGGCCTGCAAAGCCAATAGCACTGGCAGTCATGGTTAATCCCAATAAAACATCAGGTATAGACCTAGTGGCAGCAAAAATCAATACAGGGTTTGAAGCGATGATTAAAGCGGAAATTCCAGCAACTTTCTTATTCTCAAAAAGTACTTTGGAAAGCAGATAAGTCAAGCCAACAGTCAAAGCACCAGCAATCAGGAAAAAGATCCTAGAGGAAAATGCGCTTACTCCAAATAGCTTAAAACCTGCAAGTACCACCCAATAGGTGCCAATTGGTTTTCTAAACCTTAACTCTCCATTGCCAAGGTAGGTGGTAAGATAGTCTCCATTTTGAAGCATTTTCACAGCGGCATCGCTGTAGTACATTTCATCTGGGAAATGCATGTGGAAATTTAAGGCAAATGGTCCCACCAGCAATGTAAAGACCGCCATGATTACCCAAGGATTGATTTGAGCTTCTTTCAGAGACATGCTGCAAAGATATACTGATTGCTCATTGTCTCATCAATTTTATAGTTTGGAAGACCATGTCTAGGTGTAGATTTTTGTCGTAGGATTTAATTTCATGTATTTTTGTCCAAATTTAACAAGCATGAGTAAGCCATTACTATCTGTCGTTATAACCATCTATAATGAGCAGGACAATATCAAGCCTTTATTAGAAGCGACCTACGAATCCCTAAATGGGATGGATTATGAAGTGATTTTAATAGAAGATGGATCCACAGATGGTACCGTTTCGGAGGTAAAGAAATATGCCAATGAACGTACGAAGCTGATTATTTTTAATCGGAACTATGGGCAGACCACTGCTCTAGCCGCCGGGATTGATATGGCGATAGGAGAATATATTGCCACTATGGATGGTGACCTTCAAAACGATCCTAGCGATTTGCCAGTAATGCTTAAAAAGGCAATGGATGAAGAATGGGATGTGGTTGCCGGACGTAGAGCGAATCGACAAGATGGCTTTGTGCTTCGAAAAATTCCAAGTAAGATCGCAAACTGGATTATACGAAATACCACGAAAGTTTACTTAAAAGATTACGGTTGTACACTAAGAGTATATAAAGCTGAAATCGCACAAGGAATGGGATTGTATGGAGAGCTCCATCGCTTTATTCCAGTGTTGGCGAAGCAGCAAGGTGCTTCCATGACGGAGATGGATGTGAAGCACCACCCTAGAATCCATGGAGAGTCAAAGTACGGTTTGAGCAGAACCTTTAAGGTTTTGGCAGATCTGATTTTGATGTTGTTTTTTCAGAAATACTTCCAAAGACCCATTCACCTTTTTGGTGGGATAGGAATCGTATCATTTATGATAGGGATGCTGATCAACTTTTACCTATTGATCTTAAAACTCTTAGGAGAGGATATTTGGGGAAGGCCTATCATGATTCTCGGGATAGTTCTGGTCTTAGGTGGAATCCAGTTTATAACCACAGGAATCATAGCTGAGATTATCGTAAGAACCTATTTCGAGTCACAAAACAAAAAAACCTATACTATCAAATCTGTATTCCAAGGTGAATAAAAAGTTGCTAAAAACCTTGTTAAAGCTAGTTCTGACTGGGCTAGCCATTTATCTGGTTTTTCGCAAAGTAGATACCTCACAGCTTTGGGAGATTGCTCAGTCCATTCATTGGGCATGGCTTGTCCCTGCGGTTTTACTTTTTGTAATCAGTAAAGTATTTACTTCGGTTAGGTTAAACCTGTACTATCAGGTGCTCGGACTTACCATATCCGAAATGAAAAACTGGAAGCTGTATTTGATTGGAATGTTTTATAACCTTTTTCTTCCGGGAGGAATCGGTGGGGATGGTTATAAAGTTTATTTGTTGAATAAAAGCTTCAAAACCCCTGTTAAATCCCTAATTCAAGCTTCTTTATTAGATCGTTTGGGTGGTCTGGTAGCCATCGTTTTTTTACTGCTGCTGCTTGTTCTGCCCGTGGATTTGACCTTGCCATTTGAATCTGAGATTCCGTGGGAAATTTTGGTTGGGGTATTAGCTTGCTTGGTGTTGCCTGGCTTTTGGCTTGTTCAAAAGTTGTTCTTTAAGGAGTTTTTGCCAGTGTATTGGAAAGGAAATGGCTTGTCGTTTTTAGGGCAGTTGTCACAGTTGATTTGTGCTTGGTTTATTTTGAAAGCCCTAGGCGTGGACGGTAATTTCTTAGCCTACCAATTAGTATTCTTACTCTCTTCAATTGTTTCAGTCTTGCCTTTGACAATTGGTGGAGTAGGAGCAAGGGAACTGGTTTTTATTTATGCTCATGGATACGCAGGGATCGATGAAGCCATTGCAGTAGCTTTCAGTTTGATCTTTTTTATAATAACGGCAGCAGTGTCTTTAATTGGCGCTGGATTGAAAGTGGAGTTTCAGGAAGATTTGAAAGAGACTAATTAGGGTCTACTTTTTCTAGAATTGCATGGTAGGGAAAGTAAAATTGACCTTCGCCTTTTGTGATTTGCCATTCTAATTGTTTTTCCTTTGGATTGTATGCTATGGTAAGCTGTGATTTTTTTCCAGAATACGCACTTTGAATCGTCCCAATCCACAGATTTTCGGATTCCTGGTTTAAGAAAATTGATAGCTCTTCAGCACAGTCTATTCGGCCACCGTTGTAGTATGTGCCACAATGCGATCCTTCTAAATCAAATGCTTTGGAGCTGCTTTGAATGAGTTGAATGCTAAATGATCTATCGGAAGGATTTTGAGCCCATTCCCAATTTCCCGAGAGGTTTTGCCCAAAGCCCGAAAAGGCAAGGGATAATTGAAGAATGAACCAAGCAAGAACCTTCATAATTGAAATTTCCCAAAAATAGCTAAACTGCATTTCTTACCTTTGTGCCAAATCAGAAAATTCATGACAAAAGCCGAGCTATTTTCCCAGATTAAGAAAAAATCATCCTTTTTATGTGTAGGCCTAGATGCGGATATCAATAAGATTCCAAAACATTTATTAAAAGAAAAAGATCCAATATTTTCCTTTTGTAAAGAGATTATTGAGGAGACAGCGGATTTTGCCGTAGCCTATAAACCAAACATTGCATTTTTTGAAGCTTTGGGAACTGAAGGTTGGGAGACGCTACAGAAAGTATTAGAGTTAATTCCAAAGGAGATTTTCACGATTGCTGATGCCAAGCGTGGAGATATTGGGAATACTTCTAAGTTGTATGCCAAAGCATTTTTTGAAAAGATGGATTTTGATTCAGTCACAGTTGCCCCTTACATGGGGGTAGATAGTGTGACTCCTTTTTTAGAATTTGATGAGAAGTGGGTGATTCTTCTTGCATTGACCTCCAATGCCGGCTCAATGGATTTTCAGTTGATCAAGGATGAGCAAGGAAAGCCTTTGTATCAGACTGTATTGGAGAAAAGCCAATCTTGGGGCTCTGATGAAAATATGATGTATGTGGTAGGAGCCACTAGAGGAGAACTGATTGGGGAAGTAAGAAAAGTTGTTCCTGACCACTTTTTCTTGGTTCCAGGTGTGGGTGCTCAAGGAGGAAGTTTATCTGAAGTAGCAAAATATGGGATGAACTCTACCTGTGGTTTATTGGTGAACTCTAGCCGTGGGATTATTTATGCTTCTGAAGGGACTGATTTTGCCAAAGTTGCCAGAAAGGAATCTGAAAAGCTTCAGATTGAAATGAAGGACTTGTTGGAAAAGTACCTTTAAGAACCATTCGATTTTAAGAAATTCGAAGCCAGCTTATTGCTGGCTTTTTTTATTTTTAACTTTTTCTTATTTTGAATAAGTTTTTAGGTTGATTTTTTATGGATTTTAAAGAGGATTTTTTACAACTCGTCTGGAAGTACCAGTATTTTGATAAAAAGGGACTTCAATCGGTGGCGGGAGAAAAAGTGTCAGTGATTCAAATAGGCTTTCATAATCTAGGAGAAGGTCCAGATTTTCTTGACTCAGTCATAGAAGTAGATGGAGTCAAGTTACATGGTCATGTGGAGGTGCATAAATTTGCTTCGGATTGGAAAAATCATGCTCATGGAAATAATCCCGCGTATAATTCGGTCATACTTCATGTGGTCTGGGAAAATGATCAAAAAGTAGATAGGAATGATGGCACTAGTATGCCTACCCTGGAGCTCAAAGGAAAGATATTTTTAAATGTGTGGAGGAATTATGAGAAATTGCTCGATTACCAAGCAGACCTTCCATGTGCCTATGCGGTTCGAAATGTCCCTGAGATAGTCAGGTTTTCTTCCTTGGAAAAGGCCTTGGTGGAGCGATTACATGAAAAGTCTGAATTGATTTTGAAACTACTGGAGGAGTCTAAAGGTGATTGGGAGGAGACTGCCTATCAATGGCTCTTCACTTGTTTTGGATTTAAGACCAATGCAACTCCTATGTTGACCTTGTCAAAGAAGGTCCCTTACAAAATCCTCCAAAAGCATCGGAATCAGCTAGGGCATTTGGAAGCACTCCTCTTTGGTCAAGCAGGTTTATTGCCTAAAGAATCTGAGGAGCCCTACGTGCAATATTTAATCAAGGAGTTTGATTTTTTTCAGAAAAAATACCGGTGGAACAATTCCATGACTCGACAGGAGTGGTCATTTATGGGTGCAAGACCGAGTAATTTTCCTTCCCTGAGAATTGCTCAATTGGCTGCGATTTTGTCAAAAGCTCCAAGTCTATTTCAAGTGGTAATGGAAGAATCTAAAGACTTCATTTCATTCAAGAAAATCCTCCAAGTGGGGCCAAGTGACTATTGGAAGTATCATTTTTCATTTGGAAAATCGGCTTCGAAACAGGTTTCAAAAGGTGTTTCCAGTACAGCGCTACAACTTCTAATAATTAATTATGTCACTCCACTTTGGTTTGCCTATGGGAGATATTTCCAACAAAGTGAATGGCAAGAAAGATGCTTTGACCTACTTCAGGAAATTCCTTCAGAGAAGAATAATATCATCCGGAAATTTCAAAACGTTCATTGGCAAGCATCCAATTCTTTTGACACCCAAGGTATGATCGGGCTTTACAAAAATTATTGCCAGGCAAAAAAGTGCCTTCAATGTAAAATTGCCCAAAGCCTGATTAAGTCAGAAAGCGAATGATTTTTGTGTAAGCTCATGAATTCCTGTATTTTTGCACTCCGAAAAGGCAAAAACTATGGATAAACCAGTAATTATTTTGGGCGCAACAGGGATAGCTCAGTCAGCACTTGAAATATTTAATAGCAACCAAGTCATGGTCTATGGATTCCTTGATGAGGATGAAAGCATGCACGGTACCGAGATTAATACAGTTTCAGTATTGGGGAACCCTGAGGATGATGGCTTTCTGAAATTGATAGGCAAGAAGTCTGAGGCGTTTGTAGCGGTAGATGATGTCAAGTACAGAAAGTATTTGGTAAAGATGCTCAATGAGAAAAGAAAGGTTCAGCCGGTTAATGCTATTCATAATACAGCCAATATCTCTACCGATGCCGTGATAGGACATGGTAATTTTATCAATGCAAGAGTGGTAATTGGAACTGGAGCTGAAATTGGCCAACACTGTATCTTCCATACCGGAGCGATAATAGATTATAAAGCTAAACTGGGAGATTTTGTGCAGGTGGGAGCTGGTTCTGTGATCAATTCCGAAGTGACGGTTGAAGAAGGAGCCTTTATTGGTTCTGGTGTTACCATTGTTTCAGGAGTAAAAATTGGTAAAAATGCACGAATTGGAGCTGGGTCTGTGGTGATCGCCTCTGTAGGTGATAATGAAACTGTTTTTGGGAACCCTGCTCAAAAAGTAAAGTAGAACACCATCAATAAAAGGAAATCAATACTTAAGGTTTTCTTCAATATATTTATATCAAATTCTAAAACACCCTGCCGAAACAGGGCTCAAGTTATGGAAGCAAACAATTATAACATCCTCCTTTATTACTGCTACGCAAAAATTGATAATCCGGAGGAATATCGAGAGCAGCACCACTTATTTTGTGTAGAAAACAATATCCGCGGTCGTGTCATTATTTCTGACGAAGGCCTAAACGGTACTGTTTCAGGTCTTAAGGAAGACTGTGAAAAGTACATGGAATTTGTTCATGGAGATCCACGCTTTGCCAAAACAGAATTTAAAATTGACGCGCACGACAAGCATGCGTTTACCAAAATTCACGTTAGGTATAAGCCGGAAATTGTGCACTCTTCTTTAAGACATTTGGATCCCAATGTCAAAACAGGAAAACATCTTGACCCGGAGGAATTCCGAAAATTGAAAGATCAGGAAGATGTGGTAATCTTGGACGTCCGTTCTAATTACGAACATGAGCTAGGTCGTTTTAAAAATGCATTAACTCTTGACATTGATAACTTTAGAGACTTTCCTGAGAGAGTAAAGGAGCTTGAACATCTAAAAGGAAAGAAAGTACTGACTTACTGTACTGGAGGAATTAAATGTGAAAAAGCTTCGGCTTACCTTTTGGAACAAGGGTTTGAAGATGTATACCAATTGCATGGGGGAATTATCAAATATGGCAAAGAAGCCGGAGGAGAAGACTTTGAGGGGAAATGCTATGTGTTTGATAATAGAATCGCTGTAGACGTTAATCAGGTAAATCCAAAGGTTGTCTCTGCTTGCCATGTTTGTGGAACAAAATCCGATAGAATGGTTAACTGTGCCAATCCAACATGCAATGCCCACCTTCCAATTTGTGAAGAGTGCGGATGGAAAATGGAAGGAACCTGCTCGGAGGAATGCAAAGAGAATCCAGAGAAAAGAGAATATGATGGTACTGGGTATTATCAAAAAAACACCAACGGCTATAATCCTTACAAAGGATTGAAGCGCAGCTCGAAAACAGATCAAATTCAAAAAGTGTGAGCCGACTGATTCCAGAATCTGAACTTATTCTTAATGAGGATGGAAGCATCTATCATTTACATTTGAAGCCAGAAAATCTGGCTTCACTTGTTTTTACAGTTGGAGATCCAGATCGAGTGGATTTGGTCTCACAGTATTTTGATCAAATTGATTTCAAAACCCGAAAGAGAGAGTTTGTTACACATACCGGTTGGATCAATGGACAGCGAGTGACTGTGATGAGCACGGGTATGGGAACGGATAATATCGAGATCTTAATGACTGAGCTAGATGCTTTAGTCAATATTGATTTAGAGACCAGAAAAGTCAAAGAAAATCATACTGCTCTTAAAATTATTAGGTTAGGAACATCGGGTGCCATGCAGTCTGATATCCCTGTTGGTTCCTTACTAGCTTCAGAAAAAGCTGTGGGAATGGACACCTTGATGCAGTTTTATGACAGCGAGGGTTTCCCTCAAAGCTGGGGAGATAGTGTCCGAGAAGTATTGAATGTAGGTTTTACTCCTTATGAAGTCGAAGGCAGTTCAATGCTTCTTCAAAAACTTGATGCCAGTTTTTCAAGAGGGATCACACTGACCAGTCCGGGCTTTTATGCTCCTCAAGGCAGAGAAGTCAGGCTGAAACCCAAAATTGACCAAATGATAGAAAAGTTAGCGGCTCTTGAAGTTGATGGAAGTAGGCTGACTAACTTTGAAATGGAGACAGCTGGGTATTATTGTATGGGGAAATTACTTGGGCATGAGGTGTTGAGTCTAAATGCCATTGTAGCTAATAGAATCACTCAGGAATTTGATAAAGAGGCTGCAAAAACCGTGGACTTACTTATCCGCACAGCTCTGAAGTTGTTCTGAAAAAGTGATCACCCTTACGCTGAATACCTTTTGCTGGCATTTTGATCTCTCATATTGAATTCTTCCCATTCATTGAAGTCCACGGCCATCAGTAGTTCACTGATGAATTCACTACATTCTTGTTTGCAGAGGTAAACTCCAAATAAGCCTTCTGACTTATTGACTAAAAAAGCTCGGTTACTTCCAAACTGCTGTGCAATATCGTTCCAGCTGGCAAGTACCAATAATTCATCCCGATTTTTAATCGTCTGAATAATTTTAAATGTTCCTTTTCGGCTAGATATCTTCATGAGAAAAAAAGTTGGTTTATTATAAATCTCTTTTCAAAACTAGTCCTAAAAGCTGCCGAACTCAATACGTAGAAACACGTATTTTTCACCCTAATTAAAATAAAAAGAGAACTAATTAATGATTTCTCGGTTTTTTTGGGCCCACAATAACAGGGAGTTATGTTTTTTCTCAAGATTTAACTTTGAAATCATATTGCTTCGATGTTTGTCCACCGTTCGCTCCGAAATAAAAAGTTTCTCTGCAATTTGTTTGGTAGATTCTCCTTGGGCGATAAGCCGTAGGATTTTCTTTTCAGATGGTGTCAGTGGACTGCTTTCTGTTTTTAAAGTGTCTGATTCTTGATTTTTGAAGATGGTTTCGCTAAAAAATGTTTTTCCTGCCAAGATTGAATCTATCGCTTGGGAGACTTCTCCTAAAGCAAATTCCTTAAGTATGTAGCCAGATAGATTTAACTCCTTTGCCTGATTGTATAGATACATCTCCTTATGTAGAGTCAACAAAATAATTTTTGTTGGCAATGCTCTTTTTTTACATTCCGAGGCTATTTCCAAGCCTGTCATGTTTGGCATTTCCAGATCCAGTATCGCTAGTTGAGGTTTGTGTTTGATGATTTGGTTCAAGGCATCTTGCCCATCTGTGGAAGTGGCTAAAACATCAATTTCCTGCTCCAACAAAAAGTCTTTTAAACCTTTTAGCAAGAGTGGGTGATCATCTGCTATTACGATTGTGGTCTTAGACATAGGTGATAAAACTTAAACTGGTTCCGTTTCCTTTATGGCTTGTGACTTTCATGCTTCCTTGAATAGAAGCAATTCTTTCTTTTAGGGTTTTTAGACCCAGACTTTGGAAGTCGTTTAACTTTTCCGAAAAATCAAACCCTTTTCCATTGTCTTCAATTTTCATTTCCACTCCAACTGAGGTTTTACGAAAGATAACTCTAAGTGCACTTGCCTCTGAGTGTTTCAAAACATTATTAATAGACTCCTGGAGAATTCTATAAAGTTGCAGTTCTTTTTCTTTGCTTAAGACACCATTTAAATCCTCAATTTCTGAGGAGACAAAAATGTCTGTTTCATTATCAATTTGGTCAAGTAAATGCGTCGCCGCTTTACTTAAACCTAGCTTTTCCAGTTGCATTGGGTGCAAGGATCTCGCTATGGCCCTTAATTCACTAATTGCTGTATCCAGCAGCTCTCCCGTTCCCACATCATCCTGAGTGAGAGCGATCTTGTTTTTGATTAATAATAGACTTTGTCCTAGCCCATCATGTAAGTCTTTTGATATACGTACTCTTTCAGCCTCTTGGTTTTTTAGCAACTCCTGCGAGAAATGGGCTTGAAGTTCTTTCTGTTTCTTTTGGTATTGATAGTTTTTCCATAGAAATATAAAAGCTCCTAGACCGATCAAAATAACAGCAAATACTCCTATGACCCGCATTCTGGTCTTGTTTCGTTGGCGTACGGTCTCTAGCTCTAGATTTTTTGCCAATAGCTCACGCTCTTTCTTTTCTGTTTCGTAAAGCGTTTGATAATAAGAAAAAGTTGTTGCCTTGTTGACGGTAAAAAGTGAGTCTTTATAAAAAGTCAGGTTTTTTAGAGCCTCTAGAGCATCCTTCGGTTGGTTCATCTCCGTGTAGGTTTCAAACAAGAGCTCGTAAGATCGAATAAGATGATCCATATTTCCAGAAGCTTTAGCAGACTCCAAAGATTCCTTTGCAAGCTCATTGGCTAGCCTGATATTTCCGGTGTTTTTAGCTAAAAGAGCCCTGGATTTCAAATAAGTAGGGTTGGATAATTGAAGGTCAGGAGCTTTTTCTGCAAGCGCTTTAGCTTCCAAAAAGGTTTTTTCCTGAGATTCTATCATCCCCTGTTCTCCATAAGCACTGCTAAGAGCTAGCTTTATCATAGCTTCCACATAATAATTTCTTTCATCAAAAGGAGTCAATGAATCAGCTTTTTGTAGCACTAATAACTGATCATCAAACTTTTTTTGCTTTCTGAAGTCATTTGCCTTGTTGTATAATTGGATACTTAGGTCATAGTTTTCACCGGCTTTTTCAGCCTTTTCAATTAAAATATCACGGATTTCCTCTGCCTCATCAAATAGTTCATACTTACTATATAATATGGCCATGCCCCCATAGACATAATCGACATAAGCTTCGTTACCTAATGCCTCATAAATCTTTTGTGCTTCCTGGTAATCGTTCATTCCATCGATAAGATTCCCTTGGTAATCTCTGGCTTGACCTCGAAAGAAATACGAATCTGCAATGAGAAGGGAGTCATTTTGCTCAAATCGATCCAATGCAGCAGAATATTCCATGATAGCGGAGTCATACTGATTGAGGTTAAAGTAGGCACCTGCAAGTTTCAGGTGGAGTTCACCTTTGATCGTAGTGCTTTCAATCTTATCCTCATAGGAGATTGCCTCATGAAGTACACTTTTTCTTTTTTCAGGAGAAATAACGTCGTAGTGAGGGTGTCCAAATGCTTCAATAGCATAGTTTCCCAAATCATCATAGGCTTGCGCAGCCTTGGCTTCAGGGAAGATCTTTTTTAAAGTGACTCCATATAATGAGTCACCATAATCCAATTCTGATAGGCTTTCGATAAGCTCATTAAGGTTTTGGGGATTTGATTGAGAAAAAGTGAAAGAGTATATACCAAATAAGAGGCTTGTCAGAAATAAAGCTTTTCTAATCATTTTTAAATATAAAAGTTAAACGGCAATCAATGGAAATGAAAAAGAGATTGAAATCTAAAATTAGCCCCAAAATTGATTTATTACCCGTTCACATTGATTTTAGTTTATTCATCAGCAGATAATTCCAGCTAGCAAGTAATTCCGGAAAAGTAAACATTGCCTTGTGATCACAGGTTTAATATAAAAGGTAGTTGGTGAAACCTGTTGATTGTTAAACCTTTACCTTTTTTTAAGTCCAACTCATACTTCCAACACAAAAAAATTATGCTACGCGGTTTAACGCTTTATTCTTTGGCTTTACTGTTTTGCCTTTTTTCCACCATCGAACTTCTTGCCCAAGAGACTAGATTAAGAGGGAAAGTGGTTGATGGAGGCAAAGAAACCCCTTTAGAGTTTGCAAATGTCGCACTTCTAAATCAATCAGATTCTACTTTGGTTACTGGAGGAATGACAGATCTAGATGGTCAATTCGATTTTAATGTGGCTTCGGGAAGCTATATTTTTCGAGTGGGGTTCATTGGCTATTTAGAATACTTCGAAAATATCAATTTAGGGGAAAAGAAGAATGTCAATTTTGGAACGATAACCCTAGCTCCAGATGCTCAAAACCTAGATGAAGTAGTGGTAGAGGGAGTGACTTCTATGTTTGAATCAGACATTGACAAAAGATCCTATAATGTAGAAAATAGTATTGTCGCAGAAGGAGCAACAGCTTCCCAGTTGCTAAGTACTTTACCTTCTATCCAAGTGGATGAAGAAGGTGGAATTACTATGCGCGGTAGTGGAAATATATTGATTTATATTAATGGCCGTCCTTCCAATCTGTCAGGTGATGATGCGGAAAGCATTCTCTCTCAGTTTCCAGCTAATAGCATCAAATCCGTGGAGTTGATTACTAACCCATCCTCAAGATATGATGCTACGGGTGTGGGCGGTATCATCAATATCATTTTAAGAAAAAATGAAAACTTAGGCTTTAATGGACAAGTCAATGCTTCCATTGGTACAAGGGATAAATATCAAGCAGGAATCAACCTGAACTATGGAACTGATAAAGCAAATTTTTATGCTTCTTATAATTGGCAAAATAGATGGCAAAAAGAGTGGGGTTCAGGTACAAGAAGCACCAATTTGCCTAATTTCTCTCCTTCTTTAAATCAAGATCAAGATGGATATGAGAAAGAAAAAACACACTTAATTAGAGCTGGAGTAGATTATAATGTTTCTGACAATGGGACCTTGGGAGTATACTTTCAGGGGAATTTTGATGACGAAGTAGAGTTCGCTCAAATTGATCAGGATAACATTAGTAGTACAGGCTCCTTGGATTCCAGTTTTGTTAGAATAAACAATGAGTTGAGCAATAGTGCCAACTATGAAGGTGGAATTAATTATACCTGGAACATAGATTCTTTAGGGCAAAAACTTTACACCTCTCTTTCTTACGCCTATGACAATAGAACCCAAGTAGAATACTATGATCAGGATTTTTTCACTTCTGAGGGTACTTCTGATCCTACGAAACGCCTAAGTCAAGTAAACGATAGACCAAGAGAAAGTCACCTTTTTGTTGGGCAGATGGATTATGAAAAACCATTTAATGAAAATGCCAGCATTGAAGCAGGATTGAAAGCTACCATGGGGGACTGGACCTGGGGTCAGCAATTCTCTCAAGGGGATGAATCTAATGGTTTTAACCCAACACCTGTAGATACATTGACAGATACCTATTACTTCGATCAAAATGTTTATGCGGCCTATTTAACGTTTAGAAATAAAGCAGGGAAGTTTGGGTATCAATTAGGTTTAAGAGGTGAATACACCGAAACTTTAGGAGAAACGGAGCGCGAAATGGAAAGCATTCCTTCTGATTACCTCAATCTGTTTCCGAGTGTGTTCCTAAGCTATACTTTGGCTCCTGAGAATGAGCTGACCTTAAATTATACCAGAAGAATATCGAGACCAAGCATATGGGATTTGGCTCCCATTTATAGAGTGAGAGATCAATATAATTTGAGTATAGGGAATCCTTACCTGAAACCAGAGTTTACGGATAGCTATGAAATGGGCTATATGAAAGGCTGGGAAAGGTATTTATTAAACGCGACTGTTTATCATCGATTTAGTACCGATGTGGAGACGAGAATTACCACTTTGACGGATGATAACGTGGCTATTCAAAGCAGAGAGAATGCAGATACCAGAGCGAGTACAGGTTTTGAATTGATTAACCAGTTTCAGATTTCAAATAATTTTGATGCCACGCTGACAGGAAATTTCTTCTATTCTAAAATCAATGCAGACAATGTAGAGGGAAGGGATTTGAGCAATGAAAATTTCAGTTGGACGATCAGTCTACTGGGAAATATTTTAGTTCCGAAATGGTTTAGCATTCAACTTCAAGGAAACTATAGAGGTCCGATTGTTTTGCCTCAGGGTCAGATAGAACCTCAATACACCCTGAATGTGGGAATGCGAAAAAATATATTGGATAATAAAGCTACGATCAGTCTAAACGTGAGTGACATTTTCAATACACGAAACTTTAGAATTACCACAAACGATGAGCGGTTCACCCAATACCGAGAATTCCAGAGAGAATCGAGAATTGCCACATTGTCCTTTACTTATAGATTTGGAGGCTTCAAAGAAAAAGGAGATAGCAGAAGTCGAAGAGAAGGAGGAGATGATTTTGGAGATGATTTCTAATTCGAATGATTAAATTCGGGAATGACACTACTTGTTGAACAAATCAAAGCAGCTTTGGCGGATAAGGCTATTCCCGAAAAAGCTGCTTTTTTTCCTAGATTTTTTAAGTCTGGACCTGGGGAATATGGAGAAGGGGATAAATTTTTGGGAGTCAAAGTCCCTGAACAGCGGAAAATTGCCAAGAGTGTTTTCAAGGAGATAAGCCTTAAAGAGATCAGTACTTTGATGAAAGATCCCTATCATGAAGTGCGCTTGACTGGGGTGCTAATACTGGTCTATAAATACCAAAAAATCAAAAATGAAGAGGATCAGAAAGCTATTGTAGATTTTTATCTAGATCATCTTCCATGGGTGAATAATTGGGACCTTGTGGATAGCTCATGCCATCATATTTTAGGCCATTATTACCTGAATAGGGATAAGAGCTTGTTTTATGAATTGGCGGAAAAAGACCATTTGTGGAGTCAAAGAGTGGCCATGGTGACAAGCTATTATTGGATCAAAAGAGGAAAGTATGAAGATGCATTGATTTTAGCAGAGAAATTTATTTCACATCCGCATGATTTAATGCACAAAGCGGTAGGTTGGATGCTTCGCGAAATTGGAAATCAGGATTACGAAGTAGAATACGAGTTTTTGAAAAAACACTACCGCCAGATGCCTAGAACTGCCCTCCGCTATGCTATCGAGAAGTTTGACGAAGAGGTAAGGCATGATTTTTTGAAGGGAAGGGTTTGAAAATTTAAATCAGAAGTTTGAATTCAGAAAGTTTATCTTTTGAAAAAGACAGCTCTTCGAGCAGATATCAAGTAAGATAGCTACGCAGATAGGAAAGGGATTTATCTCGCGGAGCGTATCTCGCCGAAGGTATATCTTTATTTTTTATCTTTTTTTGAAAGACAGCGTTCGAGCAGATATCAAGTAAGGTAGCTATGCAGATAGGGTAGGGATTTATCTCGCGAAGCGTATCTCGGTGGAGGCATATCTTTATTTATATCTTTTTATGAAAGACAGCTCTTCGAGCAGATATGAAGTAAGATAGCTACGCAGATAGGAAAGGGATTTATCTCGCGAAGCGTATCTCGGTGGAGGCATATCTTTATTTATATCTTCTTGTGAAAGACAGCTCTCCGAGCAGATATGAAGTAAGATAGCTACGCAGATAGGGAAGGGGTTTATCTCGCGAAGCATATCTCGCCGCAGGCATATCTTTATTTATATCTTCTTATGAAAGACAGTTCTTCGAGCAGATATCAAGTAAGAAAGCTATGCAGATAGGGTAGGTATTTATCTCGCGAAGCGTATCTCGCCGCAGGCATATTTCACGAAGTGTATCTCCCTTTTCTAGACTTATTCAATCCCATCCAACTCACTTAATTCTAACCAAACTAATTCTAGCTCCTCCAGTTCTGCGTCAATTTCCGCAATACGATTGGACTGCTTGATCAATTCTTCATGATCATCAATTCCTGCAGAGATTTTATCCGTGATGTCAGCTTTCTCTTTTTCAAGTTTGGAAATCGAGGTATTCACCTCTTTAAACTCTTGCTTTTGTTTATAGCTTGCCTTTGCTTTTGTCTGGCTGAGCGGAGTCGAAGCCTCATTTTTTGTGTCGACAATTTTATTTTCTGGCTCTTGAATCTTTCTGCTTGAATCTTGATTCTTATTTTCCTTTTCCCATTCTCTGAATTCACTGTAGTTGCCCGGGAAGTCCTTGATTTCTCCTTCTCCCTCAAAAACAAACAAATGCTCCACCAATCTGTCCATGAAATACCGATCGTGAGATACGATGATCAAACAACCAGGAAATGTGTCCAAAAACTCCTCCAAGGTATTTAAAGTCATCAAATCCAGGTCATTCGTTGGTTCATCCAGAATCAGGAAATTCGGATTCTTAATCAGTACCATAAGCAGCTGAAGTCTTCTTCGTTCCCCTCCGCTGAGTTTTGCGATTGGAGTATGTTGCTGCTTGGGAGGGAAGCCAAATTGAGTCAAAAACTGGGAAACAGTGATCGTTGCTCCACCGGCGATGTTGACTACTTCTGCCACATCTTTGACGATGTCGATGAGACGTTTTTCCTCATCAAAGCTACTTTCTTCCTGACGGTAATATCCAAAAGCAGTGGTCTGACCTATAGAAATTTTCCCGGAATCTGGAGCCAATTGCCCAGTTATCATATTTAGGAAAGTAGTTTTTCCAGCCCCATTTGGCCCTACAATACCCACACGATCCTTCTTTCTAAAAGTATAGGAGAAGTCCCTGATGATGTTTTTGTCACCAAAAGACTTTTTCATCTTTTCGATTTCGATGATTTTGTTTCCAAGACGCTGAGTCGTTACTGTCAATTGGATATCACGTTCCTCTCGTTTCTGCGAAGCTTTTTCTTTGGTTTCTTCGAAAGCATCTACTCGGTATTTTGCTTTGGTACTTCTAGCTTTTGGTTGACGACGAATCCAGTCCAGTTCTTTCTTATAAAGACTTTTTGCTTTTTCTAGCTCAATATCCTCGATCTCCATTCGCTCAGCTTTTTTATCTAAGAAGTAGCCGTAGTTTCCGAGGTAGCGATGCACTTTCCCTTGATCAAGTTCCAGGATTTCATTGGTGACCTTTTCTAGGAAATATCTGTCGTGAGTAACCATGAATAGCGCAAGATTTGCTTTCGCTAAGTAATCCTCAAGCCATTCTATTGTTTCTAAGTCCAGGTGGTTGGTAGGCTCATCAAGAAGCAACAAATCAGGTTTTTCTAGAATAGCTTTCGCCAAAGCCACTCGTTTACGCTGACCACCGGAAAGTGTTCCTACCGGAAGGTCGGTGTCATGAAGGCCTAATTTGCCAAGTACTTCTTTTACCTGATATTCAAAATCCCAGGCTTGGAAGGCATCCATTTTCTCGAAAAGTGTAGCCATTTGATCGGAGTTGTCAATACCGCGTTCTGCTTCCAACATGGCCTTATGATAATCTTCGATGACTTGGAGAACTTCAGAATTACTTTGATCAAAGATCGTTTGATAGATGCTTAGGCTTCCTTCAAAAACGGGGTTTTGATGTACATAAGCCACTTTTACCTGCTGGTTGATTCCTACCTGACCTGTATCAGGAATCTCCAGGCCCATGATGATTTTCATCAGCGTGGATTTGCCCGCACCATTGATGCCGACCAAGGCAATTTTCTGACCTTGGGAAATGCCAAAAGAGATATTGGAAAAAAGCTTGCGTTCCCCGAACGCTTTACTGAGGTTTTCGACCGAAAGGTAATTCATGCCGCAAAAGTAAGGAAAAGAAGGGCAAGAAATGTGAATATTTAAATCATGTTTATTTCGGCTAGAGGCTTAGTACCTCTATTTGAAATTGAATCGGCTCAAAATTGTAGAGAAGTAAGCGTTATCTTGTGGCCAGAGGTCTTGTTTTATCTTGCTTTAAGTTTTAAAATATATGGATTTTCGTAGTTATCAAACTGGTCTATGATCTTCTTAATAAGAGGATTCTCTAACATAAATTGATCATAATTGGGATCATCCTGTAATTTTTCTGCTTCAGATTTAATAGCATAGGGATCAACGCTGAAATATAAAAACTCACCGTCAGAATCTATTGGCATATTGATCAAAAATGAGGAAAGTTTACTAAATCCTTCACCGTACTGATTTTTCCAGTTGGCAATAATTTTGGTGGATTTATTTTTTATGCTGTACACCGCTGAAATCGGCTTCCCTTCATAAAAAAATCTAAAGAAAATGTTGCCCTCTGAAAAGTAAATGCTATTAATAAGATCTACGAATCCATTTTTTTCTAATTCTTGTCCAAACTCCATAATATCCTTGAAATCCTGAGAAAATATTTCAGATGGAATCCGATTTGGACCAAAATTAAGTAAGTAGGTTGGGTATAAATTATCATTTTCTATGGAATAGATCGTATCATTGTAGGTATGGAAGAATAACAAGCTTTTATTATAAGCAATAAAGTTATTTGGCTCAATTACGTTTAGGTAATTCCTTTCATCTCCAAGTGGAAAATACGTATTCAGTTTCTTGTCATTTTGATAGTCCACCACCACTAGTCGACCGCCATCACCATCAAAAAATGTCCCACCGTAAATCCAGTATTTGTTTTCTTGGGGATAAAAAGAGGAAGCTAATCTTAAAAATTTATTTTTCCATTCATTCTTTGCTACGCCATTTTTGTCGTAACGAATTATTTTGCCTTGATCAGAATCCAAAATCTCAACTAAGGACAGATATGGATTCCAATGAATGTCACTGAGTTTTTGATATTCCAGTGGGCCATACCCTTGGGATTGGATGACATTATTTAAATTCCCTTCAAGATCAGTAATCAGAACAATTGAAGATGTCAAAATCCATAGATTATCTTCTATCTTTTTAATTTTATTAATCTTTGATATTGGGAAATTTTGCGAATTCTTAATAGTTAATAAGTCAACTACTTCAAAAATCTCGTCAAAAGCATAAGTAGTTTTATTTTCTACTTGGACAGGTATTTTTTGAATCACTTGATTTGAGATCTTGCTTTTTTTGTCCGAGCAAGAGAAAAGGATAGGTATATATAATAGGAAAAGGGTCTTTTTTAATAATTTCATATTTTAGTATTAATAAGATGGAAAGGGGTAACCCTCTCCATCTATTCAGATTAATCAGAACACTCTACACCAGTGCATGAGTTTAACTGGTTAGTTGTTTCAATGCAACAATACTCTCCAGTTTCTAAATTTCTAGCTCTTGCATAATAGGCTTCGTTTTGACAGTTACCATCTGGACAAGGGTCTTCCGTCGCCATTGTATTCTGTGGACCAAAGTAGGCGAAGCTTAAAGCAAACAATCCAATTCCTAAAATTACTTTTTTCATAACCGTTAAAATTTATGGTTAAAATCATAATCCCCTTGGCCAAGAGCTGCTAACCGACTGATTAGTTAATCGCAACATATTATTATTATTATGCAAACATTTGGACGAATAAGATAGGTTATTGACTAAATATACATTATATAGGGCGTGAAATGCTAATTTATCAGGTGATATGAAAACCATCCATGACATCCTCAAACTCGGAGACCCTAGGTTATACGAAGTTTGTGATCCAGTTTTAAAGTCAGAGTTGGAGCAAGTGCCAATTTGGACTCAGCAGCTACATGAGGCCATGGAGGATATCCGAAAAGCCTATGGGTTTGGTAGAGGAATCGCTGCTCCTCAATTGGGAATCATGAAACGGATGTTTTACCTAAATCTGGATAAACCCTATATCATTCTTAATCCAGAACTAAAAAATCCAAGTGAGGAAATGTTTGAATTATGGGATGATTGCATGAGTTTTCCTAAGCTATTGGTAAAAGTGAGGAGGCATCAATCGCTTACTTTGTCCTATAGAGATCAAAATTGGACGCTTCAAGAATGGAAAGTTTCAGGAGAAAATTCCGAGTTAATTCAGCACGAATATGATCATTTGGACGGTGTGTTATGCACGATGCGTGCGATAGATCAGAAAAGCTTTCGTTGGAAAGAATGATTAGGTAGGTCCATTTATTTTGTTTGAGTAGGTTGAATTGAGGGGGCTTTTCCATTTTAATCAGAATTTCCCCTTCCTCTTCGGGATTTTTTTCTAATTTTGCCCCAATTTGGACGTAAGTAATTTCATCTCTCTATTCCCCTTTTGTAATGCCAAAAGAAAGTAGCATCAAGCACGTACTCATCATCGGTTCTGGTCCCATTGTCATAGGTCAAGCTTGCGAGTTTGACTATTCAGGTTCTCAGGCCGCCAGGTCTCTTCGTGAAGAAGGGATCACCGTGACATTGATCAATTCAAACCCTGCCACGATCATGACAGATCCAGTGACAGCAGACCATGTGTATTTGCTTCCATTGGAGAAAAAATCCATCGTGAAAATCCTCACTGAACATCCTGACATTGATGCAGTCTTACCTACTATGGGAGGACAGACAGCATTGAACTTAGCGATTGATTGTGATAAAGCCGGTATCTGGAAAAAATTCAATACACGCATGATTGGTGTAGATATCGACGCAATTGATACCGCAGAAGACCGGGAGAAATTCAAGGAGCTGATGAAGAAAATTGGAGTGTCTGTCTGTGAAGGTAGCACTGCAACCTCTTTTCTTCAAGGTAAAGAAATCGCTCAGGAAATTGGTTTCCCATTGATCATCAGAGCTTCCTATACATTAGGAGGTGCTGGAGGTGCCTTTGTGGAAAAAGCAGAGGACTTTGAAAAACTCCTAAGCGCTGGTCTTCAGGCTTCGCCAGTTCATGAAGTATTGATTGAGCAGAGTATCCTGGGATGGAAAGAATACGAGCTCGAAGTGATGCGTGATAACATCGGGAACATGATCGTGATCTGTTCTATCGAAAACTTTGACCCAATGGGGGTTCACACTGGTGATTCCATTACAGTGGCACCAGCAATGACACTACCAGATACTGTTTATCAGCGCATGAGAAATTATGCGATTACGATGATGAACAGCATCGGGACTTTTGCAGGTGGTTGTAATGTTCAATTCGCCGTAAGCCCTGATAATGAAACTATCATCGGGATCGAAATTAACCCTCGAGTATCTAGATCTTCCGCTTTAGCCTCTAAAGCTACAGGGTATCCTATTGCTAAAGTGGCTGCTAAGCTAGCGATTGGCTATAATTTGGATGAACTTCCTAATTCAATCACAGGAACTACTTCAGCGTATTTTGAGCCATCCATTGACTATGTGATTGTGAAAGTTCCACGTTGGAATTTTGATAAATTCAAAGGTTCGGATAGAAGACTGGGTCTTTCTATGAAGGCTGTTGGAGAAGTGATGGGAATCGGTAGAAACTTTCAGGAAGCCCTCCAGAAAGCATGTCAGTCTCTTGAGATCAAAAGAAATGGTTTAGGAGCTGATGGGAAAGAATTGAAGGATCAGGAAAAGATTCTTTATTCTTTAGCCAACCCAAGCTGGAATCGTTTATTCCATGTTTACGATGCCTTTAAATTGGGGATCTCTTTCCGTACTATTTATGATTTGACAAAAATCGATAAGTGGTTCTTGAGACAAATTGAGGAGTTGATCCACTTAGAGCATGAAATTGATAAGTATGACATCAATAACATTCCTTATGAGATCATGGATATGGCCAAGAAAAGAGGCTATGCCGATCGTCAATTAGCTCATTTATTGGGATGCTTAGAGAGTGAAGTATTTAATAAAAGATACCATGAGATGGGTATCAAGCGAGTATACAAACTTGTAGATACCTGTGCAGCTGAATTTGAAGCGCAGACTCCATATTATTACTCTTCCTTTGGTGAAGAGAACGAATCCACTACGACAGACCGTAAGAAGGTGGTAGTCTTAGGTTCAGGGCCCAACCGTGTAGGACAAGGGATTGAATTTGATTACTCTTGTGTGCATGGGGTTTTGGCTGCCAAAGAATGTGGCTATGAAACCATCATGATCAACTGTAATCCTGAGACAGTTTCTACAGATTTTGATATCGCAGATAAATTATATTTCGAACCAGTATTCTGGGAGCATATATATGAAATCATCTTGCACGAGAAGCCAGAAGGCGTAATCGTTCAGTTAGGTGGTCAAACTGCCTTGAAGCTTGCAGAAAAGCTTGAGAAATATGGTATCAAAATCATCGGAACTAGCTTTGAGGCTTTGGATCTTGCTGAAGATAGAGGAAGATTCTCTACCTTATTGAAAGAGAATGACGTTCCTTATCCAGAATTTGGAACAGTTCATACTACCGACGAAGCATTAGAACTCTGCAAAACGATTGGCTTCCCACTATTGGTTAGACCAAGTTATGTATTAGGTGGTCAAGGCATGAAGATCGTGATCAACGAGAAGGAGCTGGAAGAGCATGTTGTGGATGTGTTGAGAGATATCCCAAATAATGAGATCCTACTCGATCACTTCTTGGAAGGTGCTATTGAAGCTGAAGCAGATGCGATTTGTGATGGAGAAAATGTGTACATCATCGGAATCATGCAGCATATTGAGCCAGCGGGTATTCACTCTGGGGATTCTTACGCAGTTCTTCCTCCCTATAATTTGGGAGACTTGGTGATTCGACAGATTGAAACTTACACTGAGAAAATTGCCCTTGCATTGAAAACTGTCGGTTTGATCAATATCCAATTTGCGATCAAAAACGACAAGGTGTATATTATTGAGGCAAACCCAAGAGCTTCTCGAACCGTACCATTTATCTGTAAGGCTTATCGTGAACCTTATGTGAATTACGCCGTAAAGGTGATGTTGGGCGAGAAAAAAGTAACCGATTTTGAATTCAATCCGGTGAAAAAGGGTTATGCTATCAAGGAACCAGTTTTCTCATTCCATAAATTCCCGAATGTAAACAAAGAATTGGGGCCTGAAATGAAGTCTACCGGTGAGGCGATTTACTTTATCGATGACTTGATGGATGATTATTTCTTGAAAATTTACTCTGAGAGAAATCTCTATTTGAGTAGGTAATTAATATAAATCAAAAAGAATAGTTTTGGTAAAATTTCTTGTAATAGTACTTGGAGTAGGCTGGCTTTTGGGCCAGCTGATCCGTTATTTTCTTCGATCAAAACTGGCCAAATTTGCGCAGCAAGTAAATGAGGTGGCTAGGGAACAGGAGCGAGAGCAAAAGCATGCTTCTCGTCCGAAAGATGAGGTGATAGTGGATTACGTTCCGAAAACTTTTAAAGAGAAATCAAAAAAAGATGTTCAAGGCGGCGATTATGTCGACTACGAAGAAGTGAAGGAGTAATCCTTCACTTTTTTTTATCTCCTAGACTGTTAAGTCTTTGCAAAGTTTTTAGAAATCATCGTTTCTGGTGTTTTCCAGCTTCTCCAGAAGCTGGACTATGGTTGCTTAATTATAGGCTATGCTAGCCTGCACCAAAAAATCTTAAAACCGCTTTGGGTTTTGGTTCCAATCAAATAATTATCTCCACCGTCTTTTAACCCTAATTTTTTCTTTAAAGCCTCAGATCCGCTGGCGTAATTTCTGGTAATTACATTCACTTTCCCTGAAGGAAATAGCTTCTTGATCTCTTTCTTTTTTGGAGAAACTTCCCTTATAACCTCAAATACCTTCCCCGGGATTTTTACTGGATACTCTTCTGAGGTATACAGATGGCTGTTGGTTTCTAACTTTTGTAAGCCAAGTCTCTGACCAAACAACTTAAAGGCTCCTGCTTTTAAAATACCGCTATGAGGCTCGATTAGAAATCTCTTAGGTTCAGAATATAGTGTTTGGGCTAATTTTTCTTCTTGTAGAGAGAATGAAAAATCAGGATACCCAAGGCCGATATCCTGAACAAGCACTTGTTGGTTTGGAGTAGCTTCGTTTTTATTCCAATGAATTAAAAGCTCCTTCACCTCATTTTTAACTGAAAGAATGGTGATTTTCTGGATGTCTTGAATTTCATTCCATGCTTGGGAAATGTCTAGCATTGGAGAATATTTCAGGATAATTTGGGATGATTTTTCTTTTAGTACCTCCCATTCTGAAACTAAGTCAGGTTCACAATCTTGAATTTTATAAAGTTTCTGATTCCCTTTCCCTCTACGGGCAGGATCTGCATAAATCAGGTCGAAATACTGGTTTTGTTCTTTCAAAAAAGTTAAACCATCTCCCTGATAAAACTGGAATTTCCCTGGTGCTAATATTTCGAGGTTTTGCTTTGTCAGCTTAAAAAGCTCAGGTTGATACTCGCAATAAATTCCTTGTTTAAAGTTTTTGCTCAGGTAATAGGCGTCTACCCCAAAGCCTCCTGTCAAATCTACTATCAAATTTCCTGACAAACCTTGGGCTTTGTGCCTGGCAGTTTCTTCAGAAGAGCTTTGTTCCAGGGACAGGGAAGGAGGAAAAAACAAGGCTGGGTTTTGAGTCCATTCTGGAAGCTTTTTGGAGGCTTTTTGACGGGCTGAGATTTGTTGCACCGCAGTTTTTAAGTCAAAATCAACTTTCCCGGCAAACTTTAAAAGCAAAAGTGCAGGATCTTCTCTGAGATGATCCTGCACAAATTTTTTGAGTTCAGCGCTATGAAGCTCGCTGAAATCCATTAAACCAATTGATTGGCTACTAAATATTCTGCGATCTGTACAGCATTGGTAGCTGCTCCTTTACGGAGATTGTCCGCCACAACCCACATGTTTAATGTGTTTGCTTGAGACTCATCTCTTCTTAAACGGCCCACAAAAACTTCGTCTTTCTTATGCGCATTGATGGGCATAGGGTAAACGAAATTTGCTGGATCATCCTGAAGGATAACTCCTGGAGTTTCGCTTAGAAGTTTTTTCACTTCTTCCAGATCGAAATCCTCTTTAAATTCCACATTGACTGCTTCAGAGTGACCTCCCATAGTCGGGATTCTCACAGTTGTGGCGGTTACTTTGATGGTATCATCAGAGAAGATCTTCTTGGTTTCGTTTATCATTTTCATTTCCTCCTTTGTATATCCATTTGGTTGGAATACGTCAATGTGAGGAAGGACGTTCATGTCAATCTTGTGTGGGTAGACCATTTGAGGGGTCTCTCCCGCACGTTCTGCCATCATTTGATCTACGGCAGCTTTACCGGAACCGGTCACTGACTGGTAGGTAGAAACCACTACTCTTTTGATGCCGTAGCGCTCACGAAGAGGCTCCAATGCCAAAACCATTTGAATGGTTGAACAATTTGGATTGGCAATGATTTTATCGTCTTTGCTTAGTTCTTTTCCGTTGATTTCAGGGACTACCAGTTTTTTTGTTGGATCCATTCTCCAGGCAGAAGAATTGTCTACCACGATGGTTCCAGCTTCCGCAAACTTAGGTGCCCATTCCATAGAAGTGCTTCCTCCTGCGGAAAAGATGGCGATTTCTGGTTTCAATGAAACTGCCTGATCCAGGCCGATGACAGTGTAAGGTTTACCCTTATACTCGATCTGTTTACCTACAGAGCGCTCGGAAGCGACTAATAGAAGTTCGTCAAAAGGGAAGTTGTGCTCGTCCAGCACCTCTAGAATTTCGGAGCCTACTAATCCTGTAGCTCCTACCACTGCTAATTTCATCAGACTGGTTATTTTATAGATAATATTATTTTGGATTGCAAAAGTAAGGTCTATCCATTCATTTTCAGGATATTCTCCTAAAATTTTTTCATGTTCAGCTATAAAATTCCATTTTTCATCTACTAACGATTTGGTTTAAAATTCTTATATTAAAGAATACTTTTTAGGTAATACATGGTTGGATTAGTTGATTTTTTCTGGAAACTTCGGTTTTTGGCCTTTTTTGTTTGGTTTGAAATGGCTGCTTTGCCCTTATTTTCTCAGGGTCAGGATTTCGAAAGCCAGTTTTTAATTCAAAGTTACCCTGAAGAATTTCTCCCTGGTTGGTATGCCAATGAACTTAGGGAAAGCAATTCTCGAGTGTTTCAGTATCCCGGTTTTGGAATAGGAGGTAGTAATGCGATTGCAATGCAGCCTATTTCTAGTTTCGATGGTGAATTGATAGTGAAACTTGAGCCTAGCCAATACGAAAGCCCAAGTTTAGTATTTTGGGCGAGGTCGATGAAAAATGGATCTGGAGACCGCGCGGCAGTAGTAGAGTTTTCATGGGCAGACAAAATTGATGGGGATTATTCCGAAAAGCGGCTTTTAGGTAATGAGGATGAGTTTGGGAATGTGGATCAGGAATTTCGGAAATTTGAATTGGAACTTCCGGAGGAAACTAAAAACCTTGATTTACTATTTTTAAAAATCACAGTGTCTTATGGCGCTGGTTCCGGTACCTGCGCAAGATGGATGATGGATGACTTTGAATTTGGGGATCAAGTAAAAGACTTGACTCCACCAAGTATAACTCGTGTTCGTGGCTATGAAGAGCATGTGGTGGAAATTCAGTTTTCTGAAAGGCTTGACCCTGTGTTTTCTCAATTTCTATTAAACTACAGGTTAGATGAGGAGGTGCCTGAGGAAGTTAGTGTTCTGAATGATTCTTTGGTTTACTTAAGCTTTCCCAAACCACTTTCTTTTAAAGAATTTCAATTGAAGGTAAATCAAATACCTGATTTGGAAGGAAACTTCCTTTCCGACACCACATTGGTTTTTGAGTTTTCTGACCCGACTAATATTCCTTATAAAAATCTAATCATCAACGAACTCATGCCAGCACCTAAGCCAGACATGGACTTTCCGAATGTTGAGTTTGTGGAATTGTTTAACGCAGGTGATCATAAAATTAGGCTGGAAGGTGTGAGTTTATCTACCAGTAAAACAGAAGTTCAACTTCCTGAATATTGGATGGAGCCTGGGGCTTATTTAATCCTTTTTCCCCAGAATAAATTGGAGGAAATGAAAGATTATGCTCCTTTTCTCGCTTTAAACTTTTGGCCAACACTTTTGAACTCTGGGGAACGGATAATTCTCCAAAATGACCGAGGGGAGCTAGTGGACCAATTAGAGTATTCCAGTAGCTCTTGGGGGTCTAATGAACTGGCTACAGGAGGATATAGCTTGGAGGTAGTCAATCCTTTTTTGAGTTGCGAACAGACGGGCTTTTTAAAAGCATCAATAGACCCATTGAGAGCAAGTCCTGGAAGGGAGAATTCGGTTTTAGATCTAAGTCCTGATACTATTTCTCCCGTCTTAGTACATGCGGCATTTTTGGATTCTCTGCAGATTCTGTTAAGATTTTCAGAACCGATAGTACAGCTTGATTCCCTTGACAGCATTCATTTTACTCCGCAGCTAAAAGTAGAAACTGTGAAACAGGTGGAGTCAAATGCAATTCTAATTGAGCTTTTGGAACCGGCTAAGCCTTCTCAAAAATATCAGCTTTCAATAGGTCAATTTGCTATGGACTGTGCAGGTAATTTATTGGAAAGCTCAGGTTCAACGCAGCTTATTTTGCCTGAAGAGGCTCAGATGGGAGATATTAAAATTAATGAGCTTCTTTTTAATCCTAAGAGTGGAAGGCCAAAATTCGTGGAGTTGTACAATGATTCAGATAAGTATTTGGAGGTAGGGGCTTTGAAACTTGGCAATCTGGATGATACCAATATGCCAGGTCAATTAAAGTTCATTGCAGAATCTGGTTTAATATTAGGGCCTCATGAATACTTTGCTGTGACAACTGATGCTTTGAAACTTAAAAGTGATTTTCCTCAATCTCCTTCCTCCCAATTTTATCAGATAGCCTCTTTGCCCAGCTATCCTATTTCAGGGGGTGCAGTGGTGTTGCTATCAGATAAGGATGAGATTTATGAAGTCTTTGTATATGACGAAGACCTTCATCATCCACTGCTTCGAGATCCTAAAGGAGTTTCCTTGGAAAGAGTTTCTACTGACTCCCCTTCAGACTTAGATTACAATTGGCATTCAGCAGCTTCAAATGAAGATTTTGGTACACCTGGCAAAAGGAATTCCAATACGCGGGAGGAGAGTTTGGAATTGGATATGATCCTGATTAGTCCTGAAGTTTTTGATCCAGAGGGAAGTAATGGTAATACGTTTACCACTATCTCCTATCAGTTAGATCAAAGTGGTTGGATGGGGACATTTGAGATTTATGATATAGCGGGAAGGCTGGTGACCATGCTGGATAATAATGGGCTATTGGGGTTGAAAGGAATGTATACTTGGACGGGTACAAATGATTCTGGGCAAAAAGTTAGGCCGGGATATTATATTCTCAGAGTTAAACTCTTTGATTTACAGGGCGAAGTTATTGAGTTGAAGAAAACGATTGTTGTGGGGACTCATTTTTGACTTTATTAAAAAAATCCTATTAGTTTCTTACAAAAATTAATAAATTGTAATAACAAAACCCGGAATTATGGAAAGAGACCTTATCACCCAAGCTCTGCAAAAGATTTGCGTTCAAGAAAACAAACACCTTCGGGAGGTGCAGCAATATTTGATTATGAAGTATCGAATAGATGCGGATCAACCCGTGCTTAAAAGGCGTTTAGAGAAATTATTATCTGAAGAAAAAGCTGTCGCCTGACAGCTTTTTTTGTTTAAACAGGACCTGATTTTCCTCATGATTCTTTAGTAGGTAAATGGTAAAAGCTTGATAATGAGAGCGCTCACATTGAGAGGGTTTTTAGTGCTGCTTTTTTAAGGAGTATTTTTGGTTTAATCCGATTGAATGGGCTTTGTAATTATGCCATCTAAATGTATTTTAGGGAACATTTTGGGATATTGTTCGTCCCAATACTTAATACTAAACCCAAGCGAATTATGAGTCAGGAAGGAAAAACAGCATACTCAGCAGAGGAGCTAAAAGAATTTGAAGGAATTATCCTCCAGAAATTGGCTGTAGCCAAAGAAGAATTGGGTTCGTTGAAGGAATCATTGAGCAAGAAAAATGATAGTGGTACGGATAATACAGCTTCTACGTCGAAATTACTAGAAGATGGTGCTGACACCTTGGAGAGAGAAAGCCAAAGTCAATTGGCAGCAAGGCAGCAGAAGTTCATTATCAACTTGGAAAATGCCTTGGTTCGAATTAAAAATGGGACCTATGGTGTTTGTGTGGATACAGGTAAATTGATTTCTAAGGAAAGATTAAAGGCCGTTCCGCATACCATGCATTCTATCGAGGCTAAATTAGCTAAAAAGTAGGCTTGGAGTTTCTCCACAGGCATATTGAAGCGTTGATTTTTTGCGCTCCCTCGCCCTTAGGGACGGGAGAGATAGGGAAATGCTTGACTGAAATGTTTGAGGCTGAAGTTCCCGAAGACCATATCCTTGGAGCACTCGAGGATATAAAAGTCAAGTATGACTCTGATGATTTTTCATTCACTTTAGAAAATCTGGGTGGGGGATATCAGTTTTTGACCAAACCTGCATACCAAACTAGTATTAGCATTTTGCTAAAACAACAGTCTCAAAAAAGACTGTCTACCGCACAAATGGAAACCTTGTCTATTATTGCTTACAAGCAGCCTGTTACGAAAGGTGATATTGAGCAAATTAGAGGGGTTAACTCTGACTATTCTGTTCAGAAGTTATTAGATAAGGAATTGGTAGAGGTAAAAGGTAAGTCTGAAGGGATCGGTAGACCCTTGCTTTTTGGGACTTCGGAAAAGTTTATGGAATACTTTGGGATTAATTCTATCCGTGATTTACCCCAGCCTAAAGATTTTTCCAAGCCTGATAACGAGATAGGAGAGGAAAGAGAATAAATTTTCTCTTTTTCAATTAATTTAAGGTTTGAATTTTTGCCATTTGAGCTACTAAAAACTTTTTCCCTGTTTTCACTTCAAGGCAAATTACCCTAGTTCTCTTTGTTTCTCCTTTTTCAAATTCTCTACCAGAGAGCATAAACCGGCTTCCTGGCTTTAGGTCAGAAAGGAATGTTGTTTTGATCAGAGGTTCGGCATTGTCATATTTACTGAGTTCTTTCATCAAAAATAGGTCTCCGGCTGTACTCGCTTTCGGGTTTTTCATGTGCTGCCTCAGTGGAACCAATAGGTCTAAGGGGAACACTTGTTCATTCAGGATGGGAAAAAGCAATTGCTGAAACGTGCTTTTCCATTCTTTACCATGGGGTGGTATAGAAATGCCAAACTTCATAAACGCATACAGGTGAGCTACCTCGTGAGTATAGGTGAGCAGGAACTGGTAGGGATTTAAATCTCCGTTAAGAGTGATGGTTTGAATGCTGCGATCTCTTCTATATCGGAAATCGCCCAGCTTGGTTTTTCTACTGGAAGTGATTTGAAAGTTGAAAGGCTGTTTTTGCCACAACTGGAGGCAATAAGAAATTGCTGGAGGAGGAAGGTGTTTTGATAAAATTGTTTCCAGACGGGAGGACTCAAGCATGGCGAAAAATACAAAAAAAAGCCCCGAATTATTCGGGGCTCTAATCTTTTTTGCTTCAGGTGAATTACTTCACTTCTTCAACAGTCTCCTCAATGATAACTACTTCTGTAGTGTCAGTAGTAGCTTCTTCGATGATAACTTCTTCCTCAACAGTCTCAACTGTTTCAGTTACTTCGATAGTCTCTTCTTTTACTTCTTTGTTACCGCAGGAAGTAGCGAACATTACGCCAGAGATTGCGAAAATTGCAAATACCTTTTTCATTTGTTGTGATTTTCTTAATTACCAAGCAAAGGTATTGAGGATTTATTTAATAAAACAAGAAACCGCTAATATATTTTTATTTGCTTTTGTAAATAATTTTTATCGGCACTCCGTCGAATTCAAAATTCTCTCTCAACCTGTTTTCAAGGAACCTTGTGTAAGGTGGTTTGATATATTGTGGAAGGTTACAGAAGAAAGCAAAAATCGGATTTTTTGTAGGTAACTGCGTGACATACTTGATCTTAATGTACTTTCCTTTCCATGCTGGTGGAGGGTATCTTTCCATTTCTTGTTGCAGCACATCATTTAGTTTAGAGGTCTGAATTTTGCGTGTTTTATTTTCATAAACCTTCACTGCAAGTTCGATGGCTTGAAAGATTCTTTGTTTGGTCAAAACTGATGTAAAAATGATCGGGATCCATTTGTTTTCACCCAATCTTTCCATCATTTCCTCTTTAATTTTGTTCATGGTTTTATGGTCCTTTTCGATCAAGTCCCATTTATTTACCATGATGACAATCCCTTTATTGTTTTTAATTCCGAGGCTGATCAAATTAATGTCCTGGGACTCTAATCCTCTACTCGCATCAACCATCACAATGATGACATCAGATTCTTCGAGTGTTCTTAGAGAACGCATCACGGAATAAAACTCAACATCTTCTTTGACCTTGGCTTTTTTACGAATTCCGGCAGTATCAGTAATAATGAAATCCTGACCGTAAAGCTTGTAACGGGTATGGATCGCATCTCGGGTGGTTCCTGCCTCGTTGGTGACGATGGATCTTTCTTTACCCAAAAGTGCATTAAGGAAAGAGGATTTACCTACGTTAGGTCTGCCTAGGATGGAGATTTTTGGTGTACCCTCGTCCGGATCTTCTTCACCTTCTTCTTCAAACTGCTCGACAACTTTATCTAAAAGGTCTCCTGTACCACTACCACTCACGGCTGCGATTGGGAAAACTTCAAAGTCACTTATTCCCAAGGAGTAAAACTCAGCTGACATAAAGCTTTGTTCTTGATTGTCAGCTTTATTGGCTACGACCAGAATAGGCTTCTCTGAACCTCTTAGCTCATTGGCAAATTCAGTATCCAAATCGGTAAGGCCATCATGGCAATCCACTACAAATAAGATTACATCTGCTTCCTCAACAGCAAGTTTTACCTGCTTTCTGATTTCTGCTTCATAAACATCGTCTGAGCCGGTTACGTATCCGCCAGTGTCGATCACAGAGAAAAACTTCCCAGTCCATTGGGCATGACCATAATGACGGTCACGAGTCACCCCACTCATGTTGTCTTCAATCGCTTTTCGCTCTTCCACTAATCGATTGAAAAGAGTGGATTTCCCAACATTTGGTCTTCCTACAATTGCTACAATATTTGCCATAATCAAGTGGGGTCGTACCCGAATTTTTTCAGTTTTGATTTATTTTTTCTCCAATTGGCTTCCACCTTCACAAAGGTCTCTAGAAACACTTGTTTGCCGAAGAATTTTTCCAGTTCCTCACGTGCTTCAATGCCAACTTTTTTGAGCGCTTTTCCCTTATCTCCGATGATAATGCCTTTCTGGCTATCTCTTTCGACATAGATGGTTGCTCTGATCCGGATGATCTTATTTTTTACATGAAAGTCTTCAACATTGACTTCTGTGCTGTAAGGAACTTCCTTTTTATAATTGTTGAAAATCTTTTCACGGATAATCTCAGAGGCAAAGAACCGTTCGGAACGGTCTGTTAGTTCCTCTTTATCATAAAAAGGTGGGTGTTCAGGTAATCTTTCCAGAATTTCCTGAAGGACTTTATCTGTATTGAATTCCTCTCCGGCAGAAATAGGGATCACCACATCTGCTTTTATTCTGGAAGTCCAGTATTCAGTAACTTTTTCAAGCTGTCCTTCTTTAGCAAGATCGATTTTGTTGATAGCTAAAATGATCGGAATGCCTGATTGGTTGATTTTATCGATTATCTCTACGATCTCCTCGTCTGTTTCATAAAGGTCGGTCACAAATAAAACCACGTCTGCATCCTCTAATGAGATGTTGACAAAGCTCATCATGTTTTTATGTAGCTCGTACTGTGGTTTCAACATGCCAGGTGTGTCAGAAAACACAATCTGATAATTTTCAGTGTTTGTCAGACCAAGGATCCTATGGCGAGTAGTTTGTGCTTTCGAAGAAATGATCGAAAGTCTTTCTCCCACGAGGATATTCATCAGGGTAGATTTCCCGACATTTGGCTTGCCGATGATGTTTACAAATCCTGCTTGATGCTTGGTTTGAGTCATTCTGTTAAATTTTTTGACAAAGGTACTTGATTTTTAGATAATACTGAGGATTTGAGAGGTTCTGCAAAATAAAATTTGGTAAATAAAAACTGAATAGGTAAGATTTCCATTAAAATGGAGAAGGTATTGCGCGTGAAGGACTTACCCTATTGACTAGTAGTTAAGGGTTGGTTGTTTTTGTGAAAACTAGGTAGATGCAATAATTTTTTTTCGATTGTGATTTTGCATTAGAAAAATAAACCACTACTTTTGTATCACAATTCGCCGCAAGGGCAGTTTTGATAAGAAAAAAGAAGCAAAAAGCTTTAAAAATATATCGCGGGATGGAGTATCCACGATAGTTATCGGAAGGTAGCTCGTAGGTCTCAATCAAGCAAAAGACATATCGCGGGATGGAGCATCCACGATAGCTATCGGGAGGTAGCTCGTAGGGCTCATCAAGCAAAAGAAATATCGCGGGATGGAGCAGTTGGTAGCTCGTCGGCTCATAACCCGAAGGCACAGGTTCGAGTCCTGTTCCCGCTACTACAAGGACACTAGAAATGGTGTCCTTTTTTTTGTTTTATGGTTTTTTTTCTAAGATCAGAGATTCTATTTCAATTTTGTTTGATCTCTTTTTAGATTTTTTCAGTAATCATTCTTGATTCTTTTAATTTCCTTTAAGGAAAAAAATCAACCATCATTAATTTCATATAAAGTAAAAAATATTCATTTAAAGAAATGATAATATTTATTTTAGCCTTAATTAGGAATAAAAAATCTAATTTTGAACTAAGTCTAAGAAGATGAATTTATTTTAAAAATTTCATATAAGGAAAATATTCTATAGCGGTTTTATAGAGTTTACCTGGGAATAGAACTATCAGCCCATGTTTGATGCTCCTAAATACTATTATCGGCCGATTCCTCAACAGCAACTGATATTGAATCCAAATTTGGGTCTGACTAGATTTTGGGAATAAGACATATAAAAAAAAGATAGATTGGATAAATAAGTTAGAGCAACCTTCTCAATGTTAGAAGCTTGTTTTTTAGTTATCCAGTCAAAAAGTTACATTCATTTTTGTTACATGATTTCTACGATCCAACTACAAATTTCAATAAAATTGAAAACTCCCCTCTTGCTTTTAGTTTTGATTTGTCTTGGCCAAGCTTCATTTGCTCAGCTAAAAGGAAATGTCTATTGGGATGAAAATAGCAATGGGAGAAAAGATCCTTCCGAAAATGGGGTCGCTAATGCCGTGATCTCTGATGGTTTGCATGTTATTAGAACAGATAAAGATGGATCATTCCAATTGGAAGGCTGGGAAAAACAACAGTTCGTGACGATTTATCCCGCAGCTGATTTTGATTCGCCAATTAGGTATCAGGCAATTCTCCCTAATATTAATTCTTATGACTTTGGGGTTCTAAAAAAAGCCAAAAATGATCAAGTATCTTTTGCACATATCAGCGATACGGAGACTTTTGAATACGGTGATTGGGTGGATAATCTTAAAAAATATGTCAAAACAGAAAAGCCTGATTTTATAGTCCATACCGGAGATATCTGCTATGAATCAGGAATGAAATGGCATAGCGAAAACCTGACTGAAAAGGAGTTGGGTGTCCCTATTTATTATTGTCTGGGCAATCATGACCTGATCAAAGGTGAGAGGGGTGAGGCTTATTTTGAGTCTAAATTTGGTCCTGCTTGGTATGCATTTGAAGCAGGAAATGTGCTCTATGTGATTACCCCTATGATGGGCGGGGATTATCCTCCCGGGTTTGATCATCAAGATATCGGTACCTGGATGAAAAATCTATTTGAAACCTATCCTTCGAGTAAGACCAAATTCTTTTTCAACCATGATTTGTTGACAAGTGAGGAGAAATTTGAATTTAAAATCAACGATTCCGAAACACTCGATCTTAATGAACAAGGATTGAAAGCCTGGTTTTTTGGGCATCTACACATGAATATGACAAAAGCGCATGGGGCCTCTGGAATCAGGTCCTTTGGCACCGCCTCCCTCCCTCAAGGCGGGATTGATCATTCTCCTTCTTCCTTTCGTGAGGTCCATGTCGATTCTGCAGGCAATATTGAGAGTCAAATGCGCTGGACTTATCTGAACCGGGAACTAGAAGTAGTCAACCCAAGCAGAGGAATAGGGATGGTCAATGAACAAAATGAAATTTCGCTATCGGTCAATGTTTATGACACTGGCTCCAAGGTGGATAGCATTCGCTACAAAGTCTTTGGTCCTGAGGGTTTCAATTGGACCAACTCCATCAATCAGGATAATTGGGAAGTGATGAGACCACAATCTGATTGGAACTGGCAAGCAAAAGGAAAAATTGACACATTGGGTCCTCATACTTTAGTGCTTGATGCTTATTTAAGCAGTGGTGAAGTCATCCATAGAAGAGCGAGATTTTCTGCTGAGAGGCAAAAGATAGCGAATCAAAACTCACTGGACTGGAAAAATCTAGGAGGAAATGAATCGCATCAAGCATTTCTTACTGAAAGTTTAAAAGCTCCTTACCAACTCCAATGGACTGCTAACATCGGTAGTAACATTTACATGAGTTCTCCTCTTTTGGCAGATCAATTTGTTATCTCGTCTAGCTTCGATGATGGCAATGCAAGAGAGTGCTACGTTGTCTGCTGGGATGCGAATACCGGGAAGGAAATCTGGAGAAACAAGACAAGGAACGGTGTGAAAAATCAAATGGTCATTGCCGATGGTCAAGTCATTGCCACAGACATGGAAGGGATCACCTATTCCTTTTCTCTTGATCAAGGGTTGAAATTGTGGGAAAAAGATTTAGGGTATAGGCGAAAATTTGGCTTTGTTTCTGGGATAGTTACAGATGGTGAGACGGTCTTTACTGGCTTTGCCGAAAGCCTTACCGCTCTGAATCCAACCACTGGTCATGTCAAATGGAAAGCAAATAAATCCAAAGGAGGTTATGGGTCTACTGCTACAATGACCTTGGCTGGGAAGTTACTCCTCGTCAATCGACAGTGGGGAGGGATGGATGCACTGGACAAGGAAACAGGGGAATACCTCTGGAGTAGAGAAGATGATGGACTCCGATTTAGAGACGGGGTTTTGACCTTTGCTGATGGCTATCTTTGGGTCGCGGGTAGATCAGGGTCTGGCGAAAGCAAATTGTTTCAGTTGTCAGTTGAGACCGGCGAAACTATCAGTAGCATGGAAACTGGAATGATGAATACGGGGACTTCAACTCCGATCGTCTTAAAAGATCAGTTCATATTAGCTGGCTCGCATCCAGGAGTGGTATCCTTTGATAAAGATTCTGGCAAAAAACAATGGGAGTTTGAAGTTGATCCTGCTCTTTTTTACACTCCTTCTTACTTTTCTGACCAGCAACAGAGTATAGAATCTACTCCAATACTTGTCGGAGATCATCTGATATTTGGAGCGATGGATGGAAAACTCTATGTTTTGGAAGCTAATTCTGGGAAATTGATTTGGAAGACGCATTTAGGTGCTCCTATTATGACCTCAGCGGCAATCTCTGAAAATGGCTTTTTTATCTGTGACTTTGCTGGAAATATCTATTATTTCCTTGCCATGGGAAACACTCAGCCTTAATTCACCTTTTAAGTTCTAAAAAGGTGAATTAAGAGCTGGAAAGACTTAAAATTTCGATTTCAATAAATTTAAAAATGTAACATTAAAAAAGTTATTTTTGATAGGTTCATTCCCGCTACTACAAGGACACTAGAAATGGTGTCCTTTTTTTGTTTTTGGACTGGAGATCGATTGACCAAATTTGATCTTGTGGCGGTTTTCGCTATTTCAGAACTTGTCAAGCATGATCTTTTTTTGATTTGATCTATTGGAAATCTGTATAAGAGAAGTAAAGTTTTTGCTAATTTCTTTTCCTTTCAAAGAATCGGAGCCATTCATTTTTACTAAGAATCAATTCTTCCTCAAATTTTTTTAGTAGTATTCTTAAAGAAACGGGGAAAATAATTTCCAGAATCTGAACAAGCTTACTCAAAAGGACATTAGTATACTATGGAAGAAAAGATAAATCAACTGAATATTAACCTATACTGGTTAAGGGAAAACCTCAAGAAAATTGTTCTTGGGCTACTGGTGTTACTGGCCCTTTTTACCAGTATTCGTACGGTGGGGCCTGAGGAAGAAGGGGTTGTAATCCAGCTGGGTCAATACAACCGAACTGTCAATCCGGGGCTAAATTTTATAGTTCCATTTTGGATTGAACGCATGTATAAAATCCCGGTGCAGCGCCAACTAAAGCAGGAATTTGGCTTTAGAACCACCAAAGCGGGTCAGCGATCAGATTATACTAAGGAGGGATTTGGAGATGAGAGCATGATGCTGACGGGAGATCTAAATCTGACTGACGTGGAATGGGTGGTTCAATACAGAATCACAAACTCCTATAATTTCCTTTTCAAAGTCAGAAATGCAGAAAAAACCCTGCGGGACATGTCTGAATCGGTGATGAGAAAAGTGGTGGGGGATAGGACCGTGAATGAGGTGCTAACTGTCGGAAGACAGGAAATAGCTACTACTGTAGAAGGCTTATTGCAAGAGCTTTGCGATGAATACGAAAACGGAATCCGAATCGATCAGGTGGTTCTCCAGGATGTCAACCCACCAGAATCTGTCAAACCATCTTTTAATGCAGTCAATCAGGCGCAGCAGGAAAGGGAAACGCTAATCAACCAAGCAGAAGCAGAATACAATAGGGTAATCCCTAGAGCCAGAGGTGAGGCAGAAGAAACAATTCAGCTGGCAGAGGCTTTTGCCCTTAACCGAGTGAATCGTGCAAAGGGAGAAGCAGAACGTTTTAATGCCCTATTCAATGCCTACATTAAATCTCCGGAAGTAACCAAACAAAGAATTTATCTGGAAACAATGGAGAAGATCTTGCCTAAAATCGGGAACAAAATTATTGTAGATGAGAAAGGCAATAATGTATTGCCTCTTTTAAATATTGATCAAGTAAAAACTCCGCAAAAATGAGCAAGAGAAAGATAAGTTCTATCGTTTTGGTAGTTGTATTAGTGATACTATCCTTCAACAGCTATTTTGTGTTGGATGAAACACAGCAGGCAATCGTCACCCAGTTTGGAAAGCCTGTGGGTGAGCCAAGGACATCCCCTGGGGTCAATTTTAAAATACCTTTCCTTCACAAAGTTCAATTCTTTGACAAGCGCTATTTGGAGTGGGATGGAGATAGAAATCAAGTCCCGACTAAGGACAAGAAGTTCATCTTTATAGATACCTATGCCCGTTGGGAAATCACGAACCCTTTGCAATTCTTTATTAGGTTAAGAGACGAACGCTCGGCACAATCCAGATTGGATGATATTTTGGATGGTGAAACCAGAAATGCTATTGCAAGTCACGATTTACTTGACATTGTAAGATCCAGCAATAGGGAGCCTGAGATCACGGAGGAGTTTTTGGAGGAAATAGAGGTCTTACAGGACATTTCGGTAGGAAGAGATAAAATTGAAGAAATCGTTCTAGAAAAGGCGAACCAAAGAACCGCTGACTTAGGAGTGAGGATTTTGGATTTTCGATTTAAGCGAATGAATTATGTAGACGATGTCAGAGATCGTGTGTACGATCGAATGATTTCTGAAAGAAACCGAATTGCAGATCAATTTAGATCAGAAGGCCAAGGAAAGGCCCGGGTAATTGAAGGAAATAAGGAAAGGGATTTGGCAGAAATACAGTCGGAAGCCTTCCGTGAAGCTGAGGAAATAAAAGGTGAAGCGGATGCTGAGGCAACAGAAATTTATGCCTCAGCCTACAATAAAAACCGGCAATCTATTGAGCTGTATAAATTTCTCCGAACCATGGAAAGCTTCGAAAAATCTATGGACGAAAAGACCAGTATAATTTTATCTACTGATTCTGAATTTTTCAGATATTTAAGAAAGCTGAATCAGTAATTAATCAGTCTAAATCATACCAAGTTAAAAGCCGGTCATCACTGATCGGTTTTTTTCTTTTTAGGATCGTACTGTAGGTTGTGCCTTAAAACCGATTTCTATTTGTTTTAAAATATGCTCCCCTTTTTTCTCTTTGTTTTTATATTAAAGCTTTACTGAACTAAGAACCTATTGAGATTTAAGAGAGGATTTAAATGAAACTCTTCTTCAAATATTTTTTTAGGGCAATATTTAATGTAAAAGCTGAGTACTTTTAAGATAATGAATCAAATTATTCCAACAGCAGGTTTAGTATTAGGGCTTTTGGTCAGTTTAGTGCTGATCATTTTTGCTAAGAAGAATCAAAATGGAAATTGGCTCTTAGGAACCTCTCTATTTTTTCTCTGGTACGGACTGGTGACCACTGAGATTTATCGCTCTGGACTCATCTTGGAATATCCTGCCTTTTCCAGGACTGGAAATATTTTCTCCTACCTCATTGCTCCATTTTTATACTTTTTTATCAGACAGATCATTGATAGAGGAATTGATTGGAAAAGATGGTACTGGTGGTCTGTTTTTCCAGTCATCTTTTATATGGTGGATTTCTTGCCTTATTTTTTATTGCCCAATTCAGAAAAAATAATGCTCATTAAAGACCAACAAATGGGGGTGTCCAATTTCAGTTTTTCTGAGGGTTGGATCACGCCGGATTATTTCCAATATCATTTTCGACAAATTTGGTCTTTTGTTTTTTTGATACTGGTATATCAGATGTTTTATAGCCGCAGAAAATTAATACTGCCCTTAAATAATAAGATTAATTTTAAGTTATTCTCCTTCATTTTTGTTCTCACCTGCTTGTATTCTGTTTCCATTATTCCAGGTTACATCAAGAATTTCATCCCTATGAATTGGTATAATCTAACATACCAAAGTTTGACTTTATCCACCACTTTAATATCAACAGCTATCTTTTTGATATTCAACCCTGGGTTTTTGTATGGTTTTTACTGGGATAAAGAGCCTCAAATTAATGTGGATAACTCTATAAAAAAATCTCAAAAAGAGCCAGAAATTAATTCATCAGATCTTTCCATTTGCAAGGCAATTGGGAGTTTTTTAGAGATGAAAAAAGTATTTTTAAATCCTGCCTATTCGATCCATGATTTAAGTAGGGAAATTGAAATACCTGTATATAAACTCTCGCCAGCCATTAATTCAGTACATGGGGTGAATTTCAACGTTTGGTTAAATACCTTCAGGATAAGAGAATTTGAAAGATTGGCTGAGATAGAAAGTTATCAACAAATGGGGATGGACTTGCTTGCTGAAAAATGTGGGTTTACTAATCGAGCGACTTTTACCAATGCCTGTAAAAAAATTAAGGGAATGACTCCTGGAGCATATTTAAAAGAGAAGATAAATACTCGTGTCTCTTGACAAATAGATGTAAAGTTTTACTGAATCGTTACTATTTTTTGAAAGTTGACTTAAAGCCTTACTATATTTTTTTAAATTTAATCTAGGTATTATATTATTTATTCGTTTCGCTGAAGGAAGAAGGTATGATTAATCGATAGAAATTAATACCTGCTTGAATTTTTGTTTCTGAGTTTTTATCAATCAACTATTTAATAAATCATGAAAAAGTATTTTGTTTCACTTTTCACTGCATCTGTTCTTTGTGGCAGCCTAATCATATCTGGGCAGGCTCTGGCTCAAAAAAAAGAAGCTGTCAAAAAGCTCCCATATGATGACCCTGCATTCAAAGGCAAAATAGGAAGAACTTATAAAGACTCCGAAATGGACTGGCCGGAGTTTCCTTCCCCTCCTGAGGGAGCACCAAATGTAATTGTCATCCTACTGGACGATGTTGGCTTTGGTATGACCAGTACCTTTGGAGGTTCGGTGCCTACCCCTTATTTGGATTCCTTGGCCAGCGAAGGATTACGCTACAACCGTTTTCATACTACAGCGATTTGCGGTCCCACCAGAGCTGCTTTATTGACAGGAAGAAATCACCATAATGCCGCCAACGGATTTCTGCCGGAATGGGCTACGGGATATCCAAGCTATAATACCCTGATTCCGAGAAGTACTGCTACCATCGGAAAAATGGTAAAATACAATGGAATGAATACAGCCTGGTTTGGTAAAAATCATAATACTCCGGATTGGGAAACATCTGCTGCCGGGCCTTTCGATCGTTGGCCTACAGCCCTTGGTTTTGATTATTTCTACGGATTTAATACCGGGGAAACCGATCAGTATAATCCAGTACTTTTTGAAAATACGGTACCAGTAGAGCCGGAAACATCTCCAGAAGAAGGCTATCACTTCATGACCGATATGACTGATCGGGCTATTTCATGGATTCATGGTCAAAAAGCCATTGCTCCTGATAAGCCAGTATTTATGTATTTCGCTCCTGGAGCTATTCATGCGCCTCACCATACTCCTAAAGAATGGAGAGAAAAATTCAAAGGTCAGTTTGATCATGGCTGGGACCGTGAGCGGGAAATTGTCTATGCGCGTCAGAAAGAAATGGGCGTAATCCCTGCTGATGCCAAGCTTTCACCGAGAAATGAAAATATCAAAACATGGGATTCCCTCTCTGAAGACGAGAAGAAGTTTTATGCCCTTTTGCAAGAAAATTACGCAGGCTATATGGCATTTACTGACCATGAAATCGGTCGTTTGTTGGAGGCGATTGGCAAACTTCCTGACGCAGATAATACCCTGATCATGTATATCGTGGGAGATAATGGCGCCAGTACTGAAGGGGGATTAGAAGGAACGCTGAATGAAATCAAAGCATTGAATGGGATCCAAAGCCAACTTTCTGATAATTTGAAAAGAGCCGATGAAGTAGGTGAACCAGGTTCTGAACCGCACATTCCCGTCGGTTGGGCTATGGCCGCCAATACGCCGTTCCCATGGGCTAAGCAAGTGGCTTCTCACTTTGGCGGAAGCCGAAACCCAATGGTAGTTACCTGGCCTAAAGTGATCAAAGATAAAGGTGGTATCCGGTCTCAATTCTTACACGTGATCGATGTGTTGCCAACCATTTTGGAAGCGACCGGTTTGGAGATGCCGCAATATGTAGATGGTGTGGAGCAAAAACCACTGGATGGGAAATCTTTCCTATCCACTTTTATCGATGCTGATGCTCCTGAAATTCGGAATACGCAATACTTTGAGATTTTATCCAACCGTGCCTTGTATCATGAGGGTTGGGTGGCAGCACACCAACATACCTTGCCTTGGAGACAGGATATCGCTCCGGGTTACCAAAATGAAGTTTGGGAACTCTATAATATTGAGGAAGACTTTTCGGAGGCTGTCAACGTAGCCGATCAATACCCTGAAAAATTGGAAGAGTTGAAAGCTATGTGGGAAGAGGAAGCTCAGAAGTACCATGTCTATCCTTTGGATGATCGAGGAGCTGCAAGGTTGACCGTTCCAAAGCCTTCACTCATTACAGGACGTACTTCCTTTACTTACTACGAGGGGGCAACACGTATTCCAGAGCCTGTGGCGCCGAATACGAAAAATACTTCATGGACTATGGAGGCAATGTTGGAAACTGCCTCTGGGCATAAAGATGGTGTGGTCAATGCTATTGGGGGTTCCAGTGCAGGCTATGTGCTGTATGTGAAGGATGGCTATCCGACTTTCGAGTACAATTTCTTTCAGGATAAAATCACCACGATCAAATCCAGTAAAAAACTTCCTGATGGAATGGCTTCTGTGAAAATTGACTTTGCATACGATGGTGGAGGTGCTGGAAAAGGAGGCATGTTTACGCTTTACCTCAATAATGAAAAAGTCGGAGAAGCTCGAGTAGATGCTACCGTTCCAGCGCGCTTCGGTATCGATACGTTTGGAATAGGCGAGGATACGGGTTCACCGGTGACAAAAAGTTATCCTGCACCATTTGAATTCCAGGGTAAAATTGCAGAGGTGAACATTGAATTGAAACCTGAAAAGTAGTCTTAATAGATTTCAATCCGAGAATTTTTGAATTATGAAAAAGCACATTTTAAACTTATCTCTGGCGGCAGCTGTCCTAGTGACGGCTTGCCAGCCACAAGAAAAAGAATCTACAAACGGAAACAACGAAACGTCCAATGGAATGGCACTGGAAAATGCCACTTTAGAAGGAGATGAAACCATCACTACGCCTTATGGAGAGATAACATTGACAGATAATTATATTTCAGATGAAAGTTCCGAGAAGTTGTTTAATGCAATGGACTTGCAAAGGGCTTCTCAGGCGTACATCTGGTCTACTCCGCTAGTGAGTATAACTACCTGGAGAGATAATCAGGGTGAGGTGTATGGCTCAGATCAATTTGGAACTTTCGCTGTTCTGCAAAGTTTTAATGAAAAGTTAGGTATTGTTACCGCAAACCTCACAACACCTTATATTTTTTCATTTGCAAATTTATCGAATGGCGTGCTTGAGATCGATTACCCAGTAGGTCAAACTGCCGGAGGTATTCTGGATTTTTGGCAACGTCCAGTAGCCGATTTGGGACTCACAGGCCCTGATCAGGGGAAAGGTGGAAAATACATCATAGTTGGTCCTGAAGACGATTTATCAAAGTATAAGAAAGATGGCGTTTTTCTATTTCAATCTGCCACAAATAATATCTTGATTGCCACCCGTATCATCAACCCAGACCCTGCCTTTAGTAAAAAGTTTCAGAGCGAATTGGGAATGACCCAGGGGGGGACAAAAGCCGATATCAAGTTTACGGAAGGTTTGGACAAAGCATGGTCTGCCACTGCGCCAAGAGGTTTAGACTATTGGAAAAAGCTAAGCGACATCATCAACGATGAACCTGTAAGAGAACAGGATAAAGTTTGGTTGGCCATGTTAGAGCCTTTAGGAATTGAAAAAGGCAAGGATTTTAATCCCAATGAAAGACAGAAAAAAATACTTCTGAAAGGTGCAGCAATGGGGGAATTGATGGCCAGAAACAACCAGATTAATCCAAGGTTTACCAAACCTTATTGGGAAGGAACCTATTGGTACAAAAGCTTTGATTTCACAACAGCTCAGGAAACAGTTACAAAAGTTCAGTTAGACGAACGGGCCACTTGGTTTTATGAAGCGGTAGGAAGCTCTGAAGGCATGGTAAACCCTGTACCAGGAAAGGGTCAGGTGTACATGACATCTAAGCGGGATAAAAATGGGGAGCTTTTAAGAGCAGACAAAACCTATAAACTAAGAGTACCTAAGGATGTGCCTGTTGGGCAATTTTGGTCTATAACCCTTTATAGCGAAAACACCAGAAGAGCGTATGAAAACGGTACAGGAACCATTCGCGGATCGGGGCTTAATAGTCGGTTAGAGGATTTGGTGGTGAATGAAGATGGCAGCATAGATATTTACATCGGGCCAAAAGCTCCTGAAGGATTTGAGAAGAACCACTTAAAGACCGTTGGGGATGATGGATGGTTTATCTATTTCCGATTATATGCACCCTTAGAGCCATTTTTTGATAAATCCTTTCAACTACCCGATTGGGAAATGATCGACTAGAATATGAACTGTTTCAGATAAAGCAGAAAAAACTTAGGACCATACATTTTAAAATTATGAACAAACATATTTTAAACTTATCCATAGGATTGGCAATTGTTTTTACCGCTTGCCAGCCACAAGAAAAACAAACTACAATTGCTGAAACTGACCATTATGGAACTTTGGCAAACCTACCTTTTGAAAATGATTTCCCTACCAAGGAAACGGTAGAAACATTAGAAGACGAAGTTTATTTTCAACGTGCGGTACAAGTGTACCACTGGGCTCTACCTGCCATGAATATGTATTCCATGAAAGAGGCGGTAGCAAATGAATTTGGTAGTGGCTATGAGGTGTTGGCGGTGTATAAGGATAGGCTAAATGCAAAAACCATCATCACTACTCCAAATTCTGATGTGATATATGGAATAGGTTTTCTGGATCTAAAAGCGGATGGCCCGATGGTGATTGACGCTCCGCCCATGTTGCAGGCGTTGATTGATGACATGTGGCACCGTCCTATTGATGGGCCTACAATTGATGGAAAAAAATATTCGGCGGATATTGGTTTGCCTGGGCCTGACAAAGGCAAAGGTGGAAAATACCTCATTTTGCCTCCCGATTATTCCGGAGATATTGATGCCAAAAATTATTTTGTTTACAACAGCCGAACGAATGGGGTGTTTGTGTTTTTAAGGTCCTTTTTTGAAGACCCTAACAATTTGAAACCTGCTGCTGAAAATATGATGAGGATAAAAATTTATCCTTACGGTAAAGAAAGTGAGGCGAAGGAAATGAAATTCCCAAATGCGTCTAACATTCCCGTTAATATGGTAGCTCCTCAGGATATCACCTATTTCGAAATGTTGAATCGATTTGTCCAAAATGAAGTGGTTGATGAATCTGATAGTTATATGCGGGGAATGCTCGCGGCAATCGGTATAGAAAAAGGGAAACCATTTGAGCCTACTGATCACCAGAAAGAATTGCTGAACGATGCCGCGCAAACGGCCTGGAAAATGGCCAAGGTCATTGCATTTAATACTTGGGAAACCCTTCCAAAAGCAAAATGGTATAGTGACCGCCAATGGAATTCGCATATTAGGGATGGAGGGGAAACATTTGGAAAAGCATACGACGATTTTGAATTCAAAGTAGCTGGTATGGAGGAAACTGATGTGGATGCAAGACTACATATGTTCTTAAATGCCTATTCCATTAGCCCGGGTATGGGAAGCACCACACCAGGTGTCGGTGCCAAATATCTTGAAGCTGCAAAAGATTCGGACGGCAATTTCCTTGATGGCGGCGAGACTTATAAGCTGACATTACCAGCAAATATTCCTGCGAAAAACTTCTGGTCTATCACGGCTTATGATCCTGTTACGGCTGCAGGGCTTGATAATGGGCAAGCTTTTCCTTCTCTAGGTTCAAGAGATATGCCCAAGAAAAATGAGGATGGTTCTACTACTATCTATTTTTCTCCAGAAGCTCCCGAAGGTATGGAAGGCAATTGGGTGAAAACAGTACCGGGTAAAGGTTGGTTTACCTTACTTAGATTGTATGGTCCTGAAGAAGCCTTTTTTGACAAAAGTTGGGTTCCGGGAGATTTTGAAAAGGTTGAATAAACCTGGCCACCACTATGTGTATTTTGAGGTTGAATATTAAAAAGGCATGGTCTAGGCGTAATTTCTAATTACGCCTTCCTTTAAATACAAAATTGAAATTTGCTATTTTAAAAACATGACTTTGTGGGAGAACATCAGATAAGAAATCAAGAACTACCTTTTTTTCTAACCTTCCATGTTGTGGGTCGGGCAGATGTTTTAGCAGAAAAGTACATCATGTTTTGATTTTGGAGAACCTTTAGGATTGCCGCATTGAAAAAGGCTTGATTGAAGTGGATTATTGGATAGGGTACTAAGGTGAAGTTTCAAAATTTAACCAGCCCCTCTAAGCGTAGATTGTATCTACGCTTTTTTATTTTATAGAATTTGTAATTCGAAGTTACCGGTACTTTTCGGCCTTTGCGCCTCCCGATAGCCACCGGGAGCGGGAGCCTTTGTGATCTTTGCAGTTAAGAAGAAAAAAAACCTCAAAGGTTATTTGTAAAGGCTTTTCTTACTGGTCGTGCCTTTGGCACTCAATTTTATAAAGAGATCTTTATACCCAGCATGGCGCTATGCTGATGCTGGGTTGAAACGAATCGCACCTTTGGTGTTTAGATTAAGGCAGCATTCAAGAGTTTTGCACTACGCCTACACAGGAGCCTTTGTGTTCCTTTGTGATCTTTGCGGTTAAAAAAAAGTAAACCTTCGAGGTTAGAAAAAACCCCAACTGAAAATCAGATTTCTCCAGCTTCAAATTATTGATTTCCCTAAATTATTTTTGGATTCACCTATGATTTCCCTCAAAACCAAAATCCAACTATCCGCTCTATGGTCCAAAAAGTAGCGATTGAACCTATTGCATAGGCCGGAATCTGTTTAACATGAAGAGACCAGTCTTTTTTCATTGCTAATAAACTCATCGCTCCACTGGCAACAATAACAAAAATAATCTGTCCCAGCTCAACTCCGATATTAAAGAAGGCTAATGCAAGAGGAATCTCAGTTTGCGGTAAACCGATTTCTGAAAGAGCTCCAGCAAATCCAAAACCATGAAGAAGGCCAAATGAGAATGCTACTAGCCATGGTTTTTTACTGGTAAGAGTTGGTGTTCCCTTCTCTAGTTTAATGATTTCCATGGCCAAGAACACAATGCTCAAGGCAATGACAGCTTCTACTGGAGGTCCGGGTAAGTTAGCTATTCCCAAGACTGAAAAACTGAGAGTAATACTATGTGCTAAAGTAAAAGCAGTAACTGTTTTTAAAAGTTTTTTGAAGCCGACAGAAATAATCAATAAGGCCAATACAAACAACAAATGGTCGAAGCCAAATAAAATATGCTCAATCCCTAAAATTGAATAGGTTTTTGCCACACCCCATTTACTAGTCTTTCCCGGCAAAAGTATTTGTGGTTGATCTGGCTTTAGCATTAAGGTGATTTTTTCACCGTTTAGGTATTCTATATTCACCAATACATCGACCATCGTTTTTTCTAGATTGTTGATGGTCAATTGGGAACCCGGTAATCGACTTGAACCTTCAAGATTGAAATGAAAGACAAGGGCATCTGCAGACATCGTTCTTTCAGAAGCTTCCGTCAAAGTGAAATTTTCAGAAAAAATAGGCTGGAGGCTAATGACCATATCTCCTTTGCGGGGAACTTTCCAAAGTACCTGGTACGAATTTTCAGAGATTTGTTTGATCTGAAGATAGGCTGGACGAATTTCATGAGCCCAGGAATTAGTTGAAAAGCCAAGGATGAAAAACAAGAGACCTATGACTAAGTATCTTTTCATTCCGTGACTTTTAGAAGTGAGGAAATTTTTCCTATTTGATCCTCATCCAATGATTCAGAATCAATGACGATCTCATAATTCTTTTTTATTTCCTGGTATATAACCTCTTTACTTTTTTGTTCCATATCATACTCAAAATCTCGCTGGACTTCATCTCTGATCTCAGCTAATTCAGGTAGATAGGCCTCTGTTTTATGAGTGATAAATAGAAGATGTTCTCCATACCCAGAATGAATGGGGCCTACCCATTGGTTGATAGGAAGCTCATTCATGGAAGAGTGAAATTCAATGCCTAGTTCTCGATCAACTTTTTGTTTCGAAGCTTCTTCAAGTTTGGTTGGTATTTGTGTTATATCCCCCTTATTCAAAAGTGCCTCTAAATTGGACGGGTCTGCATCCCGAAGCAGGCTTTGGGAAAAATCTTTTGGATTGTCATGATTTGAAGAAGTAAAGGTGAGTATATGGAAAGAATACTTTGGGGGGTATAAGAATTTTTCAGGATGTTCTTCCAAGTATTTTTGTAAAGCCTCGTCTGTTGCTGGCGCAATTAATTTGGTGAGATCGCTGGCCATAAACTCCATCTTTTGTGATAGCCTGCGCTTTACTATTTCATCATTATGATCAAGATTCATGCGGAGTGCCTCTCTATATAGAACCTCTTGTTCGACATAGTCAGCTATCAGACCTTCCAGTTCCTCAAAAGTTGGCTTTCGTTTCCACTGCAACTCCCAAAGGGCGCTGATATGTGTAAGAGTTTCATCGTTCAAGACGATTTGATCATCACCGGAACTCTCTCCAGCGTCTGTGATTTCATAAACAAAAAAATCACCGCCCCTAGAATGATAAAATGCAGGAGCGGTTCTTTTAACCAATTACTCATATGTTTACTGTTGACCTGAATTGTACCAGATAGGAGAGCTATAGACTCTTTCTTGAATAGTAGCGGGATGCCCTGTCTCTTTTACATCTATGCCAAGGTAAATTGCATCAAGCAAAGAATATCTAGGAGTTGGGATTTCCAATACTCTGACATAATAAAAAGCATTTTGATCTGAGTTGAAATCAGGGTCAGTCCAAAATACTTTTAATTCCGGATCTCCAATTGTATTGGTGTATTTGCCTGTTTCAAGGTCAACGGTATTTCCCACTTTAACTTTTCCATCTGTTCGGTCATCAGATAAAGCTACATCATATACTTTCTCTTCCGAGGTTCCATCCGCTTTAACCCATCCTTTGATTACCTGAACTCGGTCCAAATTGGCACCATCCGGGTCTTTGATTGCTGAAATTAAAAAACCAGGAGCTTTTTGGGAATTGGCAAGATCACCTCCCATTGGGACACCTTTTTCATAGCCATTTTTCACCATTTCACCATTCAGATCAGCTTCGTTAAAATTATACCCTCCAAATACTCGTAATGTGATTCTTGGGCCGGTTGTGGCATATACTTCTTTACGCTGGAAAGCATCAACTAGGCTTTGGCGGGTATTGCTTTCGGCCCAAACACCTACCCAGCCGGCTGCACCCATATCCCAACCTTTGGAAGAACCGATTCCGGTTGGATGAGGTCGTTTCTCGGGGGTAGCATCGTGCTGACCTTTTCCGGCAAAGTTGGTTTCCTCAATCGCTGTTAATCCTGTATGCGAATCAGTACTTCCGACAAACCCAACTTTATAAGGATTACTGCCTATTTTTTTCTCCAATTCCAACCCGCGTTTTAATCCTGATCGAACGTAATCTGCTTTTGTGGGGGCGGGTCTAGCTCCATCGGGAGTTAGAGCAAAGTCATAGGTTTCAAAGTTCGCAAATTCATCATTGGGAGATAATACCGGATGAGTCTCTGAATCTCCTTTGATTTGAGTGATCTCCACTGATCTTTCCCATTTCATCCGTTTTTCTGCATAGTCTTTGTCAATCGGCTCACCATTCAATCTGGTTTCCGCAAACATCAACCCCAAACTAATATTCGGGTTGTGTGGAATGGCAACAAATTCAGCTCCTGTCTGTTGGCTGGTAGCTTCAAGCCAAGTCCAAAGGTCTTCTGGATCATCACTTTCAAGTGAACTGTAAGGGATAAATTGTTTAGCTACATCACCTCCTTGGGGCATAAAAACCACACGGTGCAAATTGGCTCCCCGGTTATTGGAAGTCCATTCCCAGCCGATTAGTGTAGTGAATTTTCCAGGGTCGTTATATTTCTCAGCTGTTTCGATATATCTCGTCCAGGCTTCTGTGACCTTTGCTCCTCCAAAATCCTGAACCAGATCTTTGGCACCCAGGTTGGCCTCGTTGGGTTGATCGAAAGCGGCATAATTGAGAATGTCGTATATTTTTTGCAATCCAGCTTCATCATTTTTGTCTGGAGCTATTTCCAAAAATGTTTGGCCCGTCTTTGTGTCCGTTATCCCAGGTGTATTCGAGTACATCAATGGAATAGAACCTAATAGTTCGGCATGGTCTGCAACTACCAAAAAATCTAAAGGCTTGGTCAGTTTCCAAGGCTTGCCAGTTGTCGGACTTTCCACTTCTTCCCCCATTGCAAAACGATAGGCAATTTCCGGTGTTGAGTTAGGAGTTCCAAAAAGAAAAACATCAAAGGAGTTTCCAGTATGATTATGAGTGTCACCCCAATAAACATCTTTTAAGGGGTTCTCTGATATTGATTCTTCTTTAGATGAAGGAGAACTTTCAGTTTCATCTCCTGTACTTTTGGATTCATTTGTACAACTAAAAAATGATAAAAATGAAATAGCAATGAGCGAAAATTTGATCTTTTTCATATGCCTCTAAGGTTACATGTTTCACTTCAAGTTATGAATTTATTTTTGCTTTCAATTTATAGTCAGTACCATATGATTTGTTTTCTGCTTTTGAATTAGTTCTCAAAGATCCTTCAAGCCATACCTTACATAAGCGAACTTTGTTCCTTCAGGATTCCAGGATGGAACATTGATGGTTCCTTGACCTCCATAAAACTCTTCGGTCAAATCGGTCACTTCTTTGGTCTCCAGGTCAAGTAAGCGCAGCTTTACCTGTCTCCCAAAAGGATGTCCTTCTTTCTGGTCTTCGAGATAGGTGATGATTGTAGCTACTTTATTATTTGGCGAGATATGCGCAAACCAATTGGAGTGATTATCGAATGTCATCTGTTCGGGATCTGAGCCGTCTGGTTTTATTCTCCAGATCTGCATCATCCCTGTTCTGTAAGAATTGATGTAAATATATTTTCCGTCAGGAGAATATTCTGGACCATCGTCGAGACTTTCTTCAGAGGTCAATCTGATTTCTTCCCCTCCATTCACACTCATTTTATAGATATCGTAATTTCCATTCCTGGGTGCGCAGTAAACAATGTCTTTCCCATCTGGCGAAACTCCATGCCAATAAGAAGGGGAAAGAGGTGTGATCAGGGTAGGGTTTCCTCCCTCGGCTGCTACTTTATAAATATAGGAGCCTCCTCTTTCTACATCGGGCTTTCCACTAGATATAAACAAAGTCTTACCATCAAAAGAATAACCATGGTCATTGTTGGCTCTTTGAATAGGTCCGGTATTAAGAAAACCTAAGTTTTCTCCTGTGGGACTTATTTTTTCCAGTTTCCCCTCGCTGTTTATTAGTAGGAAGGTTCCGTCAGGAGACCAATTTGGAGCTTCAAAATGACGATCTTCTTTTAAAATCATTTCTGATTTACCAGTTGCCATATCATAGATATAAAGTGAGCTGATGACTTGCTTCCCTTCTGGCACTTGTGCAAACACGCCAGAACTAAGTAAGAAGAAATAGACCGCTAGCTTTTTCATAGGTAAATTGGGTTAAATCAATTGTCCCTAAGCCAGATTCAACTTTGAGTCTTATTCATCTATTCACGAATTGCTCAATAGGATCTGACGAAGGATGTATAGAAAGTTAAGATAATGAACATTTTATGTTTGGGGATAAATGAATATAAAATTCTGGCTTAAACTTAAAAACAAAATTTTTAGTAAATATTTTTTAAGATAATCTTAATGATTGCTAAAGGATGCTCTAATTGATTTTTCTTGAACTTGTCAGCGAAATATCATCCTGTTTAATATGAAAAATAAAATTTCAAGAAATGAATTCCTTAAATCCTTAGGCTTTAAGGGAGCATCTTTGCTGGCTATTTATTGCGGAGCATCAACTTTGACATCTTGTATCAATGAAGCTGGAGATCCTAGCGGTCCTGCAGCTCTTGATTTTACTTTGGACTTGACTGATTCTGCCAATTCTGCTCTGAATACGGTCGGAAATTACCTAATCATCAACAAAGTGGTGATTGCCAGGATATCTGCGAATGAGTTTGCGGCTGTGACCCAAATCTGTTCCCATGAAAATAGGTCGAAGGTAATTTATCAAGGTTCAGGGTTTTATTGTACCGAACATGGGGCAAAATATACTACCGAGGGAGTTGGTTTAAACTCAGAGGGTAAAAGAGGAATTAAAGCTTACAATACCGAATTTTCCGGAACTACACTTCGGGTTTTTGCATAATTATCAAGGAATTAAACATTGCCTTAAATGATCAAAAAACTAACAGTTGCGCTCTTATTTATTTTGATGTCCGGAGTTTCTTTTGCTCAGGATGATTTATTAAATCTGCTCAATGAGGACCTTGAAAAGGAAACTGTTTACACGCAGGCTACTTTCAAAGCAACTCGCCTCATCAATGGTCAAACTATTGAAACAATTTCCAAAAAGCATTTAAACTTCTGGATTTCTCACAGATTCGGTTCCGTAAACAGTGGCTTTCTTTCCAACTTTTTCGGTTTAGATGAAGCAAGAATACGCTTGGGATTAGAATATGGATTGACGGATCAGTTGCTGATTGGCGTAGGAAGAAGTTCGGAGGAAAAGACCTATGACTTCTATACCAAATACAAATTGTTGAGGCAATCAAATTTGTTTCCCATTACCTTATCGGCTTATGGAAGCTTGGCAGTGAATACGATGCCCACAGGCTATGTTATGAACTCGGGAAGCGAGATGAAGTTCTTCAATAACAAAGAGCGCTTGACCTATACTACCCAGGCTTTAATTGCTAGAAAATTTAATGATAAGTTTTCTTTTCAGTTGATGCCCACTTTCATTCACATCAATAAGGTAGAAAATAACCTGTTCGATAATAATTTATTCTCCTTAGGAATGGGAGGTAGGTATAAAATAAGTTCGAGGGTTACTTTCTCTGCTGAATACTATTATAATTTCGTGGACAGAGATTCTTACCAACTCGAAACAGGAGTGCCATATCCTTTTCATAATTCGCTTTCTCTTGGATTTGATATCGATACTGGTGGCCACGTTTTTCAGCTTCACTTTACCAATGCAAGGGGAATGGTAGAAAGACATTTTATTGCCTTGAATACAGGGACTTGGGAAAATGCCGATATCTTTTATGGATTCAATATTTCAAGGACTTTCAGCTTTGATAAAAGAAGAAAATTTTAAAAACTATGAGAAAGAGAATTATCCATTTAGTCCTTATTTTCTGTGCTGTAACCTTTACAGCTTCAGCTCAGACATTGTATTCCACTTCTAATGGTGATATTTCGTTTTTCTCTGATGCACCTTTGGAAAATATTCAAGCAGTCAATAAAGCAGTAGCTTCTATCATCAATGCTGATAATAATGAGATTGCGGTGCAAATGAGGATCACTGATTTTGAATTTCCCAATAAATTAATGCAAGAGCATTTCAATGAGAATTACCTCGAAAGTGAGAAATATCCGACGGGAGTATTTAAAGGAAAAATCAAAGAAACATTGGATCTGAAAACAGCAGGGACTTATAAAGCAACGGCTGAAGGAACCATGACCATTCATGGAGTGACTAAATCAGTGACTATTCCCGGTACGATTGTTTCCAATGGAAATCAGCTAAAACTTGATTTTAAATTTCCCATAAAATTGGAGGATTATAAAATTGACATTCCAACTATCGTTTTTAACAAAATCGCAGAAGTGGTGGATGTGACAGGTTCGATGACCTTAGTGAAAAAATAATAAGCTGGCTCAATTTTGGGCCAGCTTATTGTATTTATTGCGGTATTCCAGAGGGGTTAAACCAGTAATTTTTTTGAAAGTGTTTCTAAATGCTTTGGTATCTGAATATCCCACATCAAACATCACTTCTGAAATATTCTTCATGGTCGATTCAAAACTTCTTTTGGCAGCCTCTATTTTGACACGTTGGATATATTCCAAAACCGAATTGTTGGTCACCCGCTTAAATCTTCTTTCAAAACTTCTTCTACCTACTGCTACTTTTTCCGCCAGTGTTTCTACAGAAATCTTGTCTTCAATCATTTCTTCTATCAATTCCTGTGCTTTTTTAACCGCCTCATCTTGATGTTTTTTTTGACCTGAGAAAATTGTAAAAGGGGATTGGCTATTTCTGTCAATATCAATAGCAAAATATTTAGCCAATGTAATAGCAGTTTCCCGATCCGTAAATTTCTCAACCAAATGCAATAGTAAGTTCCAATAGGAATTCGCTCCTCCGCTGGAGTATATCCCCGATTCTTCTGTAACTATACTCCCATCCTGGACATCAACTTCCGGATACATTTCCCGAAATAAATCGGTAAAGCCCCAATGGGTAGACACTTTTTTTCCATCCAGCAATCCCGTTGCACCTAACAGAAATGCTCCAATGCATAGGGAGGCGATTTCTACCCCTTGATGGTATTGCTCGTTGATCCAAGGAATGAATTTTTTATTGGCGTCTATGGCGGTAGGTAAATCACCGAAAAGCGGTGGAATTATGATCAGGTCAGCACGGTCTGCGTCCTTCAAAAGAATATCTGGTGTTATAGAAAAATTTGGTCCAGATGGGAATACCTCGGTTTTTAAGCCTAATAATTGAACTTCAAAGAGAGCCTCTTTTCCAGATTGGATTAAGAAGTTGTTTACTGTATTGAAACAATATTGAGTCCCCGCAATTACCTGAAGGACAGAGTGCTCAGGAGTTAAGATATATATCCTCTTCATATTCAAAAATAATTATCCTTGTCGTATTTCACCCCATTATTGTCTAATATGTACATCCAAAATTCAAAATGGGATAGGTACTTTTGAAAAGTAAACAGTAGCCTAATTTAAACAAGCGAGAAATGACAACCTCTGAAAAAACAAAAATCACAGTTCAAGTGGTGGTGGATAAAACCCTGGAAAAGGTTTGGGAAAGTTGGATTAAACCAAAGCACATCGTGAATTGGTATTTTGCTTCTCCGGATTGGCACTGTCCTAAATCTGAGAATGATTTGCAGCCAGGAGGAAACTTTGTTTTCAGAATGGAAGCGAAAGACGGGAGTTTTGGATTTGATTTTGGTGGAGTATATCAGGAAGTCAAAAAGCAAGAACTTATTACCTACATCATGGATGATGGAAGGGCTGCGAGGATCGAATTTTCTGAATTACCTGATGGCATTCTTATCAAAGAAACTTTTGAAGCTGAATCAACCAATTCTGTAGAAATCCAGCGTGGAGGATGGCAGGCAATTGTGGATAATTTTAAAAGCTATACTGAATCGCTGTGAAAGATTTTAAAAAACTGTCTTTTGAAATTTTGATCAATGCACCCGTGGAGAAAGTTTACAGGATCATGATCGAGAAGTCTTCTTACGAGGTGTGGACGTCAATATTTTCCCCGAGTTCAACTTTTGAAGGAAGCTGGAGTGAAGGAAGTAAAATTCTTTTTGTGGGAATTGATGAAAACGGAAAAAAAGGAGGAATGGTCAGTAGAATCGATAAGAACATTCCTAATGAGTATTTAAGCATCGAGCACTTGGGAGAGTTAAGAGATGGAATGGAAATTTTGGATACTCCCGAAGTTCAAGCTTGGTCTGGAGCGCATGAAAACTACATTTTCGAGGTAAAAGGGGATGAGACTTTACTGAAAATTGAGCTGGACACTAACCAAGAGTATGAGGATTACTTTGCTGGAATGTGGCCAAAAGCTTTGAAAAAGCTAAAAGAAATCTGCGAACGTTGATCCCAAAAAGATGAGTAATACGATTTTTCCTTGCTTTTGGTGCGATGGTAACGCCAAAGAAGTGGCTGAATTTTATTGCCGAGTTTTTAAAGATTCCCAAATCTTGGAGGAGAATCCGATGGTGGTGACTTTTCAGGCTTCGGGAGAGAAGTTTATGTGCTTGAATGGTGGTCCTGAATTCCAGATCACACCGTCTATCTCTATTTACACCATAATTGACTCGGAGGAGGAAATACAAGCAATTTGGGATTTGTTGATTCAGGGAGGTTCTGAAATGATGCCTTTGGATACCTATCCTTGGAGTAAAAAATATGGTTGGGTAAAAGATAGATTTGGAGTTACCTGGCAATTAACTTTAGACAAGCCGGAACATTCAGATCAGAAATTTATTCCCTGCTTGATGTTCTCAGAGGGTAATTTTGGGAAAGCTGAAGCTGCAATCAATTTTTATACAACAATTTTCGAAGGCTCATCGCTCGTTTTTGCTGCTAATTATGGGAAAGAACATGGGGAGCAAGAGGGCAAAATTATGCATGCCCAGTTCTTTTTGAGAGGGAAGCTTTTTGCGGTCATGGACAGTTCCATCGTCCATGGATTTAATTTTAATGAAGGGTTCTCCTTAGTTGCGAGTTGTGATCAGCAACAGCAAATAGATCACTATTGGGATATGCTTACCAAAAATGGAACCGAAAGCATGTGTGGCTGGCTTAAGGACCAATTTGGCGTTTCCTGGCAAATCGTGCCTGCTAATTTGGGAAGATTAGTTGCCGACCCTATTCGTGGCAAAGAGGTCATCACAGAATTTATGAAAATGAAGAAGCTTGACCTTGCCCAATTGGAAAAAGCAGGGACTTGATTTAAAATAAGCTACGTTTTTTATTATTGTTAATACCATCAATGGAATAATCACCTGCTCCTAATATTAGGGTGCCCAGGAAAAGGACGAAAAAGAGTAAAGGTTTTTCTTTAGTGCCAAAAGGGTCATCGGCATGAGCATAAAGTGCTGCGGTAAGCATAGTAATCATTAAGGGGATAGAAGCCAGTCGGGTTTTAAGTCCTATTATGATTAAAACCGCACAAATTACTTCGGCAAAAGTGGCTAAAGAAAGAGAAATCGCAGGACCTAAACCAAATGGATCCGAAAACCTGATTGGGCCTTCGCCAAACAATCTACTGATTTTAGGGATGCCATGCGTGAGGATCAAAGCTCCACTTCCAAGTCTAAGTACTAATTTTCCGAGATTATTTAATAATTCCTGATTCATGTAGGTTTATTTTTTCTTTCTTTAAAACTACAATTCCTTATCAAAAACAAAATCAAATTTATAACAACAGTGATATGATTAAATTACTGGTTGGATTTTTCAGGAAAGAAGACCTATTATAATTTAACCCCATTGTTTTTCTAAAGTTTTTGTTTTCCCAAAATGGGGATTTTTTTAAAAGTCTGCCCATTTTTCGTATGACAGCTTGTCACCAATCTTTGGGGTTAGTAGGATTTTTCTAAGTATTGATTATAATTTTATTAATTGTGTCGGTGTATTTGGCAAATATCCCATTTCGGTACGAAGCTTGTTTCAATTTGTCAGGTTAAACTATTTTAAACCAATATTCTTTTTATTTCCAACCATTAAAAACACTAATTCAATTCTGATTTCTTTCGAATAATGAAGCTTCATAAGGGGACTTCCGTGTTGAGAAAAAATCAATTTAATCTAAAAAAAGTAAAAATGTCTAGGCAAAGAATTCTCATTAAATATGGTGGGAATGCGATGATAAATCCGGAGTTGCAAAAAGAAATTGCAGCTCAAATTTTTAAACTTCAGCAGAGTGGATTTGAAGTAATTATGGTTCATGGCGGAGGGCCTTTTATCAACAAGTCTCTAGAAAAAGCAGCTATCAAATCTCAATTTATAGATGGCTTGAGGGTCACTGAACCGATTGCTTTCGCAGAAATCCAAAAAGCACTGATAGGGGAAGTTAATGCCAACCTTATTTCAGTACTAAATCAAAATTCACTTAGGGCAGTTGGCTTGTCCGGAAAAGATGCCGGAATGGTAACTGCAGTGAAATATCAACACAAGGATGCCGAAGGTAAAGCGGTAGACTTAGGTTTGGTAGGTGAAATTACCACAATTGATCCAGGCTTGATTAATGTGCTTTGCAAGGAAGGCTTTGTTCCTGTGGTGGCTTGTATTGCTGATGGCAGTGATGGGCAATCATACAATATTAACGCAGATACTTTTGCTGGGAAATTGGCAGGCGCAGTAAATGCCGACCAGTTTATTGTTTTAACAGACGTGGATGGTCTATTCTTAAAATATCCAGATCCGGATACTATTATACGCCAGTTGAATGAAAAGGAAGTGGCCGAACATATGGGGACTACCATCCTAGGAGGAATGATTCCGAAAATCCAATCCTGTGTGCAATCACTCAAAGAAGGAGTGAAAAAAGCGATCATTTTGAATGGAACTCAGCCACAGCAAATCACGGAATACGCGATAGAAAAGAAAGAAATAGGAACCACATTGACTATTAAATAAAGATCATGAATAATCAAGATTTATATACCAAAGACAAAGAGAACTATTTACCCACCTTCAACCGCTTTCCCATCGCTTTTATAAAAGGTAAAGGCAGTAGAATTTGGGATGCTGACGGCAAAGAATACATTGATTTGCTTGCAGGAATTGCTGTTAATAATGTAGGTCACTGCCATCCTAAGGTGGTCTCTGCGATTCAGAAGCAAGCAGCTGAGCTGATGCATATTTCCAACTTTTTTGTTAGCCCACAACAAGTAGCACTAAGTGAGTTACTTGTTAAAATTTCTGGGCTTGACCGTGTGTTTTTGAGCAATAGTGGAGCAGAATCAGTAGAAGGAGCAATAAAAATTGCCAGAAGGTACGCCCACAAGCATGGTAAGGGCGGAAAAGTCATCTCAATGGAAAGCTCTTTTCATGGTCGTACTTTGGCGACGATAGCTACCGGACAAAAGAAGTATCAAGAAGGCTTTGGTCCTATCCCAACAGGCTTTGCTCAAGTCCCTTTTAATAATTTGAAAGCGCTTGAAGAAGCAATTGATGATGATACTGCTGCAGTAATTCTGGAACCTGTACAAGGTGAAGGTGGGGTGATTCCAGCACAAAAAAACTATCTTAAAGGCGTTCGGAAGTTATGCGATGAGAAAGGTGTTTTATTGATCTTTGATGAGATTCAATGTGGGATAGGTCGTACAGGAAAATGGTTTGCAAAAGATCATTTTGGAGTTCAGCCTGATATTATGACACTTGCAAAAGGCCTGGGAGGCGGTGTGCCTATTGGAGCTTTTTTGTGTAACGAGAAAGTAGCCAGTGCTATTGAATTTGGAGACCATGGAACTACTTTTGGAGGAAATCCATTAGCAGCTGCAGCTTCCATAGCTACGATCGAAACCATAGCGGAAGAAGGATTGTGCAAGCAAGCAACTGAAACAGGAGAGTGGCTAAAAGATAAAATTAAAGAATTAATAAAAGATCATAAGGAACTGGAATCCATTCGGGGTTTGGGCTTGATGCTAGGAATTAAGCTTAAATCTCCTGGAGCACCTCTTGTCAAAAGATTATTGGAGGAAGGGATTGTTGCGAATGCCACGGCAGGGAATATTTTAAGACTGGTTCCTGCATTAAATGTCAGTAAAGCCGAGCTCCAGATTTTTATAGAGAAGTTGGATGAGATTTTAGTAGAAACCAAAACCACTGCCTAATTATGAGTCATCAAAAATTAAAAGTTGCGATTGTAGGAGCATCAGGATTTACAGGTTCGGAATTGGCGCGCCTTTTATTAAATCATCCAGATGTATCTATCTCTATAATTACATCCGAGTCACACGTCGGAAAGCCTTTTTCAGATTTACATCCTCAGTTTTTCAATAGATTAGATATTCCTTTAGAAAGTGCTGATCAAGTTTCCAAAATGGATTTGGATGTTATTTTCTTGGCCTTACCACATGGAGTTTCCATGGATTTTGTGGCTAAATGGAAAGATTTAGGAGCAAAAATTATTGACCTTTCAGGTGACTTTAGGCTATCTTCCAAAGATGTTTACGAAGAGTGGTATCAAAAGAAGCACAGCTATCCGATTGGTTTTTCTGAAGCAGTTTATGGCTTACCTGAATTGTTTGCCAAAAAGATTGCTGATGCGAGGTTAGTGGCGAACCCGGGTTGTTATCCAACAGCCTCTATTTTGAGTTTAGCGCCTCTTTACGCCAAGCAGTTGGTGGAGGAAGGCTCTGTGATCATTGATGCTAAATCTGGTCTCACAGGAGCAGGTGTGAAAGCCAATCCGACCACTCATTTCTCCAATGTCAATGAGAACTTTAAAGCTTATGGAATAGCTGGGCACCGTCATACCATAGAGATAGAAGAGCAATTGGGAGGAATAGCAGGAAGCAATACGACTGTTCAGTTTACTCCGCACCTTTTGCCAGTAGATCGAGGGATTTTGGTAACTTCTTATGCGAAACTGAAAACAGAAATGAATCAGGAGAAGTTAACAGAAATCTATGCGGAATATTATCAGGATAAGCCCTTTGTAAGGTTAAGAAATCAGGCACCTGGTATCAAAGATGTCCGAGGAAGCCATTTTTGTGATGTGTTCCCTACTTGGGATGAGCGAACGCAAAAAGTGATTTCTATCTCAGTAATAGATAACTTGTTAAAAGGAGCTGCAAGTCAGGCAGTTCACAATATGAATTTGATGTTTGATTTACCTGAAGCCACAGGCTTAAATCATATACCACTTAAACCTTAATGGTAGAATAAAATGATCCAAAATATTACGAATGTTAGAGGCATCAAATGTTGGGGTGCCCATACTGGTGTAAAATCCATGAAGAGGGATTTGGCCATAATTTACTCTGAGGTTCCGGCTGCAGCTGCAGGGACTCTTACGCAAAATAAAGTGAGAGCAGAACCTATTAAAATCACAGAAAAGAATCTCAAGAATAATAAGGCGCAGGTGATCATTTGCAATGCAGGAAATGCTAATGCCTGTACGGGTGATCAAGGTCGAGAAGGTGCGGAAGCTATGGTGAAAACCACTGCGGAAATGCTAAAAATTCCTGAAGAAGATGTAATCGTTGCTTCTACTGGAATTATTGGGGTGGAATTTCCTACCGAAGATGTAGTAGAAGGGCTGAAAGTGAATATCCCGAAGCTAAGTGATGAGTTGAAGGCCGGTTCTTTCGTTGCGAATGCAATATTAACTACAGATACCTTTGCCAAAGAAGGTTTTGTAGAGTTTAAGCATGAAGGAGAGACTATAAATCTTGGTGGTGTTGCCAAAGGTTCTGGGATGATACACCCGAATATGGCGACGATGCTGGCATTTATTGTGACGGACTTTAATATTGATGAAAAGCTTCTTCAGGAGGCAGTGACATATTGTGTAGATCGTTCTTTCAATATGATTACTGTAGATGGAGACACCTCAACGAATGATATGGTAGCTGTGATGGCCAATGGTCTTGCTGGTAACAGAAAAGTAGAAAGCAAGGATGATCCGGGTTATGAGCTGTTTCAATCCAAATTGTTGGAAATTCTTACTCACCTTGCCAAATTGATCGTTTCTGACGGCGAAGGAGCTTCTAAGTTTATTGAGTATAAGGTGACCAAAGCAAAGTCTGAGGTAATTGCACGAACATTGATCCGTGCTATTTCTGATTCTACCTTGGTCAAAACAGCGATGTTTGGGAGAGATCCAAACTGGGGTAGGATTGTGGCAGCTTGCGGGAATGCTGGGGTGCCTTTTAACTATAGGAAAGTAAACCTCTTTATAGGAGATCAAAACCATCTCGTACAAGTACTAGAAAAAGGAAATCCAGTCGAATTTGATAAAGCTTACATGAAGAAATTGCTTCGTGAATCTCATATCCAAGTTTTGCTTGAGGTGAACTCAGGTGAAGAAGAAGGAATAGGGTGGGGATCTGATTTGACAACTGATTACGTCATGTTTAACTCAGTCTATACTACTTGATATAGATGTTTTTCTAATCAAAAAAAGGCTTCTCTGAATTTTAGAGAAGCCTTTTTTGCTTGCAGTGGAAATAGCTACTATTGGTATCTCCCAACTTCAAAACCTGTTATTTCCAGGCTTGAGTCCTTTTTTTGATGCAACTCACTAATGATTTTTCCAGAAGCTGGAGCCAAACTAACACCCATCATGGAGTGGCCTGAATTCACCAGCACATTGGTTAGACCCGGAGCATATCCGATATAAGGAAGCCCATCTGGAGAGCAGGGTCTCAAGCCTTTCCATATTTGATCCTTTTCAGGGAATTTTGCTTCAAAAGAGGGGTAATATCGATTAATGGATTCGTAAATGCCTTTGACCCGATTGATATTTATTTTCTCGTTAGTTCCGGCAATCTCCATCGTTCCTCCAAAGCGAATATGGTTTCCATAAGGGCTTACAGCCACTTTCATTTCTGTCAAAATGGAAGCTTGCTTGATTTCAGGCTTGTTTTCTTGAAGAAAGGAATAACCTTTTCCACCCATCATTGGCATGCTGAAGCCAAGCATTTTAGCAAGTTCTCCTGACCAGGATCCACCGCAAAGGATGATTTTTTCTGCTTCAATTTTACCTTGGTCAGTTAAAACAGATTTCACCTGACCATTGGTTTTTTCAAACCCATGTACGGAAGTATTTGCTAAGAATTTAACTCCTTTTTCCTGAAGGTAGCTTTTCAAGAAAGAGTAAAGCTGGCCGGGATCTAAATGAGCATCTCCCGGGAAGCGAACGGCGCCACGGGCCTTCACTTCTAGGTTGGGTTCAAAAGTTTTAATATCCTCAGGGCTTAAAATATCTGCCTCCAACCCATTTTTTCTAGCTAAATGAGCAAATTCCACTTCTTCCGTTTCCATGGCTTTGCTCTGATAAACCATCATTAAGCCTTTTTTCTTCAAGGCAATGGATGACTCCGGGTGCTCTTCACTAAATTCTTGATAGAGTGCTTTGCTAAGTAGACTTAGATTTTTCAAAAATGGGATACTTCGTTCTACATGAGCTGGGGTTGCTGCTTTGTAAAATAGTAGACACCATTTTAGAAGCTTCGCATCGAGTTTGGGCTGTATGTAAAAAGGGCTTTTGGAAGAAAACATCCAGGAAATCCCCTTACTGATCATTCCAGGTGCTGCCAAGGGAATGATATGGCTTGGTACAATCATTCCTGCGTTACCCGTCGAGCAATTTTCATTCATGTCACCTTTATCGATAACCTGAACTTCAATTCCTTCTTTTTGAAGGAAATAGGCTGAGAATAGTCCGACTATTCCTCCTCCGATGATGATGGTTGGTTTCATTTTTAGAATCAAGATGTAAGAATCAAGAATCAAGAATTAGAGCTAAACCCGCATTGGTTCATGGCTCTTTTCTCTTGGTTCTTAAATGACTTGGAATCCGTGTACGTAAGGGTCATCATCGTCCAAGATGATGGTATTGTAACCATAAACTTTTGCCCAGCCTTCAATACTAGGGATGATCGCTGGTTTTCCGTTTATTTCTGTTTCTTGTTCAATCCTACCAATGAATTTTGATCCAATGAAGCTTTCATGAATGAAATCTTCTTCTGGCTTTAACAAGCCTTTGGCATACCATTGGGCAAGTCTTGCAGAGGTTCCAGTACCACATGGTGAGCGATCAATGGCTTTGTCACCATAGAAAACAGCATTTCTTGCAGTACTGCTGGAGTCCAGAGTTTTACCTGTCCAAAGGATATGAGAAACCCCGCTAATTTGTGGATGCTCTGGGTGAACGAACTCATATTTCTCATTCATTTTTTGGCGGATGGATCGAGCCATTCGAATCAGTTGTTCTGCCTTATAATGCTCCAGTCCAGGGAAGTTTTCCTGAGGATCAATAATGCAATAGAAGTTGCCTCCATAAGAAACGTCAACAGATAGTTTTCCTAATTCCTCAGATTCTATCTCTAAATTTTCTGCTGCTAGAAAACTCTTTACGTTGGTAAGTTTTACTGAAGAGACTTTTTTGCCTTCTTGTTTATATTCTACTAAAACCAATCCTGCTGGAGTTTCTAGCCTCAGCTGCCCGGGAGTTTTCGGGTAAATTAATCCCTCTTCAATAGCAATGGTTACAGTACCGATGGTGCCATGACCACACATGGCCAGGCAACCACTGGTTTCTATAAAGAGAACTGCTACATCGTTTTCAGGATTATGTGGAGGGAATAGCATAGACCCTGACATCATATCATGACCTCTGGGTTCAAACATGAGTCCAGTCCTAATCCAATCGTAATTTTCAAGGAAGAATTGCCGTTTCTCAAGCATGTTTTTTCCATCCAAAAAAGGAACTCCTCCTGAAACTACTCGCACCGGGTTGCCACAAGTATGGGCGTCGATGCAAGAGAAAGTGTGTCTTGTTGACATGTAGTTGATCAGTATTGGATTGTCTTAAGACCCTCCAATTTTTTAAATTGTTTTAGCTAGGAATTTAAATCTTTTCAGAGGTGAACTTTCCATTGACTTGACGCATGATACCTAATGGATTTCCATTTTTCAATGCTTCAGGAAGTAGTTCTTCAGGCATATCCTGGAAAGCGATAGGTCTCGCAAATCTCTTGATCGCATGTGCACCAACAGAAGTACTTCTCACATCTGTAGTAGAAGGGAATGGTCCACCATGTTGCATGGCATATCCTACTTCCACACCTGTTGGAACGCCGGAGAACAATAATCTTCCGCACTTCTCTTCAAGGATATTAATCAATTCTTCATTGGATTTTAACTCAGACTTATCAGCCCAAAGCGTGATAGTCAGTTGACCATGAAGCTTTTTGGCAACTTCAAGAAGTTCGGCTTCATTTTCATAAACCACCATCAAGGCGAAAGAGCCAAATACCTCTTGTTGGAAAAGGTCGTCAGCAATCCAGTCTGAAGCTTTAATTTCGGCAAGTGCAGGACTCACATTAATCAAGTGCTTCGCGTTTGGAACTTTCACCCAGTTCAATTCAGAACGAGTTTTAAGATTGTCCAAGGCGGTATAATAAGACTCAGCGATGCCTTCATGAAGCATGGGAGAATCAGGAGCTTTTTTGATGGCTTCTGACACTGCATTTTCAAAATTTTCAGCCAATGCTCTAGGTACGAAAATCAAACCTGGGTTGGTACAAAACTGTCCAGATCCCAAAGTCAAAGAACCTACAAAGCTTTCTGCTAAAGGAACCAACTCATTGGTCATTCGCTCCTGAAAGGTGAAAATAGGGTTAACTGAACCCATTTCTGCATAAACAGGGATAGGCTCATCACGATCGCTAGCGATGTTAAACAAGGATTTTCCTGCTCCATAAGAGCCCGTAAATCCAACTGCTTTGGCAGCAGGGTGCTTCACTAAATCCTGTCCCATTTTTACTCCGCCCACAACATGAGTAAATACTCCAGCGGGAAGGCCGGATTTTTCAACCGCTTGGGAGATACACTCTCCAATGAATTTAGAAGTATCAGGATGTGCAGGGTGCCCTTTATAAACCACTGGGCAGCCAGCCGCTAATGCAGATATGGTGTCTCCACCTGCAGTAGAAAATGCCAAAGGGAAATTACTGGCACCAAAAACCACCACTGGGCCTAATGGAGTCAGCATTCTTCGGATATCAGACTTTGGGAGGGGAGATCTGTGAGGGTCGGCTGGATCGATCGTGGCTTCAAGCCAACTGCCTTCTCTGACTTGATTGGCAAATAGCTTGATTTGGCCTGTTGTACGACCAAGCTCTCCATTGATTCTTCCTTCTGGAAGATTTGATTCTCTACAGGCCATCAGGACAATGGCCTTTCTATTTTCTTCGAGGGTTTCGGCGATTTTCTCTAAGAAATCAGCCTTTTTGCTTCCAGAAAGGTTTTTATAAGATAGAAATGCTTCTTGTGCTGCTGAAAATATGGTGTCGAGATTCATATAGGTTTGTTAATTGGTAAATTGAAAAGATAAGAATTCAAAATTGGCAAAGACGCCAGGCCATAAGTTACAATTTTTTGCTCCTATGCCCTGACATCATACCGTCAAATTCAGTTAAGATTAAAGATTTGGTCTTTTAGCGATTCCATCTTTGATAATCTTTTCTATTCTTTCTCTTTCTTCTCCTACTAGAGTTAATCGAGGGGCACGAACGTATTCAGAGCCTATACCACAGTGGTACTCGGCAAGTTTGATGTACTGAACCAATTTTGGGTGAATATCCAATTCAAGCAAAGGAAGGAACCAACGGTAGATTTCGCGAGCTTCTTCTATTTTACCTTCATTTACTAAATTGAAAATGGTAACTGTCTCTTTTGGGAATGCACAAACTAATCCTGCTACCCAACCAACAGCGCCCATCAATAACTCTTCCATTGCCAAGGTGTCAACTCCACATAGCATTTGGTAACGATCTCCAAAACGGTTGATCATTCGAGTTACATTAGAGATATCTCTGGTAGATTCTTTGATCGCCTGGATGTTTGTGCAATCAGCCAATTCTGCAAACATGTCAATTGTTACCAAAGTTTTATAATCTACTGGATTGTTATAGATCATGATTGGTAAATCAGTGCTATTTGCTACTGCCTTGAAATAGGCAACTACTTCTCTTGCATCTGCTGAATATCTCATTGGAGGTAAAATCATCAAGCCTGATGCTCCAAGTTCTTTTGCTTTAGCAGCCCAAAATAAGGCATCTTGCGTTGCACCTTCAGCAATATTCAAGATCACAGGTACTTTTCCTGCTACATAGTCGACAGTCTCCTTAGTAAGAGTGATTTTTTCTTCCTGACTTAAAACAGAGCTTTCGCCTAATGTTCCTCCCAAGATGATACCATGCACACCTGATTCTAATTGAAAATCAATGTTCTTGAAAAACAAATCCATGTCAAGACTTCCGTCCTCATGAAATTTTGTTGTTACTGCGGGGAATACGCCTTTCCAGTTCATATCGTTTTTTTTGTTTCAAAATTAGTAGCTATGATTTTGAGATGCGTTGGCTCATTTAGTAAAAAATGGTACTATATTGATCAAAAATTTGGCATATTGGAAAATAATGTAACAATTTAATATCATTGGTACTTATGAGTAAGGTTATTTCATTTCAAATCCCCAAAGCTGGAACTACATTTATCCAATATCAAGAGGATCGAGGTATGCACTTCTATAATAACTTGCATCAGCATCCTCAATGTCAGCTAACAGTCATCATAGAAGGGAGAGGACAGTTATTGGTCGGAGATTATGTAGGAAGGTTTGAACCTGGAGATTTATTTCTATTAGGAGAAAATATACCTCATGTATTTAGAAGTGATGCTGAATATTTTGACGAAGAAAATAAGCTTTCCTCTTCTGGAAATACCCTATTCTTTGATTTTAAAGCAATTGAAAAATCCTTAGGCGAGGTGGATGAGTTTAGAGAACTGATCCATTTAAATGAGCAAATCAACGGCTGTTTTAAAATTGAGGGAACTGCCAAGAAATCCATTTTAGAACTATTTCAAAATTTTTCAAGCTGCTCAGGACTTGAGAAACTCCAAAAGGCTATTCACATGCTTTCCTTAATTAAGGTTGGCTCGAAAGAAATAATCGCTTTAAATTTAATTCCTGTGACAAGGTCACTATCAGAAAGGGATGGGAAGAGAATGGATCAGGTTATGCGATATATTTTAGAGAATAGTGCTAAACCTATTTCACTGGATGAAATTGCAGAACAGGCTTATATGAGTAAAGAGGCCTTTTGTCGTTTTTTTAAGCTAAGAACCCGTAGGACATTTACTCAATATTTGCAGCAACTTAGGATTACAGAAGCTAAAAAGCTTCTTTTGGAAACAGATCTAGGAATTTCTCAGATATCCTATCAAGTGGGTTTCCAAACCTTATCCCATTTTAATAAGACTTTTAAATCCATGACCAACCAGACCCCAAAGTCATGGAGAAAGCTGAATTAAAGCTTGATTTAGGGGATTTTCTTCCCCGAAATAGGGCTACGAATAGCTAAAAATCTATTCATGTTTATTGGATAATCTCAAGTATGATTTTTTATTAGTGGTCATAAGTATCAGTAATTCAAATAGTTATAATAATTGTCTGAGTTTGGGACAATATTTTTTTTAATAGGGCATTGGCTTTGGATTTACAGGGGAAAAACAAACCAACTATGAAAAAGCTATTCTTATGTTTCACCTTCTTACTAGGAGGTTTAGCAGTTCAAGCTCAAGAGATGAGAGATTTAGACCAAATTAATGAAGATAACTCTTGGTTAAAATTGGGAGTCAATTTGGGAGTTCCAGTGGGTGATGTTAGTAACATTTCATCCCTTGCCCTAGGATTAGATGTTGCCGCACAATTTATGCGAACAGATAATTATGGATTGGGTGTAGCGACTGGTTATACCAACTACTTCAAAAAATCAGATATCGGCGAAGGTACAGGTTTAACAGATGGTTTTGGAGCTGTTCCACTTGGACTAATGTTTAGATATTATCCGCAACCATCAGGCCTCTTCGTAGGGACAGATGTGGGTTATACTTTCTTGACAGGCGCTAATTCTGCAGATGGAGGAGCTTATATCAGACCTCAAATAGGTTATCACAATTATGACTGGAATATTTTCGGTTATTACAATCAGGTGTTTAGAGGTGATCCAGGCATAGACATTCAGAGTGTTGGGGTCGCAGTGACCTATAATATTCGATTTAAATAATTTTTACATAAACCATATCAACCATGAAAAATCAAGTAATTAAGTACACGCAAAATTTATTGTTGTTTTTTCTTGCCATGACTGCAAGCATTGCAACTTATGCACAAGATGGAGGGCTTGACATCGATGTGAATATCGGAGAGCCTGAATGGTATCAGCAACCTTGGGTATGGATCGTCGGAGCAGCGATTTTCGTATTAATTTTAGTTGCGCTACTCAGGAAGAAAAAATAGAAAAAAGGTCGTTTCATATTTGAAACGACCTTTTTTTTATAATATGTCTACACTTATTGTATTGTCATCCGGTATTCGGTCGATCAATTTATTGTAAGGATCAATCCCTGCCTTAGCTGGTTCTCCTTTAACCCGAATTGTAATGGATGTTTCCCCTGGCTTAAGCTTATATTTTTTAACGTATAGTGGGTTTACCCGGTCTTTGCCTGCTTCATCCTGATCATCTGCAGCAAAAACGCCTACATCTATATAGTCGCCTTCGTATTCAGCATTTGATTCTTCTCCTGAGGGAGTTGCATAGAGTTTTTGAGATCTCAACTTTATAGTGACATCGTATTCCCCTTCAGAAACTTTAGTGGCAGTCACTTCCTCTGCTTTATTATCATACAAAGTGATTTTGTTCCAAGTGTCATCCAAGTAATATTTTAGACTGTCAGGAGTAACAGCTTCCAAATGTCTGTACAAATCAGAACTTCCAGGGAATGGTGGTGCAGTTCTCAATCCATACTCTGCATTGAAGTTGTACAGCGCACTATCAATTGCTTCCTCACCTATCAAATCCCGCAGTCCGTAAAGAATCAAACTACCTTTATTGTACCACTGATATGCACGGTTACAATTGATGAAAACATTCTCTTTCTTGCTTTCATTGGACCTTCCGCGGAGGTAATCATCAAGCTCATCCTTTAAGAATCGTTTCATATTTTCTTTTCCATATCTTCTTTCGGAAAGAATCAAGGCTGAAAATTCTGCCAAAGCTTCTGAAGTCAAATTTGCTCCTCTGGTATAATTCGGAGTGATCTGGTGCCCCCACCATTGATGGGCGAGTTCATGGGCTGTGACATAATAGACATAGTCAAAACTATTAGGATCGGAGAAGTCAGCGACCCATCCAAAGCTTTCAGCAAAAGGCACCGTGTTTGGAAAAGATTGTGCAAAACCGGCATACCGAGGGAATTCCAAAATTCTCATTTGCCTAAACTGGAAAGGTCCATAAGTTTCAGAGAAATAGGTCAAGCCATCTTTGTAAGACTGGACAAACCGATCCAGATTATATTCATGACCCTTTTGGTAATAAATTTCAATGTCAATCTCCTGACCACTGGGCAATGAAGTTTTGTCTCTTAATACCTCATAATCTGCCGAAAGAACTGAGAAAAATGACTGAATTGGGGTGTCTTGGATGTAATGAAAATACCTTCTGTCACCTTCAGTCCATTCTTTTTGCAGGTATCCCGGCGCAATTGCGATTTGACTTGGGATGGTACTGACAGTCGCTTCGAATTGGATTAAATCAGCTTCATCAGAGAAAAGAAGAGTGTTTCTTCCATAAGGATCATCATGCGGAGGAAGATCATCTGGTTTCTCAGGAAGTTCATGTTCCCGACGTTTCTCATCACTGCTTATTTCTCTACTGGCAGAATACCCTATATCAGGAATACCCCCGGAAATAAAACTTCCATTGTAAACCAACTCTCTCCCAAATCCTGAATTTGGAAATCCTTCATTAATCACTTTACTCTTGATCACGATTTCCAGCGTATCACCTGGCATCATTGTATTTGGCAAGGCCGTAATTTTATACCATTCAGTATCAGGCTTTTTGCCGAAAATCTGGAATTTGTATGGTTTATTTGTTAAAGGATATCGATAGCTAAGTTCCTCACCTTGAAATAACACTTCAAAATCTGTCAAGTCAGTACTATTGAAGTGAACTGAATCAATAGGCTCATTGGTTTTGTTAACCATTTGAATTTCAGCTTCGAAATAAGCGTCACGCTCCATAGGATAAAGATCTGCTTTAAGATTTACCTTCGTGATTTTTGGCTGGGGCATAAATTCATATTGCTTCAAGCTCTTTTCATATGTCACCTGCCTCAATTCAAATTCCTCTGTTGTTCTGTAATTGTTTTCATACACCACCGTATGATAGATGTATCCTGCGCTCGCAAGACCTATAACTAAACAGACATAAGAGGCCAATGCAGTCTTTTTGCCTAGCTTTTCCTTTGCGGTTCTAAATCGGCTTTTTATGGAATTATCGGTGCCCCTACTATAGAAAATGCTAAAGAATAGAATGAGGAATAATCCAATGGCAGTCCAATAGAGATTAAACCAGAATAATGGTTCTGCAAAATGCCCTATGCCATTCATGTCACTCCATCGATATCCAGGTTTATAGGAAAAGAAAAACAGGTTGAAATTATATCCTGCAAAATCCCTTAAAACTATTATCAAAACCCAGATTCCTATAGCAGCGGCGTGACCCGCAAACTTGTTGTTTACAAATAAATGGACAGCAAAGACCAACATGACCATTTGTAAGTAATCTGGAAGTGAAATCAGATAACTGTCTATTAGATATACTCCTAGATCATAATTGAAATATCCCTTCAAAGTCTGGATAATGATGCCTACGATAATAGGAAGGGTAGTCAAAATCAAACAGATAAATGCCATTCCTGAGAATTTGGAAGCGATTACCGCCCCGTCTTTTACTGGAAAGGTGTCGTTGATGACAGAATATCCAGAAGCCTTATCCCGATGCAAAGTTTCACCGGTAAAAAACACGATAATGATGAAAACGAAGATGTTGTAATCAAAAGTCTTATACTCCATCAAGAAAGATGTGGAGGGGAAATTTGGGACAGAATAAAGCGTGTTTCCAATCCAAAAATCCAATATTAAAAAGACCATTCCGCCCAATAAAATGGATCGAAAATAAACGTCCTTCAAAATATTTTGTACTTCGATTTTGGTCAAAGTTTTAAAGCTGTTCCACTGATAATTTCCAGCAAAACTTGCCTTTGCAAAGACTTTTGACAGGTTAGGGACAAAGGTAGCTTCCTCCTCTTTCTTACTTTTTTTCTGGTCTGTTCTAAAGAAATAAGCAAAACTAAATCGGAAATAGGCAGCGATGAAAAATGCCAATCCAATCCCTGACCACAATAAGCGATTCCAAAGTAGGTTTCCCGCTAGTGGAAGAATAAAATTATTCTGCTCAAAAGGAGTCAAATACCGAGTCTGGTAATCAAATGTATTTAGTCCAAATGGGTCTAAAAGCTGAACCAGATCTTTATTTTCAATGTCACTGGCAAGGAAGTTTGCCAGTAGATAGGCGATGAAAACGACAATTCCTCCGGAATAAATGGATTTAATATTTCTGGTGAAAACAATCAGCGCAAAGAATAATGTTGATGCAAACCATAAATTCGGTATCGTGAGCGTCAGCCAAGGATGTAAATAATTCATCAGTGGGTTTGGCCCATATCTCAGTGCATCAGTTCCAAAGGACGGTCCCAAAATACTACCCAGATAGATCCCCACGATACTTCCGAAGGAGATGAAAAGTAAAGTCACGAAAGAACCCCAAAATCTCCCCATAAAGTAGGCGAATTTGGAGATTGGGTAGCTGAAAAGGAAGGTTCCAGTTTTATGTTCCAAATCTCTGTAGAGTGGGACACCCATTACTGCCGAGGCAAGAAGAATCCCAAACAAAGAAATTATAAGCTGAAGGTTAGCAATCACTATAGGAGCATTGTGAAATACTTTTTCGGAAGCAGGAGTGTTTCCGAAGCCAATCAAAAGCATTGCTACTACAAGCAATAGTCCGAAGTAGATATAGGTGGCCGGTCGACTAAACCGGTATCTCAATTCAAAAATGAAAATATCAAAAAACATATCTGATAGCTTAGATAGTAATAGGATCTACTTTTTTAGAAATATAGCTGAAGTAGACATCTTCCAGGTCAGCTGGAACAGATGCAAATCCATTTCCTGGATCTGTTTCACTTTCCACTCTCAGACTGAGTCTTCCTTCGATCAGTTTTGTTGAGATTAAGTTGTAATCATTTCTATAGGATTCAAGGTCTCCTTTGTCAATTGACTTCTGATAAATTCTTCCTTGAACAGTGGCTATTCCTTCTTTTGGCTTTCCTTGCATCAGTACTTCTCCTTTGCAAATGATCGCCATATTAGAGCACAGCGTATTAACGTCCTCTACAATATGAGTAGATAGAATGACAATGGTGTTTTCGCCTATTTCAGAGAGTAAATTATAGAACCGATTTCTTTCTGATGGATCCAAACCAGCGGTAGGTTCATCTACAATAATCAAGGATGGATTTCCTACCAGTGCCTGAGCGATTCCAAATCGTTGTCTCATTCCGCCAGAATAAGTCCCTAAGCCCTTTTTTCGGTCTTTATATAAATTGACTTTTTGAAGTAAACTTTCTACCAAAATCTTTCGGTCAGATTTATTCCCGATACCTTTCATTTGTGCAATATGATCAAGCATGACCTCTGCACTAATTCTTGGGTAGAGCCCAAAATCCTGTGGTAGGTAACCTAACTTTTCTCTTACTGCTTGTTTATCCTCTAAAACATTGATATCATCTAGCATGATGCTTCCCTGATCTGCATCTTGAAGAGTGGAGATTGTTCGCATCAATGTGGATTTGCCAGCACCATTGGGGCCGAGTAAACCAAACATCCCTTGGGGGATTTCTAAAGAAATGTCATTCAAAGCCTGAACTCCATTGGGGTAGGTCTTTGAGAGGTTTTTAATAATAAGTTCCATTTTTTTATTAGTTGTGGTTTTTAGTGAGTAGTTAAAAAAATGTTTTTACTATCCTTAAAATTCTTTGCTTTTGGAATATAAGGAATTGTTTTTAAAAGGTTTAGAAAAGAATTACATGTCCTGTTTTGTCATAATAGATGCTGGATTTACCAAAAAGGTTGCTCACAAGTGAAAACTTATTCCTAAACTCAATCTTTAAACAAATGAAAAATTGAAAATGGATTCTTTGAAAAGCATAGGAAGGTTGTTGATCCCAATCTTGATTATGGCCGTCTTTTTTTCTTGTCAAAAAGTAGACTTCCAAAAAGAGGCGGGTGCTTTTGAGTCTTTTGCAGAAATGGTTCATGCGGGGGTGAAACCTATCGCTTTGAGCGAGCCTATGGAACCTGCCGAGCTGGACTTGTTTATGCCATTAGCGGAGAAGCTTTCTGAAAAATATGATATATCAGTTTATAGAGAGTCTGATTTGATAGGTACAAGTTTATTTGATTCCTCGGTAGTGCAAGATAAAGAGGTCTTGATCCTTTATACAGGAAATCATCTAGAAGCCTATCAAATGCTTAAAACCAAAGCGAGTGAACTGGTGAATTCCAATGAATATTCTGGAAAGAAAAAAGAGGAGGTTTCCAGATCTTTTGGAAGATTGCTAGGATACCCTGAATCAACTATCAATGACTTACTTTCGCAAAATTCAACATTTAAAGATCTGGAGGATTTTGGGATACAAGGGCAGGAGTTAATTTGGTTTTACAAGGATCTTCCCGCAGCAAAGACGTTTTACAGAGAAACCTTGGGGTTGAAATTGCTTGAAGAAGGAGAGGGAGCTGTTACCTTTCAGATCGCTGGTGATTCTAGATTAGTACTCAAAAGCTTGACTGGTACAGAATATTCTGGAGGTGAACCGAAGTCTGTTGCCCTTGCACTCCTGACAGACCATTTGGAAATATGGTATGATCATCTTCAAGCATCAGGTGTAAAAATAAAATATACTTTGAAAGTAAACCCAGAAGGAGCTCATGATGGGTTTGTGGCGGTGGATCCTGAAGGATATTTATTAGAATTCGAGATGTTTCGAATGCATCCTGAAAATGAAAAGTTTATTCCTGAATTAAAAAGTATGCAACCCATGGTGACCACTTTGGGACAAGGATTTGATTTTTACGCAAGTATCACTTGGCTTTATTATCAGGACATGCTTCCAATGGAAAATTTCATGAATCAAAATCTCGGTCTAGAAATGTCTGCGGACCAAGGCTGGGCAAAAATCTATCGGCTTACGGGAAATAGTTATATCGGATTGGTGGACGAAAAACGGGGGATGAATTCTTTTTCTGAGGAAAAGTTGGTGGAGGTGAAAATTAATTTATCGGATCCAGACTCATGGGAAGAGTATCTCAAAAATCAAGATGCTGGCATGGAAAGGGATGCTGGTACTTTTGAAGATCCTGGAAGATATTTGTTTCGCTTTTGAGGGTAAAATCCCCTCTTTTTTTTTACCGCATAGTTGCATAGGTCACATAGTTTTTTGATGGAGTGAAAAGAGGTGTTTTGGGATTCAAATCGATGTTTGGGTTATAAAAATCTGAAAAAATCTTTTACCAGTTAGATCAGTTTATCATTGTTAAATCCCATTGCTCTGTTCACTATGTGTCTATGTGGTTTTGTTTTTTTTACAGCAAAGTGTCGTAGTTCTAAAAGTTTTTTAACTATCTCTGACACATATGTTTTAACTAATTTATAAATTAACCTAAGAAGTGTTAATTTCAGTTGTATTTAAACCACTTTTTAAGCCTAATGGGAATTACTAGAAAAGAACTCGATGATTTGACTTATCGTGTTGTAGGAGCAGCAATAGAAGTGCATAAACATATTGGGCCAGGATTGCTTGAAAGTGCTTACCAGAAATGCCTTTCAATTGAGCTCAAAAATCGTGATATTATCTTTATTGAAGAATTTCAAATCCCCTTAAATTATAAAGGGAATATGATAGAAACACTTTTTAGGTGTGATTTTTTGATTGAAGATATAATTGTTTTAGAGTTGAAATCGGTTTTTGAAATTATGCCAATTCATCAGGCTCAAGTCATCAACTATATGAATCTTCTAAAAGTCCCCAAAGGTATCCTTATCAATTTTAATGTTGTAAATTTATTTCATCAGGGGCAAAAGACTTTTGTCAATAAATACTTTGATCTTTTGGATTGTTAGTAAATTTTCAAGGAAGTAAGATACTAGATGCCAAATACCCTAATGCATAGAATTGCTTGAAGTTAGGTTTACGATTTTTTATTAATTCTTTTCTCTCTGTTACTATAAGGTTACTTTATTTTTTTGACCGCATAGTTTCATAGATCACATAGACATTGATCTGGCCCGAATAGTTAATTCGTATTGATTGAAACGTTATGGACTAATTAAGCCTAATAAATTATCTATTTCATAAAACTGAAGGCTATACATTAGACTACCTTCTCTGTTCACTATGTGTCTATGTGGTTTTACCTTTTTTAAAGCACAATTGGTATTTTCTAAATGCTTTCACTTTTTTAACTAAAAAGTATACCCTCTTTTAAAAACAGGAATTCGATCGCTTATCAAAAAACCAAATGGAATAGGCTTAAAAAGAGTAATTTAATGGATTCACTACACCACCAACAATTATGAGAAAAACATTACTACTAATTTTATTAAGCTTGACGGTGAGCTTAGCCTCGGCCACAGAGCTGGTAAAAATCATTGAGACCTACCAGGCAGATTGGGGAGCTCTTCGAAGACTTTATACCAATAATATGTCTTTGGAATATTTTGATCGGATGGAGGAATTCAATAAACAATATTTGGAAGACCTTCAAAAGATGAATTATAATGGCCTTTCTGAAGATGGGAAGATCGATTATGTGTTATTTAGAAACTTTTTGGAGAAGGAAGTTGCCGAGCTAGACCTAGAGCGAAGAGCATTCGAGGAGATTTCATCTGTTGTTGCTTTTGGAGTTCCTCTGGAGGAATTTGTTATAGGAAGAAGAAGAGCAAAAATCCCTGAATCCCAGGAATTGGCAGCCACATGGAATGAGGTGGCAGATAAGGTAGATGCACAACGTGAAAACCTGTCAAGCAGTCCAAAATATACAAGTTGGCAAAAAGCGGATCTTGCTGCTTCAGCTGTGGAACGACTGGATAGAGTAGTAGAGGAAGCTTATAACTACTATTATGACTATGATCCTATGTTTACCTGGTGGATGCCCGAGCCATGGAAAAGATTGGATGAAAGCATGAAAGCTTATGCAAAAGCTTTGCGTGAGCATTATACCAATTCTGTCAAGGATGATGGAAGCGGAATCATCGGAAAGCCGATTGGAAGAGAAGCTTTACTAAATCAACTGGCATTTGAAATGATTGCCTACAGCCCAGAGGAATTAATCGCAGAAGCTGAAAAGCAGTTCGCTTGGTGTGAAGAAGAAATGCTGAAAGCTTCTAATGAATTGGGATTTGGAGATGATTGGAAAGCTGCTTTGGAGATGGTGAAAGAGACTTACCTTCCTGCAGGTGAATGGCCTGCTGAAGTGATCAGACTGGCAGAGGAGGCTACGGAATATGTTGAGAGCAGGGATTTGATTACAGTGCCACCTTTGGCAAAAGAGACTTGGAGAACGACCATGATCTCCGCTGAGCGCCAAAGAGTAAGTCCATTTTTCTTGGGTGGAGAAACCATCCAGATTTCTTACCCTACCTCTGAAATGAGCCATGAGGATAAAATGATGAGTATGCGTGGAAATAATCCGCATTTCTCAAGAGCTACCGTACAGCATGAGTTAATCCCTGGGCACCATTTACAGCAGTTTATGAACCAGCGGAATATGACTCACCGCCGCATGTTCAGAACTCCATTCTGGACTGAAGGTTGGGCATTGTACTGGGAGTTTATTTTATGGGATAAAGGTTTCCCAAGAGATGCCAAAGATAAAATAGGGATGCTTTTCTGGAGAATGCACAGATGTGCAAGGATCATCTTCTCATTGAGCTATCACTTAGAAGAAATGACCCCTCAGGAGTGCATTGATTTATTGGTAAATAAAGTAGGACATGAGCCTGCAAATGCTGAAGCAGAGGTAAGGAGATCCTTTGAAGGTAGATATGGACCGCTTTATCAAATCGCTTATATGATCGGAGCTTTAGAGATATACTCTCTAAGAGATGAAGTGGTGAATTCTGGTGAAATGGGAGAGAAAGAATTTCATGATTTGATCATGAGCCAGAATGCTATGCCGATTGAAATTCTGAGAGCGAAAGTCACTGGCAACTCCCTCAAAAGAGACCATAAAGCCAGCTGGAAGTTTTTGGATTGAAAGAGACCCTAAACAAAAAAAGGAACCCAATTTTGGGTTCCTTTTTTAATTCCTATCAACCAAATAATTTACTTAGGTTCGTTTCTCAGCTTAATTAAAATTGCTCCGTTTTCAGCCTTTTTTCCGAATTTCTCTATCGCTTTTTCGCCTTTAAAAACTTCCATACTTTGGATGTCTGAAGGATCAATATTATCTAAATTCTTAACCTCTTTCAAACCGTCTTTGGTGTCAATATAGAATACTGGTTTTTTGTTTTCATCGGCACCAGCCACCATTACAGATACTTTTGGGCTATAGGCCTTAGTTCCAGAAACTATTTTGTCATCATTCCACGTGATGACGGATCCAGGAGAAGCTGTATATCCAGTTACCACATTAGAACCTTTAATACTGGATGCGCCTCTAACACCATTTACTTGGCCTACTCCACGAATGATATAGATATTGTTTTTTTGCAGAAGTTCCTGTTGTTCTGAGCTTAGCTCATTCTTAATGGCAACAAGGTTGTCCAATTGCATTTTCTTCAATTGGTTTTCCAGTTTCAGAACCACATCCATTTGCTTTTGAACCGCTGTCTGATCTATTTTGGATTGGTCTATAAGGCTTTTTAATTTCTCAGTTTCCTCATCCAAATCCCATTTGAGGGTGCTAAATTCCCCCGCATTTTTACTGTAAGCTTTTTTGATGTTGGCAACTTGAGAATCTGTCAGGTCTAGTTCCTCTCGCATCTTCATTACTTTGTCAGCGGAGTATAGGTTTTTTTGAAAGAGGTCTTGGCCTTTCACTATTCCTGCACTCAGGAAAAAGAATAAAAGCAATAAATTTTTCATAATAGTTGGTTTAGTATTCAGTAAGTAATGATGCTGTAGGAGATTCCCATACATCAAGGTATGCCTTCTCCTCAATAATAAATTCCTGCTCCTCATTTGGTCCATCTTGTAGGGTGATAACGATGACTTCTGAGGGCGCTTCTGATATCGCTCTAGGCTCTTGCATTACCCAGCCAAATAGCACCAAGGTTGCTGCAATTCCTGCGGGTATCCAAAAGTTGATTTTTTTTGATTTATAACTTGGTACAGGTGGGATCTCCAATTGTTGATCCTCCTTTTTCATATTTTCAAAAAACCGTTTTAATTCTGCATCATTTTCCATCTTATTCCTGCATTTGGGTTTTTGTGATTAAATCTTTTAGTTTCATTTTACCGCGACTGTAATGTGTTCTGGCGGTTCCTAGGCCAATTTGCAATACTTCGGCACTTTGCTCTATGGTCATTTGATGGTAGAAAACCATCAATAAAACCTCTTGCTGCATTTTAGGCAATTGCTTGATCATCGCTTGATAATCGGTATGATCTATTTCCTCCTGGACATCTTCAAAATCATATGAATCTTCCAGTGAGAGTAACTTTCCTGAGACTCGAAGTGCATCAATGGCTGTATATCTGATTATCGAGAATAACCAGGTTTTGGCCTTGCTGGGATCTTTTAACTTAGCCCGGCCTTCTAGTATCTTGAGGTAAACTTGTTGTAAAACATCTTTGGCCAGCTCGTCGTCAAACATAGCGCATTGCCTTGCCCAGATATATGCTTCTCTGTGATAGGAATGGATAATATGATCTAGCTGCTTCCGATTCATTTACATAGGTTAGTCGAAGAAAGCATCTTATATATGACAAAGCCCTAAAAAAAATGAAAATTTATTTTCGGCGAAGAAATCAATCTTCCGTATTGGAGCTTTTTAACTCTCTTATTCTAAATAAGTACGCAAGAGTAAATTCTAAGGTCGTGAAATTCATATCAAAAATCCGTTCTTGGGATTCTGGGTTTGTAAAATCATAACCAAATCGAACTTCACCTGCGAGGGTACTTTTGCCAAAAAGTTTGGAGATTCCAGCTCCAGCAGTCAATCCATACATTAGTTTCTTTGGCTTATCATCAGATCCTCCATAGGTAGGGATTTCTGGAGGGTTAAAGCCTGAGGTTTCTCTGGTTACATCATTGGCACTTAATAAATAGCCAAGATGTGGACCAAATTTGATCTGAAATCTTCCAGATCTCCCCGCATAAAAACTCGCCATAATTGGAATTTTCAAGTAATTCAGTTCGGTCTCATTGTATGAAATAGCGTCTTCTGAATCTGTAAAAGACTGTCTGAACCCCGTAGATAAATATTGGAAGTTTACTTCTACTCCGGCATTTTTTGCACTAAAATGCTCTACTACCAAGGCAAAAGTAGGAGAGGCTAATCCATCTACCGAAATGCTCCTGATGTTCAAAGCAGGAATATAGTTAAAAGAAGAAGTGGTGTATCCTCCTTTGATACCAATGCTAGTTTGGGCTTTGACACTAAAGGAACTGATTCCGATTAGCAATAGCAGAATGAATCGATACATGTTCAAAATTAATGAAATCCTGAGAGCCTTGGTGAATTATTTGGGATTGATTGTGAAAGTACCCGAAAGTGGCTCTCCATTTACACCAAGTCCTCTTACGTAAACTGTCATAGGCCCTCCATTATCATTTGTATAAAATGAAAAAGTTAAAGTGCCGTTTTCATCAGTCACTAAATATGGATTCCAATACAAAGTTTGCCTTTGGTCTATCAAATTTGGGTCATTTTCTTGTTCATAGTCTACTTGATAAAAAGAGCTGGCAGAAGTATACCCCTCAATGGTATAATTATTCATGCCTTTTCCTGATTCAAAAAGATTCTCCCCGCCTTCTTTGTATTCTTTTAGATAAACAGAGATAACACCATTTCTACCTTGATCACCTAACATAGAAACTGTTTTGTTAACGATTTCTACCCGATCGATATTATCTACATTGATGTTTCGTAAGTTATCAGCAGCAGTAGTTCCTCCTGTTTGAACCATGATCGTGTTATTAACCATTACAATGGGCTCCATGGAACCTGATAATGTCATGGCTCCACCTCTTAATCGGATTTGCTGTTTTCCGCTGACACCAGCCACAGTGACGCGCATTCCCGGTACATTTCCAGCGAGGCTGTTGACTAAATCCACAGTGTTTCCCGTAGCCATCAATTTATCTCCTTCCACTACATAATCTGGTTTGCCATAAATTGCCTCTTCCTTGGTACTTTCTTTATCCTCTTCCTCATCATCTTCAGCTTCGGTTATTTCTTCCTCTATCACAGGTCTAATAGGCGTTTGAACTGTTTCCTTTTTGGGGAAATACGGGTTTGCAGGAAGAGCGATCGGTGCTTTTAGATCATCGATAATCTGCACTTTTCCAGCAGGCTTTCCTTTTTTATCAGTTGCCTGAAAAGTAATATTCAATGGACCATAAAACTCCATGTCCTCCATAAGAAACTCTCCTTTTCGGTCGGATTCTAAGTTGATAAGCCCCTCAAAATTATTGACGAAAGCTGTTACATCCGTAGCCGTAGGTTTTCCTTTATCATCTGTCACAAAGCCCCTGAGTGAAATTGCCTTTTCAACTGGATAAGAAAATCTGTCCAAGCCTATGCTGGAAGAAATATCTTCTAATTTCAATGAAGTGAAAATATCAGGTTGAGTGGAGATTGGGACGATCTGTTCTTGGTCAAGTACTGCTACAGATAAGCTTGCTGCCAAGGCTTTTTGACTTTCCGAAGAAGCCTTGATTGTCAAGGTTACCTTTTCTCTTTTCCCATAAGTTTCCTTGTCGCTTTTTAATGAGATTCCTTTAGGCTCGCCCATTTCTTCCTCCTCAAACTCCACAACCCGCTGGTAGGGAGATAGAATGCTTAATGGCTGCATGTAATAGTGGTCTGGACCATAATTTTTTTGCCAGTTGGTATAAGCTCTCAAATAGTAGTTTTCCTGAGATAAGCTGTCAGGTAAAACAAAGTTTCCTACCGCCACGCCATCTCGGATTTGAAGTTTTTTCTCCAGAATATAATCTCTATTGCTATTGATAAGCTCAAGGTGAAGTACTGAGCTCAGTTCTTCTCTCAGGTATTTATTTCCATAATTGAAATAGGCTTTGAAGAAGATTTCATCCCCTGCATAATAGTAAGGCTTGTCAGTATGCACATAAACCTTCTCTTGGTAATTTGCCGCAGTTTTATCAAGGTTCTGTAATTGAATTGCTTTCTCAGCGTCATAATCTAAGGGTAAGAGAGTGGAAATACGCTTGGTGTCCATATCTCCTGAAAAGACCAAATCCTGTGGATTGAGAATCATTCCATTTTCGTCCACTCTTACCGTATTATTAGTTACTTCAAGCCATGAAACAGGATAAGGAGCATCTCTGTAAGTATTCACTTGAGAATAACCTTTTTGATAATGGATCTCAATTCTTCCTTTCATGTTGATCAGATATTCACCCGCTTGATCAGCAGGTCTAACCAATTGATCAGGCTTGTAAGGGACCACAGAGTTTCCTAGCTCATTGGCAAAAATATCAGACCTCATGTTTCTGGAGGCTGATCCTCCGGCCTTGTCCCCGTAGAGATAAAACCCTTCTTGCTCTTGGGTGCCAGTAATCATAGCCCGGAACATATTCATAGGTGATTTCCTGTAGATTTCGGCCCGATTGTTTTCCCAAGTAGTGCGTTGTTCTTCTGATTCAGGTTTCATTTCCTCAAATCTTGCTGCGCCAACTATTCGGTAATTGGTCGGGGAGTCAAAAAACTCTTTCAAGTTAAAGGTGATCTGATAGCCCAGGTAATTATTTATGATCTCTATTGGAATGTCTGCAGATGCAATGAAATTGTTTTTTCTTCACTCTCAGGGAAGTCAATAACCCATGGGTTCTCAATGGTAGATTTACTGGCTATTTCATCGTTTCCCAAGAATAGATTTTCAAATTTCCTTAAGTCACGCTCCCAGCTTTTATCTCGGGATGCTTTGATTTCCACATCATTCAATTCCTGAGCAAAAGGCTTCATATTAAGGTTTAGGGTAGCTGTGCCACCAGGGTTGACAGTTATTTTTTTCGTGTCCGCGATATAACCCATAAATGAAAACCCAATTTCATAGGCCCCAGGTTCTAAACCTTCCAATGTATAGCCTCCCTCCATATCTGTAACCGTGGAAATGGTGGTGTTATTCACAAATACATTACAATAGGGAAGAGTTTCTCCTGTCTCTGCATCTTTAACTGTACCTGTGATGTTGCCAGATTGAGCAAATACTGTAAATAGTAGCCCAAGGAATAAATAGAGAGTTGTAAAAATTTGCTTCATCTTATAAATAAATAAAAAAAAGCCTCATCATGAGGCTTTTAGTTTGTTAAATTTTCTTTGAGGGGATTACTTTTCCTCATTATCGTCCAAATCCAAGTCATCTCTGTCTTTCAGCTTCTTATCTTCTACATTCTTGTTGAGAAACTCATTGATCTTATCAATAGGGAAGCTGCTTGAAATCTCTCCAAAAGAATTAATATCCATTTTGAAGCCTTTCAAGTCATCGTGAACTTTAGGATCTATCGCTTTCTTTTTTTTCTTCTTAGCCATAATTATAGGTTTTAGGCAACTACTGGAAGTGTATCTAACGCATATTGGATACGCTTGGATACTTCTTCAGCACCTAAAATAGCAAAAACTTCCATCAAATCCGGGCCTGCACCTGATCCAGTTACGGCTAGGCGTACGGCTTGCATGACTTTTCCAAGCTTTACTCCTTCACTTTCTGCTGAAGCTGCTAATAAGGATTTGGCGTTTTCTGCGTCATAGGTTCCTTCATATTGGTCAATAGATTTGGCGTAATTACTTAAAACTTTGACCGCATCTCCATTCCATTTCTTATCGGCAACGTTCATGTCAAAGGTTTTAGGAGCAATGACAATAAATTTGCTGCCATTCCAAAGATCGGCAGGGAAGGTTGCTCGGTCTTTTGTCAAATTGGCAATGGACTCTGCTAGCTCTTTGGAGATTTCTGATCCTTCAGCGAGCGCATCCTTCATTATGTATTCTGCTAACTCCGAGTTGGACTTTGCTCTCAGGTATTGTTCGTTAAACCACTTGGCTTTAGCGATGTCAAATTTTGTCCCTGACTTTCCGATTCTCTCTACGGAGAAGGCTTCTACTAATTCTTCCAAGCTAAATATTTCTCGGTCGTCACCTGGGTTCCATCCTAAGAATGCCAAGAAGTTTAAGAATGCATCAGCAAGGTATTCTTGCTCTCTGAAGCCAGCAGCAGTTTCGCCAGTGGCTTTGTTTTCCCAGTTTAAAGGGAATACCGGAAAGCCTAGCTTATCTCCGTCACGCTTAGAAAGTTTTCCATTGCCATCAGGCTTCAGTAAAAGAGGTAGGTGCGCAAACTGTGGCATGGTATCTTCCCAGCCAAAAAACTTATACAAAAGAACGTGGAGTGGAGCTGAAGGCAACCATTCCTCACCTCTAATCACATGTGTGATTCCCATCAAATGATCATCGACAATATTTGCCAAATGATAGGTAGGCATTCCATCTGATTTCATCAAAACTTTATCATCTAAAGTGGAGGTGTGTACCATCACCCAACCTCGGATCATATCATTTAATCTAACTTCTTCCTTTCGCGGGATTTTTACTCGGATTACATAAGGGTCTCCAGATGCCAAGCGTTCTTTGACTTCATCCTCAGAAAGTGTCAATGAATTCTTCATCTGCATTCTAGTGATGCTATTGTATTGCGGCTGAACTACACGAGCAGCGGTCAGTCGCTCACGCATGGCTTCCAGTTCTGCTGAGGTGTCAAAAGCATAGTAAGCATGCCCTGCTTCTATTAAATCCAAGGCATATTGCATGTAATCTGGTTTACGTTCAGATTGGCGGTAAGGACCCACGGAACCAGGGTTCCATGGACTTTCATCAGGAGTGATACCTAACCAATCTAAGGATTCTTTGATGTACTCCTCGGCACCGGGCACAAATCGGGTTTGATCAGTATCTTCAATTCTCAACAGGAATTTACCTCCCATTTTTTTTGCAAAAAGGTAATTGTAAAGTGCTGTACGAACACCTCCGATATGCAATGGCCCTGTGGGTGAAGGGGCAAACCTTACTCTAACTTCTTTACTCATGCTTGGCTGTTATTTCTTATCGAGGTACATGACCTCAAGGATTCAATTAAATCAGCTGCAAAGATAGGGAAATGTATGCCTTTACGCATGGAGGAAGACTATAATCTGAATTTACTGCCTTATTTAGGCTGATCTTATACAGCTAGGAAAGGGTCAAGATTCCAAATCTTGATCTGGAGACATTGAACCAGGAGGGAAATAAAAATTCTTGGTTATCAGGATAAAAATGAGAAACAATAAAAAAAATATTATTTCGGAAAAAAATCAAAAACAGAATAAAACAATTGTTTTTTCAGGCTGCAAAAAAGGTAATGAGCTGAGGTCTGGTCTTATTCTGAAATTAAAAAATAGCAAAACAAAGTGGTTTAGCTGCCTGAGTATTAGAAGATTAGTTTAAAAGAATTTATAAGTTTACATTTGCGACACAAAACCAAACCAATTATTATTTACTGCAAAAAAATAAATTATGAACTCAAAAAATCACAAAAAATCACAAAAATTTTATTTTTGTTGATGATGGTAATTTCATTTTCATGTGTTGAAAATGAAAACTTACCTTTGAATCAAAATCAGGAGTCAATATCTGCTTCTTCCGAAAGCAGTTTAGAATATGAAAAAAAATTAACGGAACTCACTTTGGTGTTCGGAGAAGTTCTAAAAGACAAAAGTGCCATGAAGGAACTTTTTTCCTTTTCGGAAATTGAGGGGAATTCTGGGAGTATAAAATACAATCTCAAAACCTTGTTTCAATAATCAAAAAGCCCAAACTCGAGAAGAAGTTCTGCAATTGTCGAGCGATTCAAAAGTTTGGATTCCCAAAATGCAAGATTGTCCAATAGTGTTTCAATCAATGAACTAATAAGCTTTATTGAAGAGAATAATATTTCTGTGACAGCTCCTTATTTCACCCTAGAAACATTATGATAAAATTAAGATTTCAAGTGCTTCTTTTGTTTTATTGTGGTTTAGTCTTTACCACCTATGGACAAACTGAAAGCGATTTAGGAAAAAACAATCTGACTTATGATTATTCCTTTTACCAAGGTGAAAGAGCCGCAGGCGGTGAAATTTTATCACAAGGATTCGTTTTAGGTTTCTCCAGATATTTGACAAAAAAAGTATATGGTGATATCACACTAGGATTTATGAATTTTGAAGGAAGGAACAGTCAATTTTTTTTAGATCCTGAAGAAATGAGTTTCTTAAATATGAGAATTTTAACCATTGGGGGAGGGTATGATATTTTCCAATCAAGAGAATTTATTTTGTCTGGAGAATTGGCATATTTAAGACAATCTAATGAAATGTTATTAGTTAATGAACCAAATTATCGAGAAACAGGAATATCTATTGATTCTAGTGCCAGATTAAGGCTAAAATCGAGGTTTTTTATAACGGAAAACTTGCAAGGATTAATTTCATATTCGCATGGATTTGGATTAAGTAGATATAAAAGCGATTGGCTAAGTCTGGGAATTGGCTATAGCTTTTAAGGACTGACAAGTCCTGAATAAGCGATACAGTTTAACAATAATAATTTGATCAGATAGCATCGAGATGGTTCTCGGTGCTATTTTTAGTTTTATAGGTTTTTATTTCAAGTCTCGATTAGCTGAGCGGGATAAAATCGATCTGAAATCTTGCTTCTTATTCTTTACGGATCACTTTTCCTAAATAAGCCAAAAGAAAAAACGCAATAGTGGAGATCAAAGCAGGGATGGCAAAAAACATTGTTTGCCAGAAAGTAGTACTGCCAGACCAGTAGATTTCTCCATCAGATAGTTCATGAACGATATGCCAGTCTGGGAAAAGATCTAAATACGTCAGGTACCCTAAATAAATAGAGAGGCAAAAAAGCAAAACACAGAAACCTTGAAATATCCGGATAGATACAGCCGCTAAGTTTTTTGCAGGATCAATGGTGCTAAATGTGTTCATTTCAGAAAAAGTTTAAATAAAGCTAGTGGATATCCTTCAGTAAATCAATGGCTTGAATCTTAAAATGCGTTAAGGTAATTTTTTGTTTAAAAGCCAGAGAAGCGTATTGATAACGAGCTGGTCTTGTATTTTATTTCCAAAAGTATGGGAAAGAGTTTCATTTGTGCCTCCATCGTAATCCATGTCATTATGGCCCATATTGAAATAGACCATGTGATAGTTTTTATTGGCCCAAACCGTTGGGTAGTATCCTTCGTGCCAGATTTCATGTGGTTTTGGGCCTGTACCAAGAGGAAAACTAACAGGATCGATTGATGCCAAAATTTCTATTTCTGGATTATTTCTAAGGTCATGTTCCCAGTTATACCACTCGTTTGGAGAAGCTTGAAAGGTATTTGGGATTTCATTAAATATAGGATGATTAGGGTTTTCTACTTTTAAAATAGCGGAAGTGGGTCTCCAGGTATTGCTTGCATATTGACCTGAGCCGAGAAATTCCTCATGGTACCAATCCCAGTTTTGAGGGAAATCCGATGGAGTTAAGGCGAAAGCAGAAAAATGAAATCCCATCCATGCACCACCATTTTTCATATAATTTTCAAAAGCCAAGCGCTGATTTTCATTTTTGGGTCTTGTATCTAAAAAGACTACCAAATCAATGGTTTTTAATTCCTCGGAATTCAGGCGGTCCCAATCCTGGGTTGCTTCAAAGTCAAATCCATTCATTTCTGCTTGTTTTCCAAACCATGGCAAAGCTTCATTTACAAAAGAAATATGTGCTAAGTCATTTTTGGCGGTGTAGAATGCCAATACATGTTTAGATTTTTGTGCTATTGCAAAAAGAGGGATAAAAAAGAATACAAGAAGAATTAAGAGATTTTTCAATGACGTAAGATTAATAGGGATGAAATTAAAGCAAAAAAAGGAACCCATTGCTAGGTTCCTTTTTTATCGAAAGAGCAATTGCTCTTAGTGCTTCACTCTGATTTTCTCCTTGATACGTGCAGCTTTACCCTGACGTCCTCTCAAGTAGAATAGACGAGCTCTTCTCACTCTACCTTGTCTCAATAGATCGATTTGCTCGATTGCAGGAGAGATGATAGGGAAAATACGCTCTACTCCGATACCGTTAGAGATCTTTCTTACTGTGAAAGTCTCACCATTGGTATTCGGGTTTTTACGTTGGATCACAGTTCCTTGGAACTGCTGAACACGCTCTTTGTTACCTTCTTTGATACGTACGTGTACGTTGATGGTATCACCAGCTTTGAAAGTAGGGAACTTAGCTCTAACCTCGCTGTATTCTGCCTCTACTATTTTAATTAGTTCGCTCATAGCTTTATCTTTTTATGCTTTCGCTTTATGCCATCTCGGTGGCTTTTTTAATTACTTCTCATTCGATGCTGTATCGCTTCCCCCATTTTCCTGTTTGTTGAGCAAATCAGGTCTTCTTTCTTGGGTTCGGCGAACCGATGCCTCAAATCTCCAATCATTTATTTTGGCTTCATGTCCGGAAAGCAACACTTCAGGAACATTCATTCCTTCATAGTTTGCAGGCCGAGTATATACTGGCGGTGCCAATAAGCCGTCTTGGAAAGAGTCTGTCAAAGCTGATGTTTCGTCATTTAATACCCCTGGAATTAATCGGATCACGGCATCAGCTACTACTGCTGCTGCTATTTCCCCTCCAGAAAGTACAAAGTCACCGATGCTTATTTCTTTGGTGATGTATTTTTCTCTCACTCGCTCATCAATTCCTTTGTAATGACCACAAAGGATCAAAAGATTTTGATGAAGTGAAAGAGCATTTGCCATGGGTTGGTCAAAAGTCTCTCCATCAGGCGTCATATAGATGATTTCATCATAAGTCCGCTCTTTTTGGAGTGCTTCGATGCATCGGGCTATTGGCTCGATCATCATGACCATTCCGGCTCCACCACCAAAAGCATAGTCATCCACTTGCTTTTTCTTGCCTACTGCATAATCCCGTAAATTAATCACCTGTATCTTGGCGAGACCTTTATCTTCTGCTCTTTTCAGAATAGAATGGGAGAAAGGGCTTTCCAATAAACCGGGGACCACCGTGATAATGTCAATATGCATGGCTCAGTCTTCCAAATAAATTTCAAGTAAACCTTCGGGTAAATGACAGAAAACTTTTTTTGCTGTCTTGTCCACTTCCTGGATTATTCCGTCTTGAATCGGTATCAAAACTTCCTTTCCCTGATGTGTCACCCCGAGGAGATCCTGGGTTTCCAGATCGTAAACGACCTGAACAGTTCCGATCAGTCCTATGGTCTCGTCAAAGACCTCAAATCCGATCAATTCGTGGAAGTAATATTGGTCATCTTCTAATTCAGGTAAAGCTGTCAGTGGAAGATAAACTTCCGATCCAACGAGTTCCTCTGCCTGGTTAAGTGAGTCATAATCCTCAAATTTTGCCAGTACTTTATTTCCAGGCTGGAGTACAAAGTGCTCCAAGAAAAAAGGTACTAAGCGGGATTTCTGCTCAAGAAATAGGTGCTCAAGATCTTCATAATCTTCTGGATTATCTGTATCCAGCACCACAACCACTTCTCCACGAAGTCCATGAACCTTGGCGACATAGCCTAATTGAAAGCATTGCTCCTTGTTCATGGGGAGGTTTCTATATTAAGATTTTGCTTCTTCGCCGTCTGCGGAAGCCTCAGGAGCTGATTCTTCAGGAGCTGCCTCTTCAGAAGCTTCTTCTGTAGTTTCTTCAGTTGGATTGTTTGCAGCTTCAGCAGCAGCAAGAAGAGCTTTTTGCTCATCTTCTCTTGCTTTGATAGCATCCAATCTCGCCTGGTTTTTAGCAGTTTCTGCATCCAATGCTTTCTGACGAGCATCAGCTTTCGCTTTATTGATACCTTCAGTCTTACCAGCAATTTTTGCGTCTTTTTCTTCTAACCACGCTTCAAACTTCGCGTCTGCTTGTTCTTGTGTGATCGCACCTTTTAATACACCAATTTGAAGGTGTTTCTTCAGCATGATACCTCTGTAAGAAAGCATAGCTTTTACAGTATCGGTAGGCTGAGCTCCGTTCAACAACCATTTAAGAGCGCGCTCATTGTTGATGTTGATAGAAGCAGGATCTGTGTTTGGGTTATATGACCCGATTTTTTCGATGAAGCGTCCATCACGTGGAGCTCTTGCATCAGCTACAACCACGTCGTAGATAGCCATTTTCTTTCTACCTCTTCGTGCTAATCTGATTTTTACTGACATATAATTTAGTATGTTTAGTGAGTGGATGGAACCCGTCCATCCTAATTTTGGAGTGCAAAGATAGGTTAAATACTTGTAAAGCCATAAGTTGGCTAAAGAATATTTGCCTAAAAGAGCTGTTTTCTTTTATCTTGCAAGCCGATTTCATGGATGTTAACTTGAAAAAGGGTAAAAGCGTTCATTGGCAAGTACATAGCCTACTTTTTATCAAAAATCTTGGCCCTGTACCTGCCTGCCGGCAGGCAGGGTTCAACGCCGGCTCAGTCAAGACCAGTCGGACAAGGATAGAGGAAGCACAATAGAATTGATAATTCTACCTTTATATGGAAGGTGAATGGATTATGGCCCTGTACCTGCCTGCCGGTAGGCAAGGGTTCAACGGATATCTACCTGTCGGTAGACAGGGAACAAGCGTTTCCTAAACGCTAGATCTAGGTTCCCCGCCTGCCGGCAGGCAGGGATTCTCAACAAAAGGATAAAAAATTGAATATGTTCACCGTGTATGCCTTAAAAAGTGAAAAGGATGGTAGGATTTATGTTGGTTTTACCCAAGATATTAACAGGAGGTTGAAGGAACATAATTCAGGTAAAACCAGATCGACAAAAGGTTGGGTGCCTTGGTTTATTATATTTGCCGAGGAGGTAGAAACTAGAGAAGAAGCCCGAGCTAGAGAAATTTATTTGAAATCTGGTGTAGGAAAAGAATATTTGAAGTCATTATGAATATGGCCCTGTAGTTCAACGGATAGAACAAGCGTTTCCTAAACGCTAGATCTAGGTTCGATTCCTAGCAGGGCTACTTCCTTTTTTTATATCACTTTAAGGGAACCGAATTTTCATCTTTTGGGATATTCCTTCCAATCATCGGGAATTGTTCTAGATCCACAACTTGACCACTGATAGGGCCACTTTCATCCGCCAGCCAATAAATGGTTGCTGCAGCTATTTCCTCCGGTAAAATAATTCTCCCCGCAGGAGCATAGTTTTTCGGAAGGTTTTCATACCAGGTATCAGATAAACCGTGCTCTTTCTTTCGGGCGATTTCATTTTCCGTTAATACCCAGCCTGGGTTTATTTGATTTACACGAACACCGTTTTCACGAAAAAGTGAATCTCCCAGATTTCGGGTCATAGTCATTAAGGCTCCTTTGGAAATACTGTAGGCCAATAGATTATGCTCTCCACTATAAGCGTTGATAGAGCCAATATTTAAGACTGCGCCTTTGTTTTGGATCAACTGGGAAATAGCTGCTTGGGTCAATAAAAATGGAGATATGGTGTTGACTTCCAGAATTCGATTTAAAAATGCTTTATCTGTATCAAATAAAGTGGAAGCTGCTACTATAGCGGCATTGTTTACAATGGAGTCAAGTTTTCCCCATGTTTTGACAGCTATATCTACCAATCTTTGTGCAGCACCTTCATTGGAAATATCCTCTATGTGCAATTTGGCATTATCTGCTCCTAATTCAGATACTACCTGTTGGCCTAAGTCTTCTTCCAATCCATGGATGATGACTTTAGCGCCTTCAGATACCACTTTTTTTGCAATGGCCTTCCCGATGCCCGTAGTACTCCCTGTGACGATGATGACTTTTCCTGTTAGTCGCATATATTTTGGATTTATGGTGAACTATACTTTTCCAGAACCCTAAAGATGGAAATCTCAGGAATTTTAGAATAGAAATAGATCAATAGAATTGTTTAGAGTTTATAGTTAGGATAAAATTACCTATGCTGGTCTATTAAGATATTGTTCCCATCAGGATCTGTAAGTGTAATGCTACCTGGCCCAGAACCGTTTTCATCCACTTCAGAAATCAATTCTATGCCCTTTCCTTTAAGATGCTTTTGGATATCCCTTACATCCTTAAAATTCTCTAGATTCTCTGCATTTTCATTCCATCCCGGATTAAATGTCAAAATATTTCCTTCAAACATCCCTTGGAATAAGCCGATAAGCGAGTTTCCATTTTTCATGATGAGGTAATTATGTTCCATGTTTCCTCCAAATTTCTCAAAACCTAAATTCTCATAAAATTTCTTTGATACCTCTAAGTCCTTGACACTTAGACTTACTGAAAATGCTCCTAGTTCCATGGCTTTTTTGAGTTTAATCTGTGGTATCAAGAAGTTCTCTTTTAAAGCTCATCTAAAAATTGTGTTGAGGAAGAGAAGCTTATTCCCGATTTCCAAAGAATGATGTTTTTCCTTTTTAAAATAAACTAGATCGTCCATTCTAATCCCGTTCATCTAATATAAAACCTAGTTTTAAAAGTTAGGGGTAACACCTTTGATTTTATACTCTTTAAAGTCATGATATAGTTACCTCTTTTTAACAATCTTCATAATCTTATTGAAAATAGACTCATGGATACCCCAAGCCTTTCCTCCACTTGTGTTGACAAATTGAATCACCACAGCATCAATGTCTGATTGATACCTAGCAATGCTTTGGTAACCAGGGAGAAGGCCAGTATGCCCATATTCATATACTGAAGAATAGATTTTTTGCTCTTCTCCATTGAATATTGTTCCATCATTTAATGCCCTGAGGAAAGTGCCTACATCTTCTGCGGTAGCCACCATGGAACCACCTGGTGTGATGTAATCATTGGGCATCACGTCAAATTCATACCCATCTACATAGCCACTCGTCATTTTATCCAAATCCACCTCACTTAGCAGACTGTAGGTTTCATGTAGACCCAAAGGTTCTAAAATCACCTCTTTAATGTATTGATGATGGCTATAGCCAAGCGTCTGATCCAGGATTTTACCTATCAATAGATAGTTGGTATTTGAGTAGCTATATTTTTCGTTGGGAGGAAAATAGGCGGGTTTGTCCAAAGCATATTCCAAAGTACTTTGATTGTCCTTGGGTAAATTGTCCCAAGGGAATTCTTGTTGATCGGTGAAGTTTGGAATTCCAGAGCGATGCTGAAGTAACATTTTCAATGTGATCTCCTCAGAATTTTCAATTCTATTTGAAACCGCTGGCAAATATTCCGTTAAGGTTTGATCCAATGACAAGCGATTTTCAGCTACTAGCTTGGTAGCAGCAAGAGCAATGTATAATTTACTGATGCTCGCAATTTTAAATAAAGCATGTGGGTCAGCAGGAATTTGATTCTCTCTATTTTTCCACCCGGCAGCGTAAAATTCAGGGTCTCTACCCGCTTGATCAACATAGACTATGATGCCATCTAAACCATAATCTATCGCTTTTTCCACTTGCTCTTGAACTGTGGCCTGTTGAGGCGCTAGCCATACTCTGAGCAAACCCCAGGGGATGAATAGCGATGAAATAATAATGACCAGACTTGGGATTAGTATTTTTTTTAAAAGCGTCTTGTTTTTCATTTCGTTAAGCAAAAAAAGATAGACTTTATTTGAATTCAGTAGTTAAATGCTGTCGGAAGTATGAGTGTTTTTTATTGAAACGTTAGAAGGATAAAGGAGACTTTTCATTTTATCCTCACCCAATTTCGGATTTCTTTTTGACAGGAGGTTTCCTTTAAGTCCAAAAAATGGCCGAAGCAGTTTCATCCTTTTGATAAATATTTCATACATCCCCAAACAGCCAATACCTGTAAATACCACCAATAGTAGAAATTTCAATATAACGGGAATCGGTAATGGTAAAATGAGCATGGCACCTGCATACAAAACAAGCATGTGGATTATGTAAACCGGATATGCAGCTTGGCTTAAATAATTTAATGCTTTACTGGGTTTGTTCAAGTACTTGAAACCAAATCCGAATACTGAAAAGATCCAACAATTCGATTCGATGGCCATAAGATACCCGGGCGAAGCAAGGTCATACACAGTCCATCGAATCAGGTAAAAACCAAGTGCCAAAACCAAGTAAATCCATCGATACTTTAGCACTGTTTGCCAGAAATTTTTGCCACTATAAACCAAGATGAATCCAAAGAAGAAAGCCAAAAACCCAAGGAAGAACCCATGCCAGGTCATTGCATACATCTCGAAAACCTGTGGTTTGACAAGGGTCGTTTCCAGGATAAAAAGGGCTGAAATGGATAAGGGACCAAAAATATGGCTCATATATCTTTCCAGTCCTTTTTGAAAGGAACTACCTTCTGTTTTTTTCAAGTAAAAAAAGAGAGGGAAAAGGATCAAAACATACAAGAAAATATTGCCTAGGAACCATAAATGTGCAGGGTGCGCTACGTAGGATAAAGGTAGGCCAACATGTTTTTGGAATAGCAGAAAATGCAGAGGGACTATCGCTATCATTCCAAACAGAAAAGGGATTAAAATCCTTTTACTCCTTTCTAGCAACAACTGCTTCCAGTTTCTTCGACGAATAGCAAAATACACTCCCATTCCAGAAACGTAAAATAGAAATGGAATTCGCCATACGTTAAGAAGTGTCATAGGCTTCCACAGGCTTTCTATCGCCTTATCACTTTTAATAAAAGCTAGAAACATTGCCCATGGTTGAAAAACGATAGCGATGTGGTAGATCAGTAGAAGCCCAATCGCTATCACTCTAAGCCAATCTATATCATATCTTCTTTGAGTGTCCATCGTGGTTTAGTTTTAGAAATGATTACTGAAGCATCATCGCAACAACAGGAAGGCTTTTTTGGAGCTCCTCCATGTCCAATTGAAATCCTAGCGGCTCCAATTGTTGCTTCATCATTTCATAAATTGGTTTCATGTCTGCGAACGGAGCCATTACGGTTTCCCTAGGTGTTGCACCATAATTGTTTTTCAAAGTTTTGTCTGCCTTCGCGTCAATGAGCATTTGGACGATTTCGGTTCTTCCAAAAAATGCGGCAGAGTGTAATGGAGTTGACCCATCATTATTTGCAATAGAAAGGTCTGCGCCTGCTTCGATCAATGCCTTTGCAATATCAGTTTTGTCAAAAGTGGCAGCAGAAATTAAAGGAGTGGACCCGTTAAAAGGCTCTTTGGTGTTCAGGTCTGTTCCTGCTGCAATATGTTGCTTGACTACCTCTATGTTATTGCTTAATACTGCGGTATGAAGATCCATTTCCGGAGCTTCCACATTGGATTCATTATTGGCTTTTTCTTTTGTTTGGCTGCACGCAGGTGTTATTATGATAATTGCGAATAAGCAGGCAAGTGTTACGAGTGATTTGAATTTGAATGATTTCATGATGTGATTTTTTTAGTTTTTACTTTTTTGATTTTGTTTCTCACAAAGCTAGGGTGAGTGCCAGAGCTAGGTGTAAAAGGCAAGTTGCCAAAAGCATAAAGTATCAAGCGAGCATAAAAATTATGATGCAGTCATATAAACTATGATGCAAAAGGCGCTCTTTAGCTGCGTTTGACTGCAGTTTTTCTGGATTGGGTTTAGGTAAATTTTTCTAAATTCACTTTCCAAATAGAATCATGTCAGAAAATCCTATCAACAGGGAGAATTTCCTAAGTCAAGCCACCTCCATCATTGTAGAAAATGCCTCCAATGAACAATTTGGAGTATCTGAGCTTGCAGAAGCGATGAGTATGAGTCGATCCAACTTGCTGCGAAAAATCAAAGGGGCTACGGATCTATCGGCAAGTGTTTTTATCCGTCAAATCAGACTGGAAATTGCCATGGACTTGTTAAAGGAAGGTTCGCAAACTGTTTCTGAGGTTTCTTACCAAGTGGGATTTGGGTCAGCTTCTTATTTCATCAAATGTTTTCGAGAGCACTATGGTTTTCCTCCAGGCGAGGTAGGGAAGCATGAGCAAACATTACCAGAGCAAACATTAAATACCCCACCATCATCAAAGAAGCCAAGAGATAGGAAAATTTCTCTCCCGATGATTTTGTTGGTCCTATTTGCAATCACAACAGTTGCCTTTTTAACACTATATAAATGGCCAGCAAGTAATACTCCGTCCAACCAAATTGAGAAGTCGATTGCTGTTTTGCCATTCAAAAATGAAAGTAGCGATTCCTCAAATCTCTATTTTGTCAATGGGCTGATGGAGTCAACTCTAAATAATCTACAGAAGATAAAAGACCTCCGAGTGATCAGCCGAGCCTCAGTTGAAAAGTATAGAAACAGCGAGAAAAGCCTAGTGGAAATAGCGGAAGAACTTCAGGTTTCTTATTTCGTGGCAGGCAGTGGTCAAAAGGTAGGTGATCAGGTTTTACTTAATATTCAATTAATTGAAGCCACGGGAGATCGGCAACTTTGGGCAGAACAATACAACCGACAGGTGGTGGATATATTTGCTATACAGAATGAAGTTGCTTTTCAAATTGCTGAAGCAATAGAAGCGATTGTCACACCTACCGAATTGGAACAAATTGAAAAGCAGCCCACTGAAAATCTTTTGGCTTATGATTATTACCTGCAAGGGCTTGATCCATTTCTTTCCCGGACAACAGAAGGATTGATTCAAGCCATTGGGCTATTCGAAAAAGCTATTGAGCAGGATCCTGAGTTTTCTTTGGCTTATGCGGATATTGCGATCTCTTATTATTTGCTTGACATGTTTCAAGTGGATAAGCAGTTTACAGAGCAGATCAATTCCAATGCTGATAAAGCCTTGCTATTTGACTCTAAATCTGCTGAAAGTCTATGTGCCAAGGCTTTTTATTACATCCAATCTAATGATCTAAAGCTTGCTCAGCCTTATTTAGAAAAGGCATTGGAATACAATCCCAACTCCTCTTTAGCGATTCAAATGCTTGCGGATTTTTATTTTCGATTGGTTCCGGATAATGAGAAATATTTGGAGTATGCCTTAAAAGGAGTACAGCTTCAGGTGGGCGCTTCTGATTCGACGACACAGAGTTATAGTTATTTGCAGTTGGCAAATGCATTGATTTCATCTGGCTTCATAGATGAAGCTTTAACTTATGTAAACAAGTCACTGGATTTCGATTCAACAAATTATTATTCTCCACATTTGAAAGCATTTATACTTTTTGCAAAAGATCGAAATGTAAAAAGAACCCAACAGCTTTTGATCAAGGAATTGAAAAAGGATCCTTCTCGTTTAGATATTTCGCAGGATTTAGCCAAGCTATATTATGGAGAGGAAAATTATGATTCTGCCTATTTCTATTTTGCAAAGGTGGTCAAAGCCAGAAATGAAGGTGGCCTGGATATTTATCACTCAGAGGATGTTAAGATTGGTGATGTTTACCAAAAGTTAGGTTTTGAAGATGAGGCAGAGAAATTATTCAAATCCTTCTCAGAATATTGTGAGCAAGATCAGTCTATCTACAAAAACTTAAATCTTGCTATGAAGTATGCGCATGATGGCAAGTTGGAGGAGTCCATGGATCAGCTCAAACTTTTCGCCAATGAGGAAAATTATCTCTATTGGTTTTTGCTCATAGAAGATGACCCTATTCTTCAACCATTGAAAAGTCATCCAGATTTTGATAAGACTATTCAAAAAATCAAAGACCAATTCTGGCAAAAGCATAAAAGGATCAAAGAAAACCTTATCGAGGAGGACTTGATTTAGTGCTTTATTCCTTAAAGTAATTTCTTATCAGTAGTGATATTTATTCGCTTCAAATCCTCTGGTGTTAGTTTTTACCATAAACACATCCCCGCTCATCGGGTATTCTAAGAGTTGTTGCTCACTTAAATTTTCCTGTGCAGTGGTAATCAAAAGCGTATCCAGATTCTCTCCACCAAAACAACAGGATGTCACATGAGGTACAGGAAGTTCGATTTTGTCTATCATTTCACCCGTTGTTGGGTCCCATCGTATGACACCGAAGCCTCCATAATGTGCTACCCAAAGCATGCCTTCCTGATCTATACACATGCCATCGGGGAATCCAAGTTCTTCTGGAATCTCTACAGCAATTCGTTCAAATCTTATGTATCCACTTTCTAAATCAAAAGAAAATGCCTTGATCTCCCTAGTTGGAGTATCAATGAAATAAAATGTTTGGTTATCCTCTGTCCAAGCCATTCCATTGGAAATGGTCAATTGATCTAATTGCTTAACCGGCTTCAAATCCTTGCCAACTCTATAAAGTGATCCGGCGCTTTCCGTAAATAAGGTACTCAAAGTCCCGATCCAAATTCTTCCTTTCGGGTCGACTTTTCCGTCATTGAAACGATGAAGAGGGAATTCCTGCTCTACTTCAGCAATCCAAGTCAGTTCTTTTGATTCTAAGTGATACTTGGCCAGCTTGCAGTCTAGGCCTAAAATCAATTCATTTTCTTTTCCTTCCAAAACCACCGTGAGCCGGTGTGGGAAATTTATTGTATTGGTGTCTCCAGATTTAGGGGAATGTTCAAAGAGATTTCCGTTTTCGATATCTACCCAAAAAAAGCTTTGTCGATCGGAATGCCAATAGGGGCCTTCAGCAAGAAAGCACTGGGAGGGAATGGATGTGTAGTTATAGGTTTTCAATATTTTAGATTATTTCAATTTAAAGAAGTGATTATACAAACCTTCGAGGTTTCAAAAACCTCAAAGTTTAACTCTATCACGTATTTCACTTTTCTTCATTTAGGGATGCCAATATTGTGAAATTTTCTTTTTCAAGAAACCAACGCTTCTCGCTAATTGGTCCATACCATCCACCCCATCTTCAATGCTGATCCAGGAATCAAAGTCCACCCTTCGAAGCTCAGTGAAAATGGCATCGTAATCATTCATTCCCTGTCCGATTTCTCCATGACTCAAACGCTTTGCATAACCTTGAGCTCCTCCTTCTTCCTTTCGTAAGTCCTCAATGGTGCCATATTTTAAAAATCTATCGCTGGCATGCATGGTGACAATTCTTTCAGAAACATCATAAAGTAAGTCCAAAGGATCTTCACCTGCCAAAAAAGCGTTGCTCGGATCATAATTCACCCCGAAATTAGGATGATGAATGCTATTGACAAGTTGAGTGAAAATGCTTCTTTTTTGAGCAAATTCAGGGTATTCCCAGAAATCATCTTTGTAGTGATTTTCAATAATTAAGGTGATTCCCAAAGATTGAGCATAGGGGAGACAGGATTCAATACAATCCTTTGCCAATTTTATTCCTTCATCTATGGATAATTCCGGTCTAAATTGGCCTGAAAGGACCCTGCAATACTTGCCTCCTAGCTCATCAGTCATTTCTATCCAATGCTTTTGTTTTTGAATTTCCTTCTCCCGGAAAGCTTTGTCCCGATGAGTAAAGTCAGGAGAACAGCACATCATGGGGATTTCCATGCCTTCATCTTCCACCATCTTTCGAAAGAGGGACCAATTTTTTCTGTCTTCCATCTCCAAAAAACCCGCATACCATTCTAAGCCGTCAATGTCGAGAGGGGCAGCTAGTTTGATCCATTCAGAAATTTTCATGCTTCCATCTTTGCACAAGGCATGCATAAATGCTTTAGGAAAAGCGGCTAGTTTGGGCATTTTCTATTATTGTTAATGGTTGTACTTCAAAAAAATAGGGATTCATTATCTAGAGCTTTTTGAACTCAGTCATGCATTTAAACTGGTTTAAGAACGGATTTGACTACCTCTCCATGATGCATTTTGGTAAATGCTTCCTTCCAATCAGTAATAGGCCAAACTCCGCCGATAATAGGTTTTACATCTAAAGCCCCACTTGCCAAGAGCGCAATCACTCGCTCCCAAATAGGCCAGTTATGGCTAAAGCTTCCTTGAAGGCGTACATTCTTTTGAATGATAGGATCTAAAGAAAAATTACAAGGCTTAGGTCCCCAGCCAACTTTCGTAATTTGACCATTTGGCCTTACGAGCTGCATGGCGATTTTCAATGTTTCACTGACTCCAGCGGCATCGATGACCAAATCGGCTCCCATTCCATCTCTTTTTCTTGCCCAATTTTCAGCATTTCCTACTAAGGTTTCGCATCCATATTTTTTGGCAATTTCCAAGCGTCCTTTATCAGCTTCTAATCCCAAGATGGCGACTTCTGCTCCGCAAAGTTTTGCTACAGCGGCACATAAAATTCCGATGGTGCCCGGTCCAATTACAATCACACGATCTCCCGGTTGAATAGAGGAGTTCCCTACCACAGCATTATAGGCGACGCAGCAAGGTTCCGTTAAGCATGCTTCTTCGAATGAAAGTTGTGCTGGCACTGCGTGCAGGCAGCGTGCCGGAACTCTCACGAAACGGGTCATTGCCCCATTTACACCATAACCAAATCCTTTTCGGGTAGGATCTAAATTATATAACCCAACTTTACTCATGGGGTTTTCTGAGTCAATAATGGCCGCGGTTTCACTGACAACTCTGTCTCCAATTTTCCAGGTTTTTACGCCCGAACCTAGGGCAGCGATTTTCCCTCCAAATTCATGGCCGAGAACGACGGGATAGTTTACTGGCCAACTATGGTCAGAAGTCCACTGATGCAAGTCGCTTCCACAAACGCCCACATTGGCTACTTCCATTAAAATATCATCTACTCCAATTTCAGGTATTGGTATTTCTCTGATTTCCACAGAGAATTTATCTTCTGCAAAGTTGACGACAGCAGGGGTTTTTGTACTTGACATAGCTTAGGCTTTTAATGGGGGAATGGTGTCTTGACTGTGAATGGCTTCGCAGATCATCCGAAGTGAACTTTCCAGGTCACCAGAAGCGGTTTTAAAAGAGTCTGCATCTATTGTCAATGGTGCTCCAAGAACCACTAGAGGCGCACCATATTGGGGACATTGGATGGCTTGTTCTAAGCTTAGCCCACCAACAGCCTGAACGGGCACATCGACTGCTGCAACTACTTCTCTGAGTTGATCCAAAGGGCTTGGCATTCTTTTGCCGGAAGCTGCAATTCCTCTTCTTTCATCGTATCCAATATGGTGGATGACATAATCACAGCCTAGGTCTTCTAAAAATTTCGCCCCTGAAATCATGTCCTCACTTACCATATTATCTCCCATGACTTTTGCTCCAAAATCTCTTCCAGCTTGCACGACGCATTTGATAGTTTCCGCATGAGCTCTAGCCATCACGACTACATGAGTAGCACCTGCTTTTGCCATCATCTCTGCTTCTAAATAACCGCCATCCATCGTTTTGAGGTCGGCAACAATGGGGACATCCGGAAAAGCCTCACGGAGTTTTTTGACGCCATGAAGGCCTTCGGCCAAAATTAGGGGAGTTCCTGCTTCCAGCCAGTCTACACCAGCTCTCATTGCCATAGCGGCTGTTTCCAGTGCTTCATCAATGTTTGTAAGATCTAAAGAGATCTGTACAATTGGTTTCATAGTAATTGGGTTTTATTGAATTGAAAAAGTGAAACCTTAATATAAGTCTTTTTTGAAAGGGGACTTTCTGTGTGTTTCCTGTTTGTACTCAGATCTTTTAAAAATTGAAGGCCAAAAAATAAAAAACCTCAGCCTGGAAAGACTGAGGTTTTACTAAAATCTTTAATGATTACTGCTGTAACCTTGCCTGCACTTCTTCTATCAGGCCTTCGTATTTTTTGAGGATTCTAGCCCAGTCTTCAAACTTCTCATCGTCTTTTACTGTGACTTGGTTTTGGCCATCTAGGAAAGCTTCCTGACTGATTAATTTGATGACATAGGTCAGTTGATCCGAATTTCCTCCACTACTCACGATAACTCTTGTTCGGATGATACTTGACTGGAAATTTTGAACCTGCCAAGAGCTCGTCAAATAACCCGTATTATAATCTACCGTTTCCAGAATATCGAAATATCTGGTGATAATAGAGCTCAAAATTCTCCAAGCTTCTTCAGAGCTATGGGCAGAGTTTACAGGTACTGTGATTCTCACATTGGCTAGATCAGATGAAACTGAGGATGTATAAGCCTCATCAATATTCATCTCCACAAAGTCAGTTACCGGAGGCTCCTGCATGTTTGTTTGGTTACAGTAGTTTTTCACATATCTAACATATCCCTCTTTGGAGATTCGGACTTCCACACATCCATTTTTAGGAACCATCAGATCATATCCACCTGTACCTACTCTTTTCCCTGCGAGTTCAATGACTGCATCATTGGGGTTGGTGGTGATTTTCACTAACCGATCTTCCAAAAGTGCTTTTTCTCTCACTGGTGGTTCTGGATCAGTATCAGGTTTGTTACAAAAAACTTTGGTGTACTCTACGTAACCATCTTTGTTTACAGAAACTGTAACACATTCATCGAGGGGAACATTGATGTCTTGGTTTCCTTTTCCGACGCTGATCCCGTTTGAAGTAACATTGGCATCTGCTGGACTAACTTCCAAACGAACCTGTCTGTCTTTTAATTGAAAATAATCTCTTGCTGGTGGTGTCTCTCTATCTGAAGAATTGTAATAACTCTTTGTGATTGGAGCAAATCCAGGCTTTTTAACTTCTACCGTATGGAAGCGGTCTTTTTGGATGATTAGGTAAATGGATTTGGAGCCGATCATTCTACCATCAACATAGATTTCAGCATCATAGGGCTCTGCAGTGATTTCTACTCTTCGAGCATCCAAAGAGACGTATTGCTCTTTATCCCACTTGAGGCTTTTGTTGAACTCCTTGATGACAGGTTCATATCCTGGCTTGGTTACTTTGATTCTGTTCCTGCTATCTTTTTCAAGTTTGTACTCGATAGCTCCCATTCCCAATTCTTGTTTGTCAGAATCATCATAATCATTTAGCAAAATGAATTTTGCATCGGAATGGTTAGCGGTGATTTGTAGTTTTTGAGAAAAGGAAAGACTGGTTGAAAGAAGGAAAAAGAAAATTAGAGTGAGTAAATTTTTATACATCATAGGTTGGTGTTTAGCGTTTAGCGATCGCTAAATAATTCAATATGAAGTATTAATCCAACCTATTTGAAAAGGAATTGTCCAATTATTCCCCAATTATGACCATTTTTTTCTTAAAAATTGAAGCCAATTTCCGTGCATAACTTTGGCGACATCTTGGTCTGAGTAGCCTCTTTCTCTCAGTAAATCAGGGACTTTCGTGAAGTCTGCGATGGTATCAAGATCCCAAGGCGCCTGCTCTTTTCCGAAAGCACCATCCAAATCCGAGCCAATTCCTATATGATTGGCATTTCCTGCAACTTGACATATATGATCCAAATGATCCAAGACGGTATTTAAAGTGACATCCCGCTCTTTGGGTGTGGTTTTCCCTCTTTCCCAATTCGGACTTAGCATCCAAGCATCCATAGCTCCTCCGATTACTGCACCTCTGTCTATCAAAGCTCTGATCATGTCGTCGGAGAATTGCCTGTTGTGATCTACCAAGGCACGGCAATTATTATGACTGGCCCAAACTGGCCCTTGGAAAATCTCTAAAGCATCCCAAAATGCCAAATCACACAGGTGGGTTGCATCAAGAATAATCCCCAGTTCATCCATTTTGCGAAGCAACTCTTTACCGTTTTGGTTTAAAGGAGCTGATGCATCTGTGCCATGAGCATATCTTCCGGGACCATAGTGAGCAGGACCCAAGGCCCTTAGGCCTGAATCATAAGCATTTTCAAGATAATCCAAGCTAATAATGGAATCAGCCCCTTCAAGTGATAAAATGAATCCGACTGGTTTTTCGATATTGCTTTCCCCATTTTCCCAAAGGGAAATATGTGAGTTAAGTTCCGATAAATTTTTTATTTGAACCATTTCTCCCTGAGCGACCATCGCTTGATACCAAGCCAGTTGACCTTGAGTTTGTGCCCAAGCCTGAGCGGGAGAATGCCATCCGGGAAGTGAATTATCTGGAGCGACATACCTCGCGATTTGGGTGGCTACAACCAAACCCACATTTCCCTTTCTGAGCGCTGGAAGTGAAACCACCGCATTGCCTCGGTCGGGTTTATCTGTCAAACCTTTTTCTCTTTCATTTATTTCTGAAACTGGTCTCGTCAGGTCACGATTCCATTCCAAGGCATTCATACTTAGGTCTAAATGGGCATCTATTGTTAGCATAGTCTAAAAACTTTGGAGGACGAATACGGTTGGGATTTTATGAAGATCTAAAGGCAGCTTTTTCCATTCTGCAATGGTTTTGGTTAGGATAAGTTCATCCGAACCGGTAATGTTTTTAGCTACGCAGAGTTTTGTGTTAGGAGAAAGTGTTCGCAAGGCATCCTCAAAAAGCTGGTTATTTCGGAAAGGAGTTTCCATAAAGATTTGAGCCCTTTTTTCTCGTAAAGATTCTGATTCCAGCCCTTTTAAAGCAGCTGATCTTTCTTTTTTATCTATTGGCAGATAACCGTGGAAAGTAAATGATTGGCCCGAAAAACCAGAACCCATCAGTGCTAGAAACATGGAACTTGGACCAGAAAGAGGAACCACTTGAATTCCTTTAGTATGAGCGTGTGCTACAGCAAGTGCCCCAGGGTCCGCAATTCCAGGACATCCTGCCTCTGAAATGATTCCTACATCAGCTCCATTTAATAAGGGTTGCATGAGTCGGTTGATGCTTTCTGGACGAGTTTTTTTATCCAGAATTTCCATATGGATTTCTTCGATATTGACTCCCAGTTTTAAACTACTGATATATCTTCTTGTGGTCCTTAAATTCTCCACAAGATATACTTTTGTGTTCTTGACAACCTCTCTGATTTGAGGGCTAATGACATCATTCACAGTGTTGTCAGCCAGTATGTTGGGGATTAGAAAAAGTTTTCCTTTGGGCATGATTGGGTATTTAATTGGTTCAAATTACATTGAAAACCAACGAGTTTGTGATTTTAGAGGAGGAACTTTTGGATTTCTTTGACTACTGCTTCGGGCTTTTCGGCATGAAGCCAATGTCCGGTATCGGAAATAAATTCTACTTCATATTTTGGGAAGAATTTTTCCATATCTCCCAAATCTGATTGTTGAATATAATTTGAGTTGCCTCCAGCCAAAAATAAAGTAGGACCTTCATACTGGTTTTCACCAGCTAACGCTTCACCGACTTGATTTATTTTTTCAGTAATGACAGGTAAGTTGATTTTCCAAACGAACCCATCTGAGTCTCTGCTTAAGCTTTTTAGTAAGAATTGCCTCGTTCCCAGTTCTGGAACATAAGAAGAGAGGATGTCATCAGCCTCTTTTCTAGACTTGGTGTTTTTTAAATCTATGGCGTTTAGACCCTCCAAAATTGTCTGGTGGTGAACCGGGTAATACCTTGGTGCAATATCAGCGATGATCAATTTTTCTACTCTTTCTGGATATTGAAGGGCAAAGTTCATTGCAGTTTTTCCTCCCATGGAATGTCCCATCAAAAACACCTGATCCAATTTTTCATCGTCCAGAAGTTCTTTCAAGTCTTCGACCATGACTTGGTAATTCCATTCTTCGGAATGGGGAGAATCTCCGTGATTTCTTTGATCTACCAGATATAAGGTAAATGTTTTCTGAAGTTCTCGGGCGATACTAAACCAGTTGTCCGCCGAACCAAAAAGTCCATGAAGAATGACTAATGGTTTTCCAGATCCGAGTTTTTTAAAGTTTAATTCCACTGAAATTTATGATTTAAGAAATACGATTTACGAGATCCGCTGAACCTCAAATCTTAATTCCTGGTTTCTAAAATTTTCAAATATTTAAAATTGTAAATCTTCAATTAAGAATCACAATTCAAGTTGACGTCGATACATCTGAATGGTGTTCTCTAATCCATAATAAAGTGCATCGCAGACTAAAGCATGACCAATGGAAACTTCATCTAAATAAGGGATGGATTTCTTCAGGAAAGCAAGGTTATGAAGGTCTAAATCATGTCCTGCATTTAGTCCTAGGCCTAATTCTTTGGCGATTTCAGCTACTTCTACATAAGCTTTTACTGCCTTTTCTTTGTCTTGATGAAACCCCACAGCATAGGGTTCGGTGTATAATTCCACCCGGTCAGTTCCTGTAAGCTTTGCCGGTTCGAAATATTTTATCTCCGGATTAATGAATATGGAAACTCTAATTCCAGCCTCCTGAAGTTCGGAGACAATATCCTTCAGCATTCCTTGATTTGAGATTGTGTCCCAACCGGTATTGGAAGTGATGGCATTAGGAGGATCTGGAACCAAGGTAGCTTGAGCAGGCTTTACTTCTTTGACCAAATCCATAAAACGTTGGTCTGGATACCCCTCTATATTAAATTCGGTCGTTACTACTTTGGCTAAATCAAAAACATCCTGATGCCTGATATGCCTTTCATCAGGACGTGGATGAACCGTAATTCCCTCTGCACCAAAGCGCTCGGCATCTAATGCAACTTGTACGACATTTGGGTTATTTGCCCCCCTTGCATTGCGCAAAGTGGCTATCTTATTAATATTTACACTTAGTTTAGTCATTTACAGGTCGAAAAAGGTATTTTTGTTAGATCATTTACCAATAACACAAACTTAGGACTTATGAGTTTAAAGCAGAAAATAGATAGCGAAATTAAATCCGCTATGATTGCCAAAGATAAGGATAGATTGAGAGCATTGAGAGCGGTGAAATCTTTGATACTACTAGAGGAGACTAAAGGGAGTGCAGGAGGAGGCTTGACTGAAAACGAAGAAATGAAGATTTTGACGAAAGCAGCTAAGCAGAGAAAGGATTCTGCAGATATTTATAAAGAACAAAACAGGGAGGATCTTTATGCCGTGGAAATGGCTGAACTTTCTATCATTCAAGAGTTTTTGCCAAAGGCCTTGACGGATGAAGAGTTAACAGCAGCAATTCAGGAAATCATTACTCAAACAGGTGCTTCCAGCCCAAAAGAAATGGGGAAAGTAATGGGAGTAGCGAGTAAGCAGTTGGCTGGAAAAGCAGATGGAAAAGCCATTGCAGACAAAGTAAAAGCCATATTGAATAGTTGAGCACGGTAGACATCATATTGATTGCCATCTTAGGCTTAGGTGCCTTTGAAGGATATAGGCAAGGATTCCTGATGGGGATCCTTGGCCTTTTTGGCTTTGTGATTGCCATAATTTTGGGAGTGTATTTAATGGACTCCATGACGGATTGGCTTAAATACAATGTCACAGAATTCAATTTAGGCTATCCTGCTATAGGTTTCTTGGTAATTTTTCTAATTACTCTTTCGGTCATCAAAGTTCTTGGGTACATCTTGAAAAAAGCTATGGATATAGTCTTGCTGGGTTCCTTAGATTCTATCGCGGGGGTGTTTCTTGGGATTGTTAAAGCGGCTTTCTTTGTGAGTTTATTTCTCTGGCAAGCCAGTCTTTTTAAGCTTGATATGCCAAAGCAATGGACTGCAGATTCTGATTATTTAGGCTTCATTGAGCCAGTGGCACCTGCAATCGTTGAGGCAATAGAACCTTTATTTCCGCAAGTGGAGACCAATTTAGAAAAGCTTGAAGAGATCGTAGATGATATTTTAAATGATTCTGCTGATTGATAATTTTGATTCCTTTAGTCATATGTTGGCCGATTTGGTCCGACAGACAGGCGCGGAATTGAAAATAGTCAGAAATGACTGCCCTCTGGAAGAGGTTCAAAAAATTAATTTCTCAGGACTTATTTTATCTCCTGGACCGGGAAGACCTTACCAAGCTGGAAACCTTATGGAAATACTTGAAAAGTATCATGATCAAGTTCCAGTATTAGGAGTGTGCTTAGGCCATCAGGCAATTGGTGAATTTTTTGGTGCTGATCTGGTGAAAAATGAGTTTCCTGTACATGGGAAAGTTCATGAGGTCAAAAAGACAATAGCGCATCCCTTCACAGAACAAATTCCTGAAAAATTCAGTGTTACCAGATACCATTCCCTTCAATTGGAGCATGTTCCAGATGATCTGAAAATAATCCTAGAAACAGAGAAAGGAGAAGTAATGGGGGTTGTTCATAAAGAGCTTCCCATTTTAGGGATTCAATACCATCCTGAAGCGCATTTAACGCAATATGGTCTCGAATTGATAAAGAATTGGATTAAGGCTATTCCACAGAGAATTAGCGTAAGTCAATGACTTCTACTCCCGCATGTTTTTTGGTGTCAAAAACAAAGTGGCTGTCTGGGATATTGGGATCAGCCTTTAGATTTTTGAAGGCATAAGCAAAGGTTCCACCTTGATCATCAAACATTTCCCAGCCCAATAAATCCTTGGTGTTTTTGTCGATCATCAACTTCACCTTTTGAAAAGGTGCATTCGATTTTTCGGCTTCTAATTCCACTACATTAGCTGTTTTTCCCTGATAGGATTTATCTGCCAATAACTTGTAATCATATCCTTTCTCATACATCTTATAGATGTTTGAAGGCGTTAATTCTCCTTCCATTTGAGAAACATCATTGATAGTGACTTCCTTGTAAGTGGAGGTTTCTATGAAAGTCCATACGGTCTTTCCATCGTTAAAAATCTCTTGATCTGGAAGCTTTAGTCTGTATTGGTTTCCCTTTACAGCAATTTCGCCACTTTGGCGATCACCTGTTCCTGCTATATCAGAATAGGTATAATCAAAGCTTGCGGTAAACCCTTTCATGCTTTGGTATTTTTGGCTCATGCCATCCAATACTTCTTTTGCTTTCGGGTCTTTTTGTGCAGCGGCGTCAAGAGTGATAAATGCTGCAAATACTATGGTGAATACTAGGGCTATTTTTTTCATGTAATTTCAGCTGAATGAACTCTATAAATCAGCTATTACAAGCTATTCAATAACCGTTCCAAACTAGCCTCATCCTGAACTAAGACTTCTCTTGCCTTTGATCCTTCAAATGCTCCTACGATCCCTGCAGCTTCTAATTGGTCAATAATTCTACCGGCTCTGTTGTATCCTAACTTCAGCTTTCGCTGAATCAAAGAAGTACTTCCTTGCTGGTGCATTACAATCAATTTAGCGGCATCATCAAAAAGTGGATCACGATCAGATAAATCTACTTCACCTATACTACTGTCACTGTCTTCTCCCTCGAATTCAGGTAAAAGATAGGCGTCAGAATAGCCTTTTTGCTCTCCAATCCAATCACAAATAGCGTCTACCTCAGGGGTGTCCAGGAAGGCGCATTGAATACGGATCATGTCCGAGCCTTGAGACAGAAGCATATCACCCATACCGATCAATTGATCGGCTCCTCCTGCATCTAAAATTGTTCGGCTATCTATTTTTGAGGTAACACGGAAGGAAAGTCTTGCTGGGAAATTGGCTTTGATAATACCCGTGATCACATTTACAGAAGGTCTCTGAGTCGCTAATACCAAGTGAATACCAATGGCACGTGCCAGCTGAGCTAGCCTTGCGATAGGACCTTCGATCTCCTTTCCTGCAGTCATCATCAAATCTGCCAATTCATCAATAACGAGGACGATATAAGGCATGTAGTGATGCCCGTTTTCCGGGTTTAATTTTCTGCCAATGAATTTCGCATTGTATTCTTTTAGGTTTCTCGCTCCGGCGTCTTTCAGCAGGTTATAGCGATTGTCCATTTCAATACAAAGGGAATTAAGCGTATAAATTACTTTTTTGGTATCCGTAATGATAGCCTCCTCAGCTCCGGGAAGCTTGGCTAGGAAATGTCTTTCTATCTTGTTGAAAAGTGAAAGTTCTACTTTCTTCGGATCGACAAGCACAAACTTCAATTGAGATGGATGCTTTTTGTAAATCAAAGAAGCGAGAATCATATTCAGACCCACCGATTTACCTTGTCCCGTAGCACCTGCCATCAACAAGTGAGGCATTTTCGCTAAATCGGCAACAAATACTTCATTGGATATGGTTTTACCCAAAGCCACAGGCAAGTCCTTATCAGAACGCATAAATTTCTCCGTGCCCAATACAGCTCTGGCAGGAACGAGCTCCCTATTTTTATTTGGGACCTCAATCCCGATCGTACCTTTGCCAGGAATTGGAGCAATGATACGAATACCCAATGCAGCTAAACTTAGGGCAATGTCATCCTCCAGATTTTTGATTTTGGAGATTTTTACTCCGGGCTCAGGGACGATTTCGTAAAGTGTCACAGTAGGGCCAATCGTAGCTTTAATCTCCTGAATCCCTATTTTAAAATTGATAAGGGTTTCAACAATCTTGTTTTTGTTGTCTTCCAGTTCTTGTCTGGACACCGTGACTTTCTGAACGTCATATTCATTCAGTAAATCCAAGGTTGGGTATTTGTAGCGAGGTAAATCTAGCGTAGGATCAAAAGGGTCTAAATTTTCAACTTCTGAAGCGGTCTTTTCTTCTCCCTCAGCTTTGGTTACAGAGAAGCTTTTTTCCTCAACAGGTTCTTTGGGCTTTTCTACAATTTCATCCAAAAGGTTGACTTGATTGACCTTGAAAATATCATCTTCCTCCTCAACGGGTTTTTCATCTTTTGCTGGTTCATCAACCAGATCAACAGATTCATTCTTCACAATCCAATCGCTGCCGTCATCTTCAATGTCTTCTTCCTCTTCTTCTATCGCTGAATCGTTTTGCTTAGAGCTATCAAATGGATTTTTGGCTGTTGAGTTAGTTTCATCCAACTCATCAAATGTTTTGTCAAGTAAGTCTTCTTCAGACTCTGCCTTTGGTGTAAACCATTCCAGTTTATCAATGTCGAAAAAGAAGATTACGAATATCAAGAGAGCTGCTCCAATCAAGATGAATGTTCCCCAGCTTAGGAAGTCGGCAGATAATTTTGCCAATTCATACCCAAAACCTCCTGAAAGGAAGCTCCAATAAGAATATCCTTCTACTAAAATGACGATATATCCAGTGAGCAAGCCTAACCAAAAGGTGAAGAATAAAGCAAAAGTGGTGTATCTCGTTAAGGAAACTAAAGAGGTTTTAAAGCTCCATTTGAAACCTAGGAAAAACAAGAAGGGTGGAAATAGAAATGCTGCTATTCCAAACCATCTGTAAATCATCCAGTGAGCAGCCTGTGCCCCTAAATATCCAAGCCAATTGCCGGAGTTTCTTGCGGTTTCACGGATTTCATCATCAATTGGAGTATTCATCACTAAACTTTGATCTGAAGGACCATTGAGTAAATAGCTGATGAATGCAATGAAAAGGAAGATCCCCATGGACATGAGAAGAATTCCCATGGTTAAAACCAATTTGGAGCTCTTTATAGAGCCAAAGGAAAACTTAGGCCCTTTTGAATTAGAGGCTGTTTTCTTCTTCGGTTTTTCTCCTTTTTTCCTAAAAGTATTGGTCCTTGGTGAATTGGTGGCCATGTATTCGATTAAATCCGATTTTAAGATAAGATGATTGGATTGAGTTTGGCTAATTACCGCGAAAAATAAGCCAATAATCCTTTCTTGATCTTTTTGATCAACCCAGGTCCCTCATAAATCATGCCCGAGTACACTTGAACTAAGCTTGCACCAGCCTCAAGTTTCTCAATAGCGTCCTCTGCGGAGAAAATTCCGCCAACCCCGATGATTGGAAAGGATTTATTAGATTTTTCGGATAGATATCGGATGACCTCAGTACTTCTCTTGCCTAAAACTTTGCCAGAAACACCGCCTGCTCCTATTGCCTCAACTTGGGACACCGGAGTGCTCAGTTGCGAACGGTCAATAGTCGTATTGGTAGCAATCACCCCATCAATTTTTGTTTCTAAAACAATATCCACAATATCGTCCAATTGCCCATTGGTTAAATCGGGAGCTATTTTTAGTAAAATAGGTTTTGGGTTTTCTTTTTGATCGTTGGCCTTTTTTACTGCCAAGAGTAATTTAGTCAAGGGTTCCTTTTCCTGAAGATCACGCAAATTGGGTGTGTTTGGAGAACTTACATTGACTACAAAATAATCCACATAAGGATGAAGAGCTTCTAGGCAAATCAAGTAATCGTCAACAGCATTTTCATTTGGAGTCACTTTGTTTTTACCAATGTTTCCTCCTACAATAACATCCGATTTTCTCTTTTTTAGGCGTTTGACAGCCTCGTGTACTCCGCCATTATTGAACCCCATACGGTTAATTAATGATTCATCGGATGGAAGTCTGAAAAGTCTAGGTTGAGGATTTCCATCTTGGGGTTTTGGAGTCAAAGTTCCAATTTCAATAAAACCAAAACCTAACATGGCCATTTCATCGATCAACTTGGCATCTTTGTCAAAACCCGCTGCCAATCCTACGGGATTTTTGAATTTTAAACCGAATACCTCTCGCTCAAGGCTAGGATGATCCAATTGAAAAGTAGACTTGACAATGGATTTAGCAATGGGGAAGTTGAAAGTAAATTTGGTTAGATCGAAGGTGAAATGGTGGGCATCTTCCGGTTTTTTAAGGAAGAAAAGAGGTTTTAGGATGGATTTGTACACGGTCTTATTTGCTTTTCAGACCGTAAAGTTAAACAATGAGGAATTGGATTTCTTTAAAAACAGAAAATTGAATTGGTCGATACGGTAATTTTGTGTTTTTGTAAGCCACTAAAGATGACACGAACAGTCCTTGAACAAAAAAAATGATCTCTTTTTTTATTAGCATTAAATTCCGGGAAAACCTGGTTGTCAAATATGATATGTTAATTGGCTGTTTAGATAAATGCCAATCGCATCGTTGCTGAAAAACCCGAACCTAAAGTTTGAGGTGGGACTTTATTTCCGCGGATGAAAATCGGTAAGAACCTGCCTTAAATAATCCCGATCGAGATGCGTGTAGATTTCCGTGGTGGTAATGCTTTCATGACCGAGCATTTCCTGAACAGCACGAAGATCAGCTCCGCCTTCAATCAAATGTGTGGCAAAAGAATGCCGAAAAGTATGCGGAGAGATGTTTTTTTCGATTCCAGCCAATTCAGCTGTTTTTTTGATGATTAGAAAAATCATTACTCGAGAAAGCTTTTTACCCCGACGGTTTAAAAAGACAAATTCTTCGTGACCTTTTGCGATGGATTGATGCACCCGTACTTCATCTTTATAAATATTTAAATACTTCAACGCGTCTTTCCCTATCGGAACAAGTCGTTCTTTGTTTCCTTTCCCTATCACTCTCAGAAACCCAATATCCTCGAATATCTGTCCTTTTTTAAGTTCGATAAGTTCGCTTACCCGTAAACCGGAACTGTAAAGCATTTCCAGCATGGCGCGATTTCGATGGCCTTCCGGTTCTCCCAAAGGAATAGCTTCAAGGAGTTGCACGATTTCTTGATAACTGAGTGTGTCAGGAAGTTTTCTCCCAAGTTTAGGTGCTTCCAATAGCTGGGCAGGATCTTCTGTGATTTTATCCTCATACATTAAAAAGCGATAAAAAGCCTTGATTCCAGAGATAATTCTGGCCTGGGTGTAATCTGAAATTTCGAGTTGAGCGAGTTCATTCACGAATTTTCGTAAATGCTCTAACTCTAAGTTTAAAGGGTTTTTGTCAGGGAAATTCTTCGAACTATAGGCTGCCAGTTTTTCTACATCACGCGTGTAAGCTTCAATGGAGTTTTCACTAAGCGACCTCTCTAATTTCAAATAGTGTCGAAATTGTTTGATGTGATTTTCCCAGGTTTTGGTCATTGTCAGATTTAAAAATTAAAATATTGGAAAATTAGGTGCTAAAGTTGGAAGGTTCAAATGTGGAAAGGTTTTAACTTTCCAATCAGAAACAGATTACCTTTGTAGCATCTTCATTAAACCGAATTTTGTTTTGAAAATTTTGATTATTAACGGTCCAAATCTTAATCTTCTTGGAAAAAGAGAACCAGAAGTCTATGGAAGCACTTCATTCGAAGAATATTTTGAAGAGCTAAAAAGTACTTTTCCAGACATTGAGTTACACTACTTTCAAAGTAATGTGGAGGGTGAGTTGATCAATAAAATCCATGAAGTAGGTTTTTCTTTTGATGCAATATTGCTCAATGCTGGCGGATACACTCATACTTCAGTAGCAATTTCGGATGCTATCGCAGGAGTCAATACTCCGACTCTGGAAGTGCATATTTCTAATATTTATAAACGAGAAGAATTCCGACATAAAAGCATTATTTCTAAATCCTGCGTGGGGATGATCTCCGGATTAGGCCTCAAAGGCTACGAACTAGGAATTCGCTATTTTCTATAACTCAATAAAACCTATGCTCACATTTGCACCTGGGCCATCTAAAGTCTATGATGCCCTACCAACCTATTTGCAAGATGCCTACAAGGAAGGCATCCTGAGTGCTAATCACCGAAGCAATGCTTTCATGCATTTGTATCAGGAAACTGAGCAATTGATGCGTGACAAGCTTCATTTGCCGGAGGATTACAAATTGTTGTTTACATCTTCTGCTACTGAAAACTGGGAGATCATCACGCAATCCATCGTGGAGAAGGCGAGTTTCCATATTTATTCAGGTTCATTTGGAAAAAAATGGATCGGCTTTGCAAAGCATATCAACCCAGCAACTGATGGTTTGAAGATAGAGGCAAATAAAGCGGTTCAAGTTTCAGATTTGGATATTTCAGAGGATTTTGATCTAATCGCACTGACGCAAAATGAAACGGCCAATGCTACTCAGGTACCTATGGCGGTGATTGAAGAGATCAAAGAAAAGTACCCTGAGAAAATGATTGCTGTGGATACCACATCTTCAATGGCAGGAATTGAATTGGACTTTTCATTAGCAGATATTTGGTATGCATCAGTTCAGAAATGTTTTGGCTTACCTGCAGGTCTTGGGATTTTGATTCTTTCGCCAAAAGCAATTGAAAAATGCGAGTCCAAGGGAGAAAAGGGCAGGTATAATTCACTGAGCTTTATCCTTCAAAATGCAAGTGGATATCAAACACATTATACCCCAAATGTTTTTGGAATTTATCTTCTAAATCGAGTTTTAAAAGATCTGGAAGAAATCCAACATGTAGATGCGAATCTTCGGGAGAGGATGCAAAAACTTGAAAATGCCGTTGCCCAGTCTCAATCATTGAGGATGCTAGTCGATAATTCAGAAACAAGAAGTACTACTGTACTTGCAGTAACAGGTCCTGAAGATTTGATTGCTTCTGTAAAAAAGGATGCCGAAAAAGAAGGGATGCAGCTGGGGTCTGGATATGGTCCATTGAAACCCACTTCTTTTAGGATTGCCAATTTCCCGGCGATCACAAATACCGAAATGGATAAATTGATTGGGTTTTTATCGAGATATTAATAGGAAGACCTTTGGGGTTTTAAAAACCCCGAAGGTCTTATGTTTTTTAGCCTTCGAAGTCTTTTGATTACTTTGGAGGCTTACAATGGTTCAAGTTTATAAACTTGGACCATTTTTTTTCACATTATCTCAATTGTCGAATGTAGCCTTATGCATTCACTATTTCTTAAATCTGAAATCATATATCCACAATCATAAATTCTTTATTTTTGCGGCATGTTTGATCTGAAAGAAATTTTATCCGTTTCTCTTATCCTTTTTTCAGTGATTGATATACTCGGTTCGATCCCGATTATTGTCAACCTGAGACAGAAGGTAGGCCATATCCAATCCGAAAAAGCAACTTTGGCGGCAGGGATTCTCATGATATTATTTCTTTTCGCTGGAAAGTCAATTTTAGGGCTTTTTGGGATAGGAGTGGAGGATTTTGCGATAGCAGGTGCGCTGATCATTTTTGCAATAGGCGCTGAGATGATTTTGGGAGTAGAACTTTTTAAATCTGACCCTGAGGCTAAAGATGGCGCCTCTATTGTTCCTATTGCTTTTCCACTGATTGCCGGTGCAGGTACGTTAACCACAATATTAACTTTGAAAGCAGAATTCGACCAGATCAATATCGCTATTGGGATTTTGCTGAATTTGATTTTGGTTTATATCGTGTTGAAAAGCACTGGTTGGCTGGAACGAAAAATAGGCAAAACGGGATTGGATGTTTTAAGAAGAATCTTTGGCATTATTCTACTTTCTATCGCTGTTAAGATTTTCAAGACAAATGCTTTTCCAATCGGTGTAGATTCTGGGATTTAATATTTTTGTCTAGTTCATTTTCCTTTACTTTGTTCCATGATTTCTATTTATACTGACGGTGCTGCCAAAGGCAATCCAGGTCCTGGCGGATACGGTGCTGTTTTACTTTTCAATAATAAAGGATCTATCCTTAGAAAAGAGCTTTCTGAAGGCTATAGGTTAACCACCAATAATCGCATGGAACTCCTAGCTGTGATTCGTGCTCTTCAAGCGCTGAAAGTCACGGGAATTCCTGTTCAAATCTACTCTGATAGCAAATATGTGGTGGATGCCATTGAGAAAGGGTGGCTTTGGGGCTGGCAGAAAAAAGGCTTTAAGGACAAAAAGAATCCGGATCTTTGGTTGCGATATATCCCACTTCATTTGAAGTATAAACCTAAGTTTATTTGGGTAAAAGGACATGCAGGAAACCCTGAAAATGAGCGATGTGATCAGCTAGCGGTAGAGGCTGCTGAAGGAAGAAATCTTCCTGCTGATGTAGGATATGAAGATAGCCAAAAGTGAAAGTTAAAAATCTATAGTCTGAAATTTGATTTAATGCATTTCAGACTATAAATCCTATAATTTCTCCATTGTCATCAATGGAATGTCACTTCGATTAACTTCCAAAAGGGATTTGTATTCTGACTCAGGATATTGCCAGCCTTGATCTCCCAAATCATAGAGTAGTGGAGCCAAATTTTGAATGGCAGCTTTGCAACCTTGGACAATCGCGCCCATATTTCCTGTCTGTTTAGAAAGGACTGCTTCATTTTCGATTTCGAAAGGGCCCGAGAAATTTCGCTCTTTCAAAATGTTTACAAAAGCTCTCCAGTCCATAGAGTCACCTAAGCCAAAACCTGGTAAGGTGGCTTCGTAGTGGTGTCTGTCCCATGGGTTATCACTATTGGGAATTCCTGCTTTTTTTGCCCATTCCTCAGGGACTTGCTGCATGGCATACATATTTCCCCAAAATGGATCAGGATTATTTCGGGTGGATTTGACATGGATCCTTTTGAGGCGATTCATATCAGTGTTTTTAATGACTTCAATGGGATCTGTTTGCTGCCAAATGTCATGAGAAGGGTCATAAATTTCTCCATGGTTGCTTTCAGGTACAAGTTCATACATGATTTTCCTTGCCGCCAATACCCCGGGCAGGTTGTTGTAGGTGCCAAAGTACCCAGAACTTCTCCAGCCTTCCATAGGGCAGTTTTCATAAAGAACAGTAACCCCCAGACTGTTTGCGTATCGAATGATAGGGCCAAAGACTCTCTGGTATTCCAATAAATTTTTCTCGAAACCTCCCTCCTGAATGCCGAGTTCGTGGTTATAGCCTACGAATGTTCCTACTTTCACATCATTTTCATCTCCTCCGAGAAGGTGGGCCATTCGAATTAGTCGTAATAAATGATTTTGGTTCTTAATGCGTTGATCAGGGTCACCACCAATCAGATTATCAAAAGCACCGATTGAAAGCCTCAGTTTGGCTCCATTAAATTTCTCGATCAGTTTGCTTGCTTCCTCAGGTCCAAAGTTCTCATAATCCAAATGTGTGGCTACGAAATCATCACGGGTGCCATCCTTTCTGAAGACACATAGATCCAGTCCTTGAGCGCCAATTTCTAATGCTTTTTCTAGGGTTTGATCTAAGTTGAGTTGATCAAATGCGGATGTCATAATCCAGATTGGGTTCGCCATGGGGAAGAGTTTAAAGTTTGGAGTGAAAAAATAAGAATTGATTTGGGAAAATCAATAATTGATGTCAATCCGAACGCCTGCCTGTCCGGTAGGCAGGGAGTCGAGGACTTAAAGTAGTTCTTTGGAAATGGGCTTCGATTCCGCTCAGCCTGACAAAAAAAATCTAAAATCTAAAATCATAAATCTTACATCATAAATCCTCCATCAAGAATACCTTCTTCGGATCTCCACTTTCATTTTTTGCCTTTCCCAAAGCGCACGGGCCAAATCGGGAGCTACTTGGTCAGGCTCAGACTCATGAAGGATTTTCTTTAATTTTTCCTCTCCCAAATCGATGCGATAGCAAATTTGAAGAAGCCTTTCAAAATCCCTATCCAACATATGACGAATGATTTTGGCCAAAAAACTTAGCGCCTCCGCCTCATTGGTTGTGGGGATAGTCTCGGGAAACTGAAAATCTTTTTCCAGTAGCTGAAAAGTTTCTTGGATCAGTGCTTTCTCCATAGGTAATAAAAAAGCCCCGCATGTGCGAGGCTAGTTTTAGTCTTCTTTTTCTTCTTCGCTGGATTCCTGAAGCGTTTCGGGAGCCTGAACACGGATAATTCCATACCAAGTGATTAATTTCTTGATGTCTGAAGTATACACTCTTGATTCGTCTACTTCAGGAAGAATGTGTTTCATAAAAGCTCTAAGCTCAGTATCATCAGGATTGCTTTCCAGGCCAAGGTCTCCCTCAAATTCAGTCTCAATTTTTTTCATGATAGACTCCAAAGGCTCTGCTCCTTCTTCTGTCAAAGTATAAATGGAGATATCACTAAGGATAGAAACGCGCTGGGACATGCCTGCCACCAGTTTCGCTTTTTTATCATCCATACTTTCTAAGATCACTCCAGACCTAGATGGTTTTAAAACTTTGAATAAGCCAGGCTTCCCGGCTACAGTGGCGATGTCTTTAAAATTCATTGGTTTAAGTTTTTTCAGGCTGCAAATATAAGATTATAGCTTAAATGATCTCTCCAGATTCATATTCTTGTACGAGTTCTTCGATAAAACTGGTTAGTTCTTCTTTTCCCTGTGCACTTTCTGCTGATGTTACAAAATACTGAGGGGCCTCTTCAAAGATGTCAACCATCTTTTTTAGGAATTTTTGAATATTTTGATTGGTCTTGTTTTTAGACTGTTTGTCAGCTTTGGTAAATACCAAAACTGCAGGAACGCCTTCTGTTCCACACCAGTATAAAAACTCCAAGTCAATCTTTTGGGGTTCGAGTCTGCTATCAATCAGCACAAAAACGCCGCAAAGGTTTTCCCTTTTAGTCAAATAAGTACTGATCATGCTTTCCCATCCCTGTTTAACTTTCACGTTAATTTTGGCGAAACCGTAACCAGGTAGATCGACCAAGTACCATTTTTCATTGATCATAAAGTGGTTGATCAACTGGGTTTTACCGGGCTTTTGAGAGGTTTTGGCTAAGCCGCTTTTTCCGGTTAGCATATTGATCAAGGAGCTTTTCCCGACATTGGATCTGCCGATAAATGCGATCTCTGCCCGGTCTGGTTTTGGGCAATTTCCCGGATTCGTATTACTGATGACAAATTGTGCTTGCTGGATCATAAACTATGGTTTGAATGCAAAAGTACGACTTTCTATTTTAGATCGATAAGACTCAATTCCTGTAACAATTTTCCAATCCTCAGGTTTCTTGAGTATTATTGCGCCTCCAAAGAACGAATCGTGATGGCTGTATTACCATACAAAGATAAAAAAGACCCTAAAAAAGCTCAGGTTGCTGAGATGTTTGACAATATCAGTCATCGATATGACTTGCTCAATCATGTGCTCAGCATGGGCATTGATATTACTTGGAGAAAAAAGGCAATCAAGCTTTTAAAAGAAGACCAGCCTAAGTTGATCCTGGATATTGCCACAGGTACCGGTGATTTTGCCATCGAAGCCTTAGCGCTAAATCCAGATAAAGTGATCGGAGTGGATATTTCTGAGGGAATGCTTTCCGAAGGAAGAAAAAAAATGACCAAAAAAGGTCTGGATGATAAAATCGAACTTCAAATGGGTGATTCGGAAGGATTACTTTTTGAGGATAATAAATTTGATGCGGTCATCGTTTCCTTTGGAGTTAGAAACTTTGAAAATTTAGAAAAGGGTCTGGCAGATATGTATCGCGTATTAAAGCCTGGAGGTAAGACAGTAATTGTGGAATTTAGCAAGCCTCGCAAATTTCCCATGAAGCAAGCCTACGGATTTTACTCCAATTTTATCCTACCACAAATAGGTAAAATTGTATCCAAGGACAATTCTGCTTATACTTATCTTCCTGAATCGGTTCAGGCTTTTCCTGATGGTGAAGATTTTCTGGCTGTATTGAAAAAGGTCGGATTTACACAAACAGTATGCAAACCTCTAACATTTGGTATCAGCTCCATTTACGTAGGAGTAAAATAGGCCTAACAATTTTTTTGTTCGCCCTAATGACTTTGCCTTCTTTTGGGCAGGGGATGTTTGGGCTTACCTCAGGATCTGGATCAGATAATCGAACCATTTCCTATGGTTTTTTTCTTGCTGCTCATACCAATAGGTACCAGATTAAGTACTCAGATGCATTTATGAATCCAGCCACCACTAGCTCAGCTGGAGTTCAAGGGATTTATGCACAGAATAATCCCGGCTTTTCTTTAGGCTTTATAGGGATTCTGAGATTTCATGATCAGGTTCAATTGCTATTTACCCCAAAAGTGGGTTTTTATGAGTACAAAACAGAAGTGAGGTATTTTGGTTCAGAGGATCCTTCCTTGATCAATACTGATGGATATACAGACGGTAACATCAATACATCGCAAGTTCTGACCTCAGAAGCTACGATGGTAGAGCTTCCTTTACTTTTTAAATATAGATCCCAGCGTTTCAATAATACTCGAATGTATTTTATTGGAGGAGCTAGCTATAACTTCCGTACCAAAGCTCAAGATGAGGCTGACATTGAAGATCTGGTGACCACTGGACAGGATGTTTCTCTGGAAATGGGAATGGGTTTCGAGATTTATTTCAAGTACTTCAAGTTTGCGCCTGAAATTCGTTTTTCACATGGCCTTACCAACGCCTACCGAAGAGAAAACACTATTCCTGAGATCGCTGATGCGATATCTTCTATCAAGCGTAGAAGTATCACACTATACTTGAACTTTCAGTAAGCTGAGAGTTTAAAGCGGGAGGTCCACGTTTTACTTAGCTTGTTCAAAATTACCAGGAACTATTAATTTCTAAATTCTTCTTGGTATTGATTATTGCTCATTGAGGATTGCCCATTGATAATTTTTTTATCTTTCAGCATGAAAAATAAAATTGCTTTGGTCACTGGTGCGACCTCAGGTATCGGAAAAGCTTGTGCTATTACCCTAGCCAAACTAGGCTACAACATCATCGCTACAGGTCGGAGATCGGAAAGATTGACTGACTTGGGATCCGAATTGCCAAAAAGTATAGATTATTTACCCTTGGTTTTTGATGTTAGAGAAAGAGAAAAAGTCCTTGAAATTTTAGGTTCCTTGCCAGAGAACTGGAAGGAAATAGATGTTTTGATTAACAATGCTGGAAATGCTCATGGAATGGACCCAATCCAGAAGGGAAGTTTGGATGATTGGGATGCCATGATGGATATCAACGTCAAGGGTTTACTTTACGTCTCAAAAGCAATCATTCCAGGAATGACTGAAAGAAATTCCGGGACAATCATTAATATTGGGTCTATTGCAGGTAAAGAAGTGTATCCAAACGGGAATGTTTATTGCGGTAGTAAGCATGCAGTAGACGCGATTACCAAAGGGATGCGGATTGACCTAAACCCATATGGGATAAAAGTAATGGCTATTCACCCAGGCTTAGTGGAAACTGAATTTTCTTTAGTGAGATTTAAAGGGGATGAAAAAAGGTCTGAGTCAGTATATCAGGGATTTGAGCCACTCCATGCTCAAGACATCGCTGACATTGTTGAGTTTTCTGTTACTAGACCTCCCCACGTGGTTATTGCAGATGTGGTAGTTTTTCCTACTGCTCAGGCAACATCAACAATTGTAAAAAAAGATTAATGAAGAGTTTTAAGAGATTTAGTATCGTTTTGGCCTCAGCTTCTTTACTGTTGGTGGCGAGTTGCAATCAAAAAGAAGTAGGTGCGATTGAATCTGAATTGGAAAGGAAAATTGCGGAGGAGTTAGGGTCATCTTCTACAATATCTTCGGAAGAGATTCCAGTTTTGGAAAGTCAAATGATCGAACAAGGCCTGGTGAATGTAGAGGAAGTTATCCCGGGAGTAAGAGTGGAATTAAAATATTCTACAGAAGATAATTTCTTCGGTCAGGATGTTTATGGGGAGTTGATACATGCTTATTTACAGCCAATTGTTGCTGAACAATTAGCCAATGCTCAAAAATTGCTTCAGGAGGAATATCCTGATTATACTTTATTGATTTATGATGGAGCAAGGCCAAGAAGTGTACAGCAGATTCTTTGGGATAATTTAGACAAACCAGATAGCATCAAACCATTATATGTGGCAGACCCCAAAATAGGGAGCTTGCATAATTATGGGGTGGCTGTGGATTTAACGATTTTTGATACTACTATTTCAGAGCCTTTGGATATGGGCACGGGGTATGATTTCTTCGGTTTTGCTGCCTACCCGGATAGGGAAGAGCAAATGCTCGCCGAAGGAACCTTGACAGATACTCAAATTGCCAATCGAGAAATCCTAAGAAATGTGATGACACAGACGGGTTTTATGGGGATTGGCTCGGAATGGTGGCATTTTAATGCCTATTCAAAAGCCCAAGCAGCTGAACAATTTAAAATCATCGAATAATAATTACTTTTAATACCTATTTCAAATTTAAAAAACCAATGAACCTAAAACGATCCATTTTCACACTGGGGCTAATCTTTAGCATTGCGCTAGTTGCGCCAGCCCAACAATTCAAAGCCCTTGTTTTCACCAAAACAGCAGGCTTTAGACACCAATCCATTCCTAATGCTGTGACAGCAATGAAAAAAATGGGTCAAAAACAGGTGTTTAGCGTATACACTTCAGAGGATCCTAGAGTATTGTCTGAGGAAAGTCTAATGAAATACGATGTATTGATTCTAATCAGTACTACAGGGACCATATTTGATGAAACTACACGTGCTTCACTTCAGAAGTTTGTTCAAAGCGGAAAAGGTGTCGTAGGAGTTCATGCAGCGGCTGATTCGGAATACGACTGGCCTTGGTACAATAAAATGATGGGGGCATATTTTCTTGCGCATCCAGCTCAACAAACCTTACGTTTAGAGGTAGTGGATCAAGATCATCCTGCTACTTGGCATTTGCCAAAAAACTGGATGTGGACAGATGAGTTATACGAATACAAAGACATCAACCCTGACCTAAATGTGCTAATCAAAGCAGATGAAAGTACTTACAACGTAGCCAAAGGAAATGGTGATAACCATCCTATGGCTTGGTACCACGAGTTCGAAGGTGGTAGAGTATTTTATACGGCTTTGGGTCACGTGGATTCTGCATGGGAAGATGATGTCTTCTTGAAGCACCTTTATGGCGGCATTTGGTATGCAGCTACGGGGCACCCTATGAAATAGCAGATTTCTTTAAGAAATTTGTATACACTGGAACTTAATCTACTGGATTGGGTTTTCTAAACAAATAAAATGAGAATACCATGTTGAAAGCACAAGCGAAATCAGTTCACCTCTACATGGAGGCTAATCCAAATCCAAATTCACTAAAATTTGTTGCCAATTTCATGTTGGTAGACGAAGGGGTAAGTTTTGATTTTCCGGATGCAGCAAGTGCTGAAAATAGCCCTTTGGCTCTGGAGTTGTTCAACTTCTCAGCAGTAGATAGAGTTTTTGTGGCTTCAAATTTCGTGACTGTTACTAAAAAGGAAGATGTAGAATGGTCTGAGGTTCAGAATATATTCCGTGATCATATCAAAAAGTATTTGGAGTCAGGTCAAGCTGTGGTAAAAGCAGATTTTGATAAGGATCCTTTATTTGATGAAAATGATTCCGAGACCGTAAAAAAGATCAAAGGAATTTTGGATGAATATATCCGTCCTGCTGTAGAGCAAGATGGCGGAGCAATTGTATTCCATTCATTCCATGATGGAGTGGTAAAAGTCCTTTTGCAAGGATCTTGCTCAGGATGTCCTTCCAGTACAGTTACACTAAAAGCCGGTATTCAAAATCTTTTGACAAGAATGCTTCCTGAAGTGAAGGAAGTAGAAGCAGAAGGAGTTTAATTTAAATCAGTTCATGGGGAAAAGAGACTGGTCTTGGGCGATTCTCGGCATTATTGCCTTGGGGATTCGATATTTGGCAGCCTTAAATCCTGATGCTACTGATGAAATATATTCAAGAAAATTCTTTCCGGTAATTCGGAATGTAATAGATAAGACGCTGGGATACTTGCCTTTTCCCAGCGTCTATTTTTTTATAGCCAGTGTCCTTCTCGTGCTGGGGATTTATATTTATCGCCTCAGAAATAGAAAAGGATGGAAAAGGAAATCATTGTACACTCTTCGTGCTTTTGCAAATGGACTGGGGGCTTTGATTTTTTTCTTTTTGATCCTTTGGGGATATAATTATCAGAGAACCCCCATATTCCAGCAATTGGGACTGAATCCCAAGCCTTTAAATCTGGAACAAATTAAGGAAGAAGCTAATATTACCAAACGACTTGTCGAGCAATATAGAGCAGCAATCACTACAGATACTGCAGCTATTACGGGCATTTTGCCTTATCCAGAACTCGAAAAGCTGGTGAGAAAAGACATGCAGGAAAACTTGGACTTGCTAGGGTTGAATTTTACTGGTAGACCTAGAACCAAGCTTTTTCCGCCTCCTGGGTTTATGCGTAAAATGGGGATTTTGGGAATCTATTTTCCGTATACTGGTGAGAGCTACATTGACCCTACTTTGCACCCTTTGGAGCAACCTTTTACTGTGGCACATGAAATGGCTCATAGTTATGGAGTGACCAATGAAGGAGAGGCAAACTTTATCGCTTGGGTGATCTGTGGAAATAGCGAAGATCCTCTATTACGTTACTCAGCCCAATTGAGATTGCTGATGTACCAGATTAGGGATTATTATAGAATGGATGCAGAGAGCTATAAAGTATTTTTAAAAGACTTAGGAGTTGGAGTCAAAAATGACTTGATTTCAATTCGTGAGGCAAGTCAGGCTATTCAACCTTTTTCCTACGAGCTCAGCCGTAAGTCCAATGACATCTTCCTCAAATCTCAAGGCGTAAAAGCTGGGGTGAACAGCTATCAACAAATGCCTATGCTAGCCTATGCTTGGAGAAAAAGAATGAATGGAGAATGAATTCTTGTTTTTTAGTTTACTAAAAGTATTTTTAGGATAAAATCCCACCAATCAACTCCATGCTAAAATCAATTCTTTCTATTTCAGTATTTCTTATTTCGTTTCAGTTATTTTCTCAGATATCTACAGAATCAGAGCGAGACAAAGACGGAAACATTAATTTTTTTACCGTAAACACTGATGTGATTCCTTATACCGTCATGTTTCACTTTTCAAGCTTACAAAACCTGAACACCTCAGGAGGGGATGTGGTAACCGTAGTAGCGATGCCTGGAAGGTCCAGAGCAACAACTCTGAAGCCCCGTCAACAGAATATCTCAACGAACTACCAGTATAAAGTAAGTTATATAAGAGGTAATTTATATGGTAAGACGAAGACCGAACCTGTTTATTTTCTGCCAGTTCAGGAAGGGACAATCGTCTTAGCTCAAAATATGACTCATTTAGAGAACCGATTGCAGCCAAAAGAAATGAATGATGATTATGTTGGGGTTTCATTTAGACTTAAAGAGCCTACAGAGATTGTTGCGCCCCGAAAGGGGATTATTGCCGGCATCCATATGAGTGAGCCGGATGAAAAGGATAATTTAGACTTCCGAAGAGATGAAAATTACATTGAAATCTATCATCAGGATGGAAGCATTACCAAAATTATGGTGCTTAAATCTGGTAGCCAGAAAGTAGAATTGGGAGAGTTGGTGCTGCCTGGTCAGGTCATTGCTTCTTCTGCGGGCGAGAATTACAATTCTGGTTCTCATGTAAGAATGGTGAATATAAAACCCAAAAAGGAAGAGGACGATAAATTGAAATACGAGCAGTTCCCTGTTAAATTTATTACTGAAGATGGAGCTATGTTTATCGAGGAGCCTTTGAGTGTAATGGCGGTTCACCCAGATGAGCTGGTTACTGCTGAAATGAGTAAAAGAGAAGTCAAAAAGTATAAATCAGGTAAGCTTTAAGTTATTTTCTATTTCCATACCAAACTCCTAGAATGACGGCTGCGATACCGATGTAATGGCCAAAAAGCAATACCTCACCATCCAAAACTCCCCAAATAATTGCTACAATAGGTATCAAATAGGTCACGGAACTGGCAAAAACCGGGGTAACTCTTTTGACCATCATGTTAAAAAGGATCAATGCCAAGGCTGTTCCCAATACTCCAAGCAAGGTCACATAGCCCAAAGCTTTCCAAGCACCGGGGACATTGGCTACTTTATAAGAAAAATCTGTTCCTAAAATCAAATAAAATAGCGCAACAGGTAATACCAGTAGTAATGAAATGGCTGTGATCTCGATAGGCTTCAGTAATTCAAATTTGAATTTGATGATGTTAAGGTTGAAGCCATAGCAAATACAGGCAAGGATGACAAAGAGTGCATAGGTATTGATTCCTGCAAAAGAGGTTAGTCCAGCTCCTTCTTTTACTATTACTAGAATAAAAACTCCAATGAAAGCTATAGCCAGACCCAAGCCATTTCTTTTGGTAATTTTTGAACCGAAAAACAAGGCTCCAATCACCACTACTGCTAAGGGAGTCAAAGCATTCAGTACACCCGTCAAAGAACTGCTCAGCTGAGTTTGGGCTTTGGCAAAGAGGAAAGCCGGGATAAAGCTTCCGACCAATCCCACAATCACCAGATAAAAGAGCTGATGTTTATTCAGGTTTTTAAATCTTGGAAGTGAAAGAGGTAAAAGGAATGAGGCTGCAGCGACAATGCGATAAGCACCTACTTCTCCTGGTGTGAAAACTTCAAGACCTCTTTTGATCAAAATAAATGAACTTCCCCAAACCAAAGCCAATAAAATCAGCATTCCCCAATTTTTGAGAGAGTCGTCGTTTGTGATTTTTGACATGAATTTATTGGCTAGGGTAGAGTCAATACAAAGGAACTAAAGGATCTGAAATATGGCGCTAAAATAAAGGCTCCTAAAGTATTTTTAAGGAGCCTTTCAATTTTATTTATTAAAAAACATGGTCGGCATATATGTCTGCTACTTGATCGAGTAAGCTGCAGACATGCTGATAACTATCGGCAGTGACCATTTCAGTCCTAATCGGCTTGAAATTGGGCATTCCACGGAAATAATTCGTGTAATGTCTTCTCATTTCCAGTATTCCCTGCTTTTCTCCTTTCCACTCTACCGAGAAGTCTAAGTGCTGCTTTGCAACCGCTATTCTTTCTTCTATGGAAGGAGCTTCTAATTTTTCGCCAGTTGCCAGGAAATGTTTGATCTCGTTGAAAATCCAAGGGTACCCAATGGAAGCTCTTCCAATCATCATCCCGTCCACATTGTATTTGGTTTTGTATTCTAAGGCTTTTTCGGGCGAGTCAATATCTCCGTTTCCGAAGACTGGGATATGAAGTCTGGGGTTTTCTTTTACTAAATTTAAGTAAGACCAATCGGCTTCCCCTTTGTACATCTGCTTACGAGTACGTGCGTGGATGCTGATTGCTTGTATCCCTACGTCTTGGAGCCTCTCTGCCACTTCTACGATACGAATGGTATCGTTATCCCAACCCAACCTAGTTTTGACCGTGACGGGGATGTCTACTGCTTTTACTATCTCAGCAGTCATGGATACCATTTTATCTATGTCAAGTAAGATACCTGCACCAGCACCTTTACAAGCCACCTTGTTTACCGGACATCCATAATTAATATCCAAAATGTCTGGGCCAGCCTCCGCAGCAATAGCAGCTGCCTCTCGCATAGATTCAATGTCATTCCCGAAAATCTGTATCCCAATGGGTTTTTCGTAATCGTATATATCCAGTTTTTGGACACTTTTAGCCGCATCACGAATCAGCCCTTCGGAGCTGATAAATTCTGTGTACATCAGGTCTGCCCCATTTTGTTTGCACACCGCTCTAAAGGGCGGATCACTCACATCTTCCATGGGTGCCAGCAACAAGGGAAATTCCCCTAAATCCAACTTTCCTATCTTTACCACTTCTGTATTATAAATTTGCGCGTAAATTTACCTCAAATATGGAGATTTACGAAACCCACTCTGAAATAGCTCAACGAAAAAGCTGGCTTTTATCCCTGATAGTCATTGTTTTAGTAGCATTTGGAGTATTAATACTGCTTCAGGGAATAGCATTGGCTTTAGTGCCGATTCTATTTAATATCCCTGTTGAACAGCTTTTGGGCCTATTTAACGGGGATTTGGATGTGCCAAATGGAAGAATGGCCATGTTATTTGTCCAAGGATTAGGATCTGGCTTAGGATTCTGGCTTGCTGCTTGGATCATTACTAATTTTATTGAAAAAGCAAACCTTCATTGGGATGTTCAAATCTCAAGGTTTCAATGGAAAGCCTTGGCGGTAGTATTGATTGCTACAACTGGTGGCATGCTTTTCAATTCACTCCTGATTTTTTTTAATTCCAATCTGGCTTTACCGGAATTTATGTCAGAAGTGGAAAACTGGATGCGATCCATGGAAGATCAAATGATGGAGTTGACGAAATACCTGACAGACTTCCAGACTATTCCTGAGTTAATAGCAGGTATTTTTGTGATAGGGATATTGGCAGGAATAGGAGAAGAAATGTTTTTTAGAGGATTACTTCAGCCCAAAATGCATCAATACTTTAAGTCTGGGCATTTAGGGATTTGGGTTACGGCCATTATATTTTCCTCTATTCACTTCCAGTTCTTTGGCTTTTTGCCACGAGTATTTTTAGGAGCAATATTTGGGTATATGTATTTGTACAGCGGTAGTCTCCTATATCCAATTCTGGGTCATATTTTTAATAATACCTTTACCGTGATCATGGTATATATGGCTAAGCAAGGGATGATAGATTTTGATCTGGAGTCTACGGATGAGGTTTCATATGTTGCTTCATTACTTGGCTTATTGGTTCTTGTTGCAGGAATCTATTACCTTAAGAAAATGAAAATTCCCAAAGATGGAAAACTGGATCAAAGTATTTGAAAGTGACGTGCAGATTAGAGCAGAAATTGTGAAGGGAGTATTAGAAGAAAATCAAATTAATGCAGTGGTTTTAAATAAGAAAGAAACGGTCTATCATGTGTTTGGGACCTATGAGGTGTTGGTACAGAGAGAAGATTTACTGCTAGCCACCAATATTATCCAAAATGAGATCTCGTTTTAACATCAATAATTACAGTAACCTTGGACAAAGAGCCATCACCGCATTTATTGGTGCTTTAGTAGTAGTTCTTGGTTGTATTTATTCAGATTGGACCTACTTTTTAGTTTTTGCTGTCATTCTGGGATTCTCTCAAATGGAGTTTTATAAACTTTCAGGTTTGGATGGAATGCTGCCTTTGAAAAGTTTCGGAACGTTCCTGGGTTTATTGATTTTTACTTTGACCTTCTTGATAGAAAAAGAGCAGTTTAGGCAGGAATATCTTTTCCTGATGTTTCCTTTGGCTTCTTTGACTTTCTTTATCAAGCTATATCGAAAGACGGATAAAAAACCATTTACCGGTGTTGCTTATACCTTTTTGGGTATTTTTTATGTAGCGGTGCCTTTTTCATTATTAAACCTAGCAGTGTTTTCTGTGGGTGATATTTACCATTATGAAATATTGATTGGCTGTCTATTAATCCTGTGGGCATGCGATACTGGGGCCTATTTTGCCGGAACAAAATTTGGTAAAACCAAGTTGTTTGAACGAGTGTCACCTAAGAAGTCTTGGGAAGGATTTTTAGGTGGGGCTTTTTCAGCGATTGCGGTTGCATTTGTACTGACCCGATACTTTCACGTGATTGAAGATTGGAAGTGGCTGGTGATAGCTGGGATTATCATTATTGCAGGGACTTATGGAGATTTGATAGAGTCTTTATTTAAGCGATCTATCGAGATTAAGGATAGCGGACAAATCCTTCCTGGACATGGAGGTTTTATGGATAGATTTGATGGTTTGTTGCTTTCTGCTCCATTTATTACTGCTTTCTTGAAAATATTCTGATTCCTGCCTTCGTATCCTGAAAATCTACGTAATTTTGCGTCGAATTTGATATTCTAAATAAAAACCCAATATGGCTTATATCGAACCGGCTCCTATAGTGGATAAAGAAAATCCGCTGGAGTCAATGATGGAGAGATTTAACATTGCCGCAGAGAAGCTTGGTCTTTCAGATGAAGTGTATAGCGTCTTAAAAAATCCCGCAAAACAAGTGATCGTTTCCTTGCCGATTACCATGGATAATGGTAAGATTCAGGTTTTCGAGGGGATCAGAGTAATTCATTCAAACATTCTTGGACCTGCCAAAGGAGGAATTCGTTTTGCTCCGGATGTTCATTTGGACGAGGTGAAAGCCCTTGCCGCATGGATGACATGGAAATGTGCTGTAGTGGATATCCCTTATGGCGGAGGAAAAGGAGGGGTTCGATGTAACCCAAGACAAATGTCCAAAGGTGAGATAGAGCGTTTAGTACGTGCTTATACCTTGGCAATGATTGATGTATTCGGTCCGGATAAAGATATTCCTGCTCCGGATATGGGGACAGGACCAAGAGAAATGGCTTGGCTGATGGATGAGTATTCCAAAGCGCAGGGAATGACGGTCAATGCAGTAGTAACCGGAAAGCCTTTGGTTTTAGGAGGATCGTTAGGAAGAACAGAAGCGACGGGTCGTGGGGTGATGGTTTCTGCTTTGGCAGCAATGCAAAAATTAAAAATCAATCCTTTCCAGGCAACCTGCGCAGTTCAGGGTTTTGGTAATGTGGGCTCTTGGGCTGCAATGCTTTTAGAAGAACGTGGGCTTAAAATTGTTTCGGTTTCTGATATTTCTGGTGCTTATTACAATAGCAATGGAATCAATATTCAAGAGGCTGTCGCTTATAGAGATAATAATAATGGCACCTTGGAAGGTTTTAAGGGAGCTGAAAAATTATCAGATCCATCAGAACTACTGCTTTTGGAAGTAGATGTACTTGTCCCAGCAGCGGTAGAAGATGTGATTACCATTCATAATGTAGATAAGATCAAGGCAAAGCTAATTGTGGAAGGGGCCAATGGACCTACTTCTGCCAAGGCGGATGCGATAATCAATGAAAAAGGAATTATGGCTGTGCCGGATATTTTGGCCAACGCTGGTGGAGTTACGGTTTCTTACTTTGAGTGGGTCCAAAACCGTTTAGGTTATAAATGGACTGCGGACCGTGTCAATAGAAGATCAGACCGTATCATGAAAGATGCTTTCGATCATGTGTATCAGGCTTCTCAGAAGTATGATGTTCCCATGAGAATTGCAGCTTATATCGTCGCAATTGATAAAGTTGCGAAAACTTATACCTATCGTGGAGGTTTCTAATATTTAATCAATCGATAGAATAACGTATCTTTGAGGCGTGGATCGATATCCACGCCTTTTATTTGACCCGATATGACAATACACAGAGAAGGAAGAGTTTTGCTGTTTTGGATGATGATCATCCTCGTGGCATTGAATTACCTGCTTTACTATTTTCTCCCTGAGCAATCTTTATTATTAAATATATCCATGCTAGGGAGTATCATTATCTACCTTTTGGTACTTCAGTTTTTTAGAAACCCTGTGTTTCCTTTACCCAACGAAGATGGAGTGGTCTTTGCTCCTGCGGATGGGAAAGTAGTAGTGATTGAAGAAGCCTTTGAGGATGAATACTTAAAAGAAAAGAGAATTCAAGTTTCCATTTTTATGTCTCCGATCAACGTTCATATCAATCGTTCTCCGATCAAAGGAGTGGTTGATTTTTTTCAATATCACCCTGGGAAATACCTTGTTGCATGGCACCCAAAGTCAAGTACCGAAAATGAACGTACGACCATGGTCTTGAGAAACGAACAAGGAACCAAAATCTTGGTTAGACAGATTGCTGGTGCTGTAGCGAGAAGAATCAAATGGTATGTGAAGGAAGGTTCTGAGTTAGATCAAGGAGGAGAGTTTGGTTTTATAAAATTCGGATCCAGAGTAGATTTATTTCTCCCTTTGGATGCTGAGATATTAGTAGACTTAGAGCAAAAAACCAAAGGAGCCAGAACCCCTATTGCAAGATTGAAAAGTTAAAAGTTAGTTGAGTTGTAGCGTTCGGTTTAAGCTATTCGTTTTGTCTATGACTTAACTGAGCTATAACCATGAAATATCTTTCTTTTCTATTTCTGATTTTCCTTTCCTTAACTTTTTTATCCTGTAATGATGAGGATAATCTTCCTATCCAATTATCAGGAGTATGGGAGGAACGTAAATATGTGGATTCAGTAGATTTTTGGGTGGTAAATACCTTGGAATTTAAAAATGATTCTGAATTTCAGTTCAGGACTACGGTAAGAGAAACTGAAACAGGGAATGATTTAGGGTATCGGTTCTATTATGATGATACCTACGATTGGGATGGCAAGACTTTTAATTATTCCCCGGATATGGCCTTCTGGATTGATTATCGAGAGGAAAAATTTTATACAAAAAAGGAAGATTTGAAAGCTGGGGTCATTGATTTTGTCAGTTGGCCTTCAGCGAATATTACATTTGTTGAGGGTAATTCTAAGTTGATTTTCCAAAATATTTGTACTTCAACTAACGCTGATTATTGTGAGAATGCTCAATACCCAGAACGTGAATATATTCGGGTCAATTAAGATTTTTTCATTCTATAAATCCAAAAACCCAGCCCTAAAGTAGTCAGGAAAAAAATTGTAGTGGTCCATTCAAAGGTCCTACGAGTGCTTAGCATGTCCTCGATATTTTTGTCCCGTTCAGCAAGTGCTCTTTTCAGCGACTGAACATCCTGTTCGAGTTTTAAGGTGATCGCTTTATAATCGTCTCCTGTTTGTGTGGCTACTGTGGTCTCTATATCGCCAATCATCCTAAGCTCATCCATGATCAGGTTATCCTTGGCTAAAATTCTTTCCAGCCATTCATTGGTTTTGATCATGTCTTTTTTCGTTCTATTCCCAAAAATGCCTGATTTTTCAGTTTCAGAACGCTTCCATTCCGCGGTCAAGGCATCCCGCTCTTGAACCAGTTTTTCGAGCTTGGCTTGGCCAGCCTCCGAAAACTGTGGAGGAAGTATATTGAGAAATAGAAGGAAGAGTCCGAAAATCATTTCTTTTCTGTGAGGATTGGGATGAAGTTAACGATTTTAGGCATTTCGAATGCCACTCTTTCTTTGACAAAAAGCCAACCAAAAATCATGGTTCCCACGAAAAAAATCAAAGATGCCAATTCAAACTTTCTTTTTTCCAGTTGACTTGCTCTCACCTCGTATCCTTTTTGTGCCAGTGCATTTTTAAGTTTTTGGATATCTTGCTCTTGAGAAAGTGTAATGGTTTTATAATTTTCATTCTCAGAAATTACAGCCGATTGATCTATTCTGTCTTGAAGCTGAAGTTTTTGAATGATTGCATTGTCCTTCTCAAGAATTCTCATCGCCAACTGATATTCAGAAGTAGGTCTTCCTTCAAGTGAGACTCCAAATATAGTTGCCTTCTGCGTTTTTTCACTTTGGAGATTTTGAATCAAATGTAGACGTTCTTGCATCAATTGATCAATAGAACCTTGAGCAAAAATTTGTAGGGGGAGTAATAATAGCCAGGTAAATAAAATCGCTTTCATAAAATTAAGGTTGGTTGTGCCAAACCATAATCCAAAGCTTATTCCAAAATCCGAGATTATTTTTTCCAGCCTCTCGTCATTTCTTTTTTTCCAGGAGGTCCAGGAAGAGTTTCTACCTCAAATCCGAGATCTTTTAAATCCCGCTTAAGTTGACCTTGTGCACAATAGGTAGTGAATAATCCACCGGGTGTCATTGCGTCATAAACCTTGCTCAGGAGCGGTTTTGCCCATAATTCAGGTTGTTTGCTTGGAGCAAAAGCATCAAAAAACACCACGTCAGATGGATAAAGTATCACATCTTCTAGCGTAGCAATTTCCTTTTTCATGTTAAAATATTCTGAAACTACTTCGCCTTTATTCCATTCCATTTTATGTAACCTTTGTAAATAGGGTTTGTAATGAAAAATGGCATCGTCTATATCTCCGTAGTTTAACTGAGAATAAATTTCCTCAGAAAGTGGAAAGGGCTCAATGCTATGATAAAGTACAGGAATCTGATTTTGCTCTGCCCAAACCAGAGTTAACCAAGCGTTTAATCCTGTTCCAAAACCTACCTCAAAAATCCTGATAGGTTTTTTCTTAGGGTTGTTCATTAACCATGAATCCAATCCATAAAGCATAAATACATGGATGGACTCTTTAAAAGCACCATGAAAACTATGGTAAGTCTCTTTCAACCCTTCATGGTAGAGTGAATGAGAGCCATCTTCTGTGGTGATGATTTTTAATTGTTCCTTCATACTTTATAGATTAAAGCTACGCAATATGCTGAGATGCCTTCCTCTCTTCCTACAAATCCCAGCCATTCGGTCGTCGTGGCCTTAATAGAAATGTCATGCTCGGCAAGATTCATGACCCCAGCCAAACATTTTTTCATACCTGGAATATGTGGGTTTACCTTAGGTACTTGAAGACAAATAGTGGTATCCAGATTACCAATTTCATAGCCTTCTGCACGGATTAACTCCATTACTTCTTTAAGGAGAATTTTACTGTCTATTCCTTTAAACTTTGGGTCTTTATCGGAAAAGTGATAGCCTATGTCGCGCATATTTGCAGCACCTAAAATAGCATCGCAAATCACGTGAATGAGTACATCTGCATCGGAATGTCCTACAGCTCCTTTTTCGTGTTCTAGTTTGATACCACCAAGCCAGAACTCTTCTCCTGTTTTGAGTTGGTGAACATCGTAACCAAATCCTATTCTAAATGGGTTCATACGGTAATGGATTGATAATGTAAAACGGAGGATTTTTCTGCCTGAAGAATTTCATTTGCCCAAGTAGAAAGCTCCTCAGCTTTAATGTTTGATTTGTTGTTGAATTCTTCAATATAGAGTTCGGGGCTTCCCAAGCTAGCGTAGAAGGCCAGGTTGAATACCCTATTTAGCAACTGGATTGACTCATAGGACTTCATAGCGAGCCCTTGATTTTTGATCTTTTGGAGCGCGTGTTCAGGAAGTTCTTGTTGAAGAAATTTTGAGATCTCAGCATCCAATGCCGCCTCGGCTTCCTTGGAAGAAACGCCAGACTCCATTTTACCAGAGAATATTAAAAGTCCAGGGTCTAATGAGCCCAAGACGTAGGCGCCTACTGAAGCGAAAATTTTTCCTTTCTTCACCAAATTTTGTTCAAGAATCGATGATTTCCCAAAACCCATTAAGTCAGAAATTAAATCTGCTGCGACATAACCTTTATCAGTTTTACCAGACATTTTGAAAGCTTTGTAAAGCGCATCCGTTGGAACTTTTGCCTCTATTGTTTTTTCGCGCTTCTCTTTTTGCTCTGGCTCCTGGGGGATTCCATTTGCTTTGGTTTTACTGGGAGGAATGTTTGAAAACCATTTTTTAGCAAGGTTTTCCACCTGGCTAAGAGTAACATTTCCACCTACTACCAAAATAGCATTGTCTGGACTGTAATTATTTTCATAAAAGTCCAAAACATCCTCTCTTGTAAACCCTTCAATATCCTGCAAGTTCTGACCTATGGTTGGCCAGCGATAGGGATGCACTTCGTAAGCTATATCTCTTAAGTGGTGAAAGACATCACCATAAGGCTGGTTTAAATACCGTTGTTTGTATTCTTCCATGACCACTTTTCGCTGAGTTTCGATGGTCTTGTTGCTAAGAGTCAATTGTAGCATACGGTCTGACTCCAGCCAGAAGGCTGTTTCTAAATTTGAAGCAGGAAGAGTGATGTAATAATTTGTGATGTCTGGACTGGTAAAGGCATTGCAAGAGCCTCCAACTCGCTCAAGTTCTCTGTCAAAAACAGGGACATTCTTGGAGCTTCCAAACATGAGGTGTTCAAAAAAGTGAGCTAAGCCGGTTTTTCCTTCTTTTTCATTTCTGGAACCCACTTTATATAATAGGTTGAAAACAGCTATTTTGCTGCTCGGATCCTCATGGACGATCACTTCAAGCCCATTCTGTAAGTAAAATTTCTGGTAGGATAACATGCTATTTGGAAGGCAAAGCTAAGCTTTTCCTTGTTTTGGGTGAAACTGATTTAGTACAAGTCCGTTGGAATTGTTAAAATAAAGCTCAAATACTTAAGAAAATACCCTTGATGGAAGCTTTTGAATTTTTTTGTAAAAAAAACCGAACTTTGGATTAAGTCAGTAAGTTAGCTTCCCAAAATATATATCACCCCACCCAACCATGGATAAACACTGCGTAGCGTTAGAAAATACAGGCCAATTTTCAGATTTTTTCCTAGACTATCTCGAAGGTAAAGAAGAATTAAAAGCATTTTACGCACATAGGCCCGAGTTGGAAAGCTTTAGTAAGGCGATCAAAGCCAAAGAATTTTCAAAAGATAAACGCAAATCATTGGTTGAAGCTCTGCGAGGGCAATACGAAGGAATAGATGTTCAAGAAGCTGTAACAGCAAATATCAATGCCTTGAGTTCCGAAAATACGTTTACGGTAACGACCGGGCATCAACTCAATCTTTACACAGGGCCGCTTTATTTTATATATAAGATAGTATCGACTATCAATTTGGCCAAAAAGTTAGAAGCCGCTTATCCTGAAAACAAATTTGTCCCTGTGTATTGGATGGCTTCAGAAGACCATGATTTTGATGAGATCAATTATTTCAAATTGGATGGGCAGAAATATCAATGGAATACGGATCAAAGCGGTGCGGTAGGAGATTTTATTCTGGATCAAAGTTTTAAAGAGTTTTCTAAGACTGTTCCCTTTGCAGCAGATGTTTTCAAAGAAGCTTATGGGAGTTCTAAAACATTGGCGGAAGCAGTAAGGAAATATGTTAATCAACTTTTTGGAGCACAAGGGCTAATCATCCTAGATGGGCATGATCCTATATTGAAAACAGAATTAAAGGAAGTAATGCATGCTGATATTTTTGACCATTCAGCTCATGCACGTGCACAAGAAGCCACGGAAGGTTTAGAGAGCTTGGGTTATAAAGGACAGATTTTCCCAAGAGATATTAATTTTTTCTATTTAGATAAGGGATTGAGAGAGAGGATTGAAAAACATGGAGAGGAATATGTTGTCTTGAATACGGAATTGAAGTTCTCCAAAGAGGAGCTTCAGAAGCAGATCGAGGATAATCCTGAGAGGTTTAGTCCCAATGTGGTTTTAAGACCTTTATACCAAGAGATGATATTACCTAACCTGGCCTATTTAGGAGGTCCTGCGGAGGTGGTTTATTGGCTACAGTTAAAAGGAGTTTTTGACCAATTCAAAGTACCATTTCCTATAGTGCTACCCAGGAATTTCGCTTTATTGATATCTGCTCAGATTCGAAAGAAAATCCAACAGCTGGGATGGAATGATGAAGCTATTTTTCAGGATTTTGCTAGCTGGAAAAAAGAGTTTGTGAAGGAAGAATCCAATTTTGATATTGAATTGAACAAGGAAAGGAAAGAGCTTTCCAGTCTCTTTAATCAAAAAGGGAAGGAAGCTGCGTCCCTTGATAAGAGTCTTGGAGGTGCATTTGAAGCTGGGAAAGTAAGAGCTTTGAAGATTTTGGATCAAATGAGTGTGAAGCTTCGCAAAGCGGAAGAACGCAATTTGAATGTGCAGATAGAAAGAGCATTGGCTATTCAGGAGTTTATTAAGCCAGGAGGAGCACCTCAAGAGAGGGTTGTAAATATGATGCAGTTTTATTTGGCTCAGCCCGATTTATTGGATGAGCTTTTAGATTGTTTTGATCCCCTTGATTTCCGGATGATGGTGCTGGATTTATGATAAGCGAAAAAGAACAGCTTAGAAAAGAATACAAAATCAGGAGAAAATCCTTATCTGCTGAAGAGTTAGAAAGGAAATCCCTCGCAATTAAAAAACATTTCGAGACTTGGATTTCAATGTTTCCAAAATTTCAGCATGTTCATATTTTTTTACCAATTGCGCGGCAAAAGGAAGTAAATACAATCCCGATTCTAGAATTTTTATTGGAGAAGGGTAAAACCCTTTATACTTCATTAGTGGTTCCGGATACTGATGAAATGAAAACAGTTGAAATAAATAGGGAGACTGATTACCAATTAGACACTTGGGGAATTCCTGTACCTAAAAATCCTGTTTTTGTTTCTCCTGAAAAGATTCAGGTGATTTTAATCCCTTTATTGGTCGTCGATCAAAAGGGAAACAGAATAGGGTTTGGTAAAGGTTACTATGATATGTTTTTATCGAAATTATCAAATGATATTTTAAAAGTTGGTTTAAGTTTATTCCCTCCAGTGGCTCAAATAACAAGTGAAAATCACGATATCCCATTGAGTTATTGTATTACTCCTGAAAAAGTACTTACTTTTTGAGTATTATCTATTTTCAAGTCTACCTTAATCTATGAAGAAGTTCTATTTGTGTGCAGGTTTTTTGATTGCTGCATTCTTTTGTTTTAGCGGCTCTGCACAAGCTCAGTTTAAAGCTTATAATACATCAATTGGAATTCGTGGAGGAACCAGTGTTGGAGGTTCTGTTAAGCGTTTTGTAACAGATCGGGATGCAGTAGAATTAATGGTTTACACCCGGTGGAAGGGTTGGGTAGGAAATCTCTTATATGAGCGCCATATGGACATCAGAGAATTTGAAGGTTTAGAATGGTATGTGGGAGCCGGAGGACATTATGGCGTTTGGAAAATGGGCAAGAGCGAACCGCCATGGGTTTATAAAGCAACTCAGGATTATGCGGCTTTTGGGGTGGATGCAATTGTGGGTTTGGACTATAATTTAAACCGGTCTAACTGGTTTATCAGCTTTGATTGGAAGCCTTCCTATAATTTCCAAGATTTTACCAATTTGTGGTGGGATGAGGCAGCCTTTACTTTAAGATTTGCCTTTTAATTTTGTGGAATTACAAGATTTTTTAACCGGTTTTTAAATTTTTGACAAAAAATCGGGTCAAATGATGAATTTTTTAACCCACTAGAAGAAAAAAAAGTGATTTTTTACACTTTTAATTGGTGTGTTTGATTTAGATCAAAACAATATTCCGAATAAACTGCATAAACTTTAAATAGTTTTGATTTAGGGTGAAAATAACCTTGTAAATTTCCTTTTAATTTTTTTTCCGATTGAAAATTTTTTTTTCATTGTTAAAAATTAGATCGAAACACGAAATATTGTTTTGTAAAACATAATAATTCCCTGTATTTCAGTTAAAATTTGTTAATAATACGGTAGGCCACCAAATTATTACTGTTTCCCGCCGTTAAAACAAATTTTCAACCGCTGATTGAGTATTTTACGTATAAATATGGTTTAAATACAATAAAGTATCATTTATACATGATAGAAATTATTTATTGTATTTTTAAAAGTTAAAATTATAATAATAAGGTGTTTTGTTCTCTTTTGCTGCTATTTTGAAATTAGGGGCAAATAATTTTTCTTTACGCTTATCAACTAAACTAAATACCTTATGAGAAAAGCTTTACTCTTTGTTGTTGCGCTTTTCACCATGGCCCTCAGTTATGAGGTGTCGGCGCAACAACGGGTAATTACCGGTACGGTAATTTCCGAGGAAGACGGACTAGGTTTGCCAGGTGCAACTGTCCTCGTCAAGGGTACGACAGTGGGTACTACCACCGATTTGGATGGTAATTACTCCATTAACGTACCAGCAGGTTCCGATGTGTTGATCTACTCTTTTGTGGGGTTAAAATCCCAGGAAGAAGTGATTGGCGATCGGTCCATTATCAATGTCACCCTTACTACAGATGCTGCACAACTTAATGAAGTTGTAGTAACAGCGATCGGTATCGAAAGGGAGAAAAAAGCCTTGGGTTACGCAGTTACCACAGTAGGTGACGAGCAACTTGAGAATCGTCCAGAGCAAGACGTTGCCCGCGTATTGCAAGGAAAAGTGCCGGGTGTGAACATTACCTCTACCAATGGTATGTCAGGTTCTGGTACAAACATGGTGATTAGAGGTTACTCTTCAGCGACAGGTTCTAACCAACCTTTGTTCGTGGTTGATGGGGTTCCTTTTAACACTAGTACAAACAACACAAACGGATTTACAACAGGTGGTGCTACCACTTCTTCTCGATTCTTGGATATTGATCCAAACAACATTGAGAGTATGTCTGTTTTGAAAGGTCTTTCTGCAACGGTTCTTTATGGAGACCAAGGTAGAAACGGTGTGATCTTGATCACTACCAAATCAGGAGCTTCTAAAAGAAAAGCTGCTGAAGTAACAATTAACCAATCATTCTTCTCAAACAAAGCTGCTTCCCTACCAACTTACGGTTATGAGTATGGTAATGGTTTCCAGCAGGCTCCAGGATTCTTTTTCTCTAACTTCGGTCCGAGATTGGATGCTGGTATCACTGTAAATCACCCGTATGCTTCTTCTTCAGTAGCTTCTGTAAGAGAGGCTTTCCCAGAGTTTTGGGTTGATGGCGTAGTAGGTGGAACACCTGTTCAGTATGATTATAAAGCGTATGAAGATCCTTCTACTGCTTTCTTTAGAACTGGATTAGTGGCTAACACTTCCGTTCAGATTTCAGGTGGTTCAGATAGAACCGGATTTAATGCAAGTTTCGGTTATACTGATGACAAAGGATTTACTCCAGGTAACGAGTTGGTTAAGTATAACTTCGGATTGGGTGTTAACTCATCTATTAATGATAAGTTATCTGTAAGATCATCCTTCACATTTGCAATTACTGACCTAGAGTCTCCTCCAGTGAATGCTGCTTATGGTTCAGGTCCTTCTGGAGGTATTCCTTCAGTGTTTGCTCACGTATTGTATACTCCTAGATCTGTGGATTTAGCGGGACTTCCATTTGAGAATCCAGTAGATAACAGTTCTGTTTACTATAGAGGTGGTAATGATATTGTTAACCCACGTTGGTTGGCGAAATACTACAAAAACACATCTGATGTAAACAGATTCTTCAACTCTACTTCATTGATTTATGATGTAAATGATAATTTCTCTATTACTTATAGATTAGGTTTAGATACTTATACAGAAAAGCAGGAGAAATTATATAATAAAGGAGCAGGATCTGGTAGCGCAGCTATTCAGTCAGGTATGTATACCACTGCAAACATTACCAACACCATCTGGAACCAAGATTTGGTTTTAAACTGGAAAAAAGAATTCTCTGAAAAGTTTGGAATGAGTGCATTGCTTGGAGGTAACTCTAGATACGATTCATTTGTCCGTGACGGTATAGAGTCTCAAGGTCAGTTGGCTTTCGGATTATTTAGACATAGTAACTTTACTAGTGCATCTAACGGTGGTCTTAACTTTACTAGTGAGCAAAGAAGAATGGGTATTTATGCAAACTTAACGTTTGACTATTCCAACTTCCTTTATTTCACGCTATCAGGTAGAAATGACTGGACTTCTACAGTGGAGAAAGAAAATAGAAGAATCCTTTATCCAGGAGCATCTGTTTCTTTCATCCCTAGTACTGCTTTCAACTGGAACTCAACTACAATCAATGATTTGAAATTGAGATTAGGTTACGGTACTTCTGCAGGTTTCCCAAGTCCATATAGAACAAGAAATATCTTGGATCAAGATTCTCAAGCATTCTTGAGAGATGGTCAGTTGACTCAAACTCACTCAGTAAACAACAGATTAGGTAACCCTAACTTGAAGCCTGAGTTAATTGAGGAATTAGAATTTGGTGTTGAAGCAGTAATGTTTAACAACAAGTTGAGATTTGATCTTTCTTTGTTTGAGAAAAATACCAATGACTTGATTACTTCTGCTCCGATTGATCCTGCTACAGGATTTACATCAACAGAAATCAACGTAGGTAAGATCAGAACTAGAGGTATTGAATTTCAGGCAAATGTAACTCCAATTTCTACTGCATCAGGTTTCACTTGGAACTCAACAGTAAACTGGAGTTTGTATAGATCAGTTACTGTGGAATTAGGTGAAGGACTTGAAGAAGTTGTTGTTGCTGGATTTACCACGCTAGGTAACTTTGCTATTCCAGGTGAGCCATTCAACATTATCAAAGGTATTGGATTTGCTAGAGACGAGCAGTCAGGTGAGCCAATTGTACTTTCTGATGGTATTTACCAAGCAGATCCAGATCTGAAGATCCTAGGTGACCCAAATCCAGCTTGGACTGGTTCATGGATTAACACCTTCTCTTGGAAAGGATTCACATTGAATGCTATGCTTGAGTACAGACATAAGGGAGCTGTTTTCTCTAATACTGTAACTGCAACTCTTGCAAGGGGTGTAACAAAAGATCCTGTTGCTGATAGAGAAATGTCCTTCATCATGCCAGGTGTGAAAGAAGATGGAACTCCTAATGATATTCAAATTTCTGCTTCTGACTATTTCTTCTCTGGTTACCAGGGTAGAACTGATGAGCCAAACGTGTTTGATGGTTCAATGATTCGTCTTCGTGAAGTGTCTTTAGGTTATGAATTACCTACAAGCCTTATGGCTAAGACTCCTTTCAAGAGAGCTTCAATCGCTGTCAGCGGAAGTAACTTGTGGTTTAAAGCCTTGAATTTCCCTCCAAACATGAACTACGATGTGGACGTGTTGGGTACTGGTGTTGGTAACGGTTTAGGTTTCGACTTTGTGACTGGTCCTAGCTCCAGAAGATTTGGTGGAACTGTAACTCTTGCATTCTAATCCCAAAACTGATACAAAATGAAAAAATATATATATAGTTTGTTGTGTGCAGCAACCATGTTATTTGCGTCATCCTGTGATTTAGATTTGCTGGATAACCCTAATGCGGTAACTGCTTCAACAGCTTCTCCGGATTTCTTGCTGAATCAAATTCAGATAGATTATAGAAACTTCTACCAAGGCATCAGTAATACTGGAATGTCCTTGACTAGAATGGTAAACCAAGGTAGTGCTCAGTATGAGAGTGCTTATACTCCTCAATCAACTAATGGTTGGTGGACTAACTCTTATGCAAATATCCTTGCTGATATCGATTTTCTTGAGCCTTTGGCAGTAGAAGCTGATTTACAAAAGCACTTGGGTATTGCTAAGACCATTAAAGCAATGCTTCTATTCAACTTGGTGGATATTTATGGTGATGTACCATATTCTGAAGCGATAGATCCTGCTAATTTCAACCCTGTAGTTGATTCTGGACAAAGTGTATATGATGCGGCATTTGCTTTATTAAATGAAGCAGCTACTCACTTTACTACCGCAGGTTCTGGTTCTCCAAATGATTACTTCTACGGTGGTGATTATGCTAAATGGGGTAAATTGGTAAATACGCTTAAGTTAAGATATTTCCTTAACCTAAGATTAGTAGATGCTTCAGGTGCCAAAGCTGGTATCGATGGATTGAAAGCAGGTGGAATGTTATTAGGTGAAGGAGATGACTTCGTGTTCAGATTCGGAACATCTAATGCAAACCCTGATTCAAGACACCCTAACTTTGCTGGTTCTTATACTTCAGGTGGTGGTACTTATCACTCTACTTATTACATGTGGCATATGACTGAAGCTAAAGGATTTGATGATCCTAGAGCTAGATTCTACTGGTATCGTCAAGTATTGGTGAATTCTACCAATGTTGATGAAATTGAGTGTATCGCTCAGATTGCTCCTCCTCACTATTTGGCTGGTGGATTTATCTACTGTCTTCCAGGACAAAGAGGATATTGGGGTCGTGATCACTTAGATCCTGATGGAGTTCCACCAGATGGTTTGAAAAGAACTATGTGGGGAATTTATCCAGTAGGTGGAAGATTTGATGATGATTCAGCAATGCCTACCAATGATCCTTCTTTAGGAGCTCAAGGCGCAGGACTTTACCCAATGATGCTTGCTGCTTATGTTGACTTTATGTTGGCAGAAGCTGCTTTAGAGTTGGATAATGATAATGCGATGGCAAAAGAATACTTATTGTCAGGTATAGAGAAGCATATGGATTTTGTGACTGACTATGCCTTGGGTACTAGAGAGTCTGCATCTATCACTGCTTTCTTTGACAGTAAGGATACTTCTTTAGATGATGATATTGAAGCTTACTTAGGTTACGTTGGTGCTGATTTCGATAATTCTTCTAATAAGATGCGTGTGATCGGTCGTGAGTACTGGTTGTCTCTTTTCGGTAATGGTGTAGAGTCTTATAACCTTTACAGAAGAACAGGTGAGCCAGGAAACATGCAGCCTGGACTTGAGCAGAACCCGGGTTCTTTCCCACGTTCTTTCTTGTATCCAAACGTGTATATGGTAACTAATACTAATGCAAGTCAGAAATCTGGACTTGAGGCACAAGTGTTCTGGGATAACAATCCTGCAGGTAATGCTTGGGTTTACTAACCAAAAAATAATCGAGATAATATGAAAATGTTAAAATATACTTTTGGTTTACTGGTAGGTGCCTTAGTGTTACTAAGCTCATGTAGAGATTTCGTAGATCCAAACATCCCTTATTCGGAGTTTGATACGGGAGCTTATTTGAGAACGATCTCCAGGACCAGCACAACTTTCAACTATTTTAGTTTAGGAAGTTCAAATTTTGCCTTAACTCTTGAGGCAGTAGATATCGAAGATGGCGCTACAGTGGAAACTGTAGAAATTGAAGTTCAGCACAGAAGATTGATTCCGGGTGTTGGTTTGGAGTACACTCCATCTGAGCCTGTAAATATCATGACCCTTTCTGCTTCAGATTTTGCACCTAATACAGATTCTCGTTTCTTGAGAACTTCTTTTGAAATTTCAGCAGCTGATGCAATTGCAGCAGTGGGATTAACTCCAGCTGATATTGAAGGAGGAGATGTATTTGAATTTAGTTTGATACTGAATGATGTAAACGGAAGGTCATTCAATCGTGAAAATGTTTCTGGTAATATTGCTGGTGCTCCTTTCTATGATTCACCTTTCCAGTATTTTGTAAGTGTGATCTGTCCTTCTGATTTGGGAGGTACTTATGAGTACACTGCAACTAACATGGATTCAATTTATGGATCATGCGATGGTACTATTTCAGGTACTACTACATTAACTCCAGTATCTAGTTCTCCTGGATCTTACAGAGTAACTGATGGAACATTCGGTTTCTGGGATTGCTATGGTGATTCATGGGGCAGTGGAAATGTTAGAATTAATGATGCATGTAACACTCTTTCTATGTCAGGTTCTGATAAGTATGGAGCAAGTTATTCGATGACTGTAGTTAGCAGTACTCCAGAAGAGCTTGTGTTTGTATGGTTGAATTCTGACGGTGAAACCGGAGAGGTTACCATGAGTGCAATGGATGGCACGCCACTTCCAATTTTCAATTAATTTAGAAATTGATTTATATAAAAAGGCAGCGCGATAGCGTTGCCTTTTTTGTTTTTATTTAGATTTTAATCTTTCTTATTTTATTTGTTTCAGGCTAAATAAAATTGAGTGAATCAAAAAATTATTTCATGGCTCATTATTCATAATATTTTTTTTACTCATTTTATTTTTAAATGAAATTATTATATAATTAAATTAAGAATTAGTGATTTTTTATATCCTGTTGAGGATTTCAAATTCTTGATAAAATACCCTCCTAGTAGGTTATGGGGTGTTTTTGTGTGTTCAAGAGGAAATAAGGTTCTTGAAAAATAATGTATTATTAGGTTTGTTTTTGTACTTTTTATAGTCCTGCTATTTTGTTTTACCGCTTGTAAATAATTCTTTTTTATATGGTGTTTATTTCTTTTTTTTAGAGGAAAATTAGACTTAATTGGCAAGTATGCAAAAATATCTATTACTATACATGATGATCCTTATGTTAGGGTTGTATAGTTGTACAGAAGAAGTCTCCGATGCTACAGCTTTGGTAACCGAAGAGGTGCTATATACAAGTGGTGAAAATGTGAGGTTGTTAGGTAGGCTTATAACAAACCAATCCATCAATGTCAGTGATCATGGGTTTTACCTTTCAGAAGATGAAAATTTTGCTTCGCCCATCATTGTGTCCTTAGGTGAAAAGGATGGTCCAGGTAGGTTTATTGGAGAAGCAAATGGCTTAACGAATTCCAAAACTTATTTCGCAAAAGCATTTATGGAATTAGGTGGTGAAACCCAATTTGGAAACGTCATCGAATTAGAAACACTGTCTCCGAAGCTGGGAGACTTTACTCCTTCCTTTGGCCAGGTAGGGCAAGAAATGGTGATTGTTGGACAGAATTTTACAGAGGATACGCGGGTGTTTTTTGGGGAAAATGAAGCTAACATTACAGGGATTGATTTTGAATCTAGAATTCATTTGATCATCCCAAATCCTTCAAAAATGACAGTTCCATTGAAAGTGATGGTTCAAGATACCATGTTAGAGTTTGAGACTTCTTTTGAATATCAAATAGGTACTTATGAAATAATCAGCAGCTTTCCTGAGGCTGTTAGATTATATGGTACAGCTTTTTATAGCATTGGAAATGGTTTGAATATAGGTTTAGGTACTATTTCTAAGAATTCATTTTATTCAAAAATTCAACGATTTGAAATTGGTTCCGGTACTTGGGATGAAGTTGATTTCCCAGGTAGTCCAAGAGCTTTTGCATTTGCTACATCTAATTTCCTTGGAGGTGGAACGGCTGATTTGACTCCCAATCCTTATGATATCAATCGTAGTTTTTATAGGGTTAAAACAAATGGGTTTGAACGATTGCCTGACCTCAATTTTGATAGTCGAGAATCAATTGCCTTCGAGTATATGGGAAACCTCTATGTATTAGGCGGGAAAGAAGGGAATCCAAACGCAGTTAGATTGTATAATGCTTCTTCTGGTTCATGGACTTCTCTTCCTGACAGTCCAATAGCCCTTTCCACCGAATATGCTTTTTTTAATTATGAGGATAAATTATTTGTGATTGACGATGAAAAGAAAGTCTGGGAATATTTGATCCCTTCCAACTCGTGGAATATTGTTTCTAATTTCCCTGGTAGTCTGGGGCAAGGTTATGGTGTAGGAGAGGTATTAGGAGAAAAAGCCTATGTTGGCTTATATAATAGGGGTACGGAATTATGGGAATTTGACCTTAATTCTTTTAAATGGAAGCCAAAAAATGATATTCCAGGTACTCCTTCAGATGTAACGGTAGCTCACTTCTCAACTGGGGGATATATCTATTTCATGAGAATGCCAGATATATCCATAGCTGGTAATTACCCAATGAACCTATTCAAGTTTGACCCTAATGGATTTTAATTCTGCTATATGAAAAAATTGTTACTTATTTTCTTTTTGCTGATTAGTCATTTGGGCTTCTCTCAGACTGAAATCAAACGTGAGGTGATAGGTCGGGACATTGGCCAACTCAAAGGAATTAAGATCGTCGGAAGAATCATTGATGAAATTACAGGGGAAGCATTAGTAGGGGCTACGGTCACTATTCCTGAATTGGATCAAAACAAAATCACTGATAATAACGGAGGTTTTGAGCTTACTTTAGAAAGAGCAGAGTACAATCTTCAATTCCGATATGTAGGCTATGAAACCATCGACTACCCAATTACAGCAGTGGGTGATGGTAGATTATCTATCAAAATGATCCAAGAGGATTTTCAATTGGATGATGTGGTGATTTATGGAAGCGATCCAGAAAAGAATATTAGATCCACTGATATGGGAGCAGTGACTATTAGCATGAACACCATGCGAGAATTGCCTCCATTTTTAGGAGAGGTAGATATTATTCGATCCATGGCTACCCTTCCTGGAGTAAGTCAAGTGGGTGAAGCGTCAGCAGGGCTGAATGTTCGTGGAGGAGGAGCTGATCAAAACTTGATCCAATTTGCGGGAGCTCCTATATATAACCCTACTCACCTCTTTGGTTTATTTACATCATTTAACCCTGAGGCAGTAAACGGAGTGACTCTATATAAATCAGTGATTCCTCCAAAGTTTGGTGGGCGAGGTTCATCTATTTTGGATATTCAACCAAAAGCCGGGTCTATTGCCAAGTGGGGAGGAGAAGCAATGGTCAGTAATTTCTCTGGAAAAGTAGGATTCAATGGGCCATTGGTGAAAGATAAGGTTTCTATCCGTGGAGGGTTTAGAGGCTCTTACATTAATTGGTTTTTAGGGGCTTTGAAAAATCCTGATTTAAAGAATTCCCAAGCCAATTTCTATGATGGAAACTTAGTGATTTCTGCACCAGTTTCTGAGAAAAATGAATTTACCTATAGCTATTATACTTCTTATGATGACTTTGCTTTTGCTTCGGATACCACAGTTTCATGGAAAAACAACAGTCATTCTTTACAATGGAAAAGTATTGTAAACGATAAGATGGGCTTTGAAGTACTGGGCTATTATACCCAATACGATTATAGCATTTTCAACCGCTCTGGGATCAATGATTTTGACCTCAACTCAGGTATAAAGGACATCGGAGCAAAAGCTTTTTTCTATTATCAATTTAATGAAACAAACAAGCTGACCTTTGGTGGTGATTTCAAAACAATCGCTTTACAGCCTGGGGAACTTATCCCATCCCAAGGGCAGGAATCAGGGATTTTGCCTCAAAAAGTTCAAGATGAATCAGGTAGAGAATCAGGAGTACACTTCCAACATGAATTTGAAATAGGAGAACGCTTTGGGATGTCTTACGGGCTCAGGTATGATATGTATGGTTATTATGGGCCCAGAGTTGTGCGAGAATATGAAGAAAATCAACCCATTTCTGATGGTACGGCAATCAGTGAAACTACCTATGGTGATGGTGAAGAAATACAGACATACAATGGTTTAGGTCCAAGAGGTTCCTTGCGATATTCCTTTTCTAAATCAAGTTCTGTGAAAATTGGCTACAATAAAATGTACCAATTTATTCATCTAATTTCCAATACAGCCACCATTGCTCCAACGGATGTTTGGAAGTTGAGTGATCAATACTTGAAACCTCAAATCGTGGATCAGATTTCTTTGGGATTCTACAATAATTTCAAAGGCAATATTTTTGAAACCTCTGTTGAGGTTTATTACAAAGACATTCAGAATGTCATTGAATACAAAGATGGGGCAAACTTGATTTTGCAAAATCACTTGGAGACCGAGTTGGTTCCTGCAAATGGTAGAGCTTATGGAATAGAATTGTATGTGAAGAAAAACTTAGGGAGGTTGACTGGTTGGGTGTCCTACACCTATTCCAGAAGTCTAAGGCAAGTGATCACTCCATTTGAAGAAGAGATTATCAATGATGGGGAATGGTATGCATCCAACTATGATAAACCCCATGACTTTACCTTCATAGGAAATTACAAGGTAAGTACCAATACTTCTGTATCTGCAACTTTTGGGTATAGCACAGGAAGGCCAGTGACTTTTCCAGAAGCCAAATTTGACTACGGTGGTAATAGTTTAGCTTATTTTAATAGAAGAAATGAAGAGCGTTTGCCTGATTTTCATCGCCTTGATTTATCTGTAAATTTTAAGATTCCTGGAGATGGTAAATTTTGGGATGGCGACTGGACTTTTTCTATCCTGAATGTGTATGCTCGTAAGAATCCTTTCTCTCTATTCTTTGTGGATGAACTAGGTGCTCCGCCACAAGCCATGAGATTAGCAGTTTTAGGCGTTCCTTTACCTAGTTTGAGTTATTCTATTAAATTCTAATGCAGATGTTGATTAGAAAATCGCCTTGGTTTTTCCTTATGTTGATTATGTTTTCCTGTATAGATCCATATGCTGTGGAAGTCGAAGAGGGAGTCCAACTCCTTACGATAGATGGGATGGTTACTAGTGGGAAAGGTCCTCATGTTATTCGCTTGACAAGAAGTGATACATATGGAAGCGTATTTGAAGGCTTGGTAAGGCCTGTTTCCAATGCTACCGTTATTGTCCGAGATAATGAAGGGGTAGTGACTTTCTTTGCTGAAGATAAAGATGATCGTGGTATGTATTACTCGCCAGATGAGTTTTCGGCGATTGTTGGAAGGTCTTATACATTACAGATTCAGTTAACAGATGGAAAAGTATATACCTCTCTTCCAGAAAAAATAGAATCAGAAATAGCGATTCAGGATATATATTTTCGATCTGAAACTAGTCCTGTGGAAGGAGAAATAAATTTGGCTTCTGGTGTTGGGATATATGTGGATGTAGAGGATCCTGCTGGCCAAAATAATTTCTATTATTGGAGAAATGGTCCTTCGGTTTATGAATTACATACACGACCTGATCTTTATGTGGACCGAGAAACAAGAGCTCCGGCGCCAAAGGATTGTTGTAATCTCTGCTATGTGCAAGAAGAAGTAGGGAATTATTCTGTTTTTCTGTCAAACGATGATGTTTTTGATGGGTTGAGTACTCGAATGAAAGCAGGCTTTATTCCTGATGATGGATTAAGGTTTGTCACAACTTTTAGAGTTGATCTCAAACAATTGAGTATTACTGCTGAGGCCTATCGATTTCTTCGATTAGTGAAGCAGCAAGTTGGGATTTCAGGATCCGTATTTGATCCTCCGCCTGCGAATATCAGAGGCAACATGATTAGCTTGGACAATCCTAATGAAGTGGTTCTAGGTTACTTTATGGCTGCTGGAGAAGTTGAGGAGAGAATTTATATCAATGGGGCAGATCTTGATTTTCGTCAACAGGATGGTTTGATCCCAGATGATTGCCGTGTGGTAGATGACACTACATTAGATCCTCCTGCTGATTGGCTCCCATAGAAACATTTTCTGTGTAAAAGAGTTAAAGAATTAACATTTGTTCTTTAAAAAGAATTGATAGCGATACTTACTAAGTATCGTTTTCTTTTCTGCAACAAATATTCGGTAAAGCAAATAAGCGGTTTTTTTAAATCAATATAACCACATAGTTTTGTGGAGATCTGAATAACCCATCATGGATAAATTTTCATTTATAGCAAACGCTCATATTTCATACATAGATGAGCTTTACGCTTCTTATAAAAGCGACTCAAATTCAATAGACCCAAGCTGGAAAGAGTTTTTCGACGGATTCGACTTTGCCTTGACAAATTACGATGTTGAGGCAGGAGAGACTCCAGTTTCTAGCAACGGCCAACCTACTCCTAAGAATGGGGCATTGGCAACTCCTGGGACCATTATGGACATGGAGCAATTGCCTAAGGAAATTAAAGTTCGTGCTTTGATTCATGCGCATCGCTCCAGAGCACATTTGAGATCTAAAACCAACCCAGTAAGAGAAAGAAGAGATCGGAAGGCACTCATTGACCCAAAAGATTTTGGTTTGGGCCAAGAGGACATGAATACTGAATTTCAGGCTGGAAAAGAAATCGGGATAGGAACTGCTAAGCTTTCGGTGATTATCGATGCTTTAAAGAAAATCTACGAAGGAAATATAGGTTTTGAATATTTGTATATCAGGGATCCTGAAATGCTGGATTGGTTCAAAACGAAAGTTGAAAAAGAAGCATTAGCTTTTGATCCATCCACAGAAGAGAAAAAACGAATTCTTTTCAAATTGAATCAGGCGGTTGTTTTTGAAAACTTCCTACATACAAAATATCTTGGTCAGAAGCGTTTCTCTTTAGAGGGCGGTGAAAGCACCATTCCATTTCTTGATGCTGTAATCAATACCTCAGCTACATTAGGTGTAGAGGAAGTGATGATAGGCATGGCACACAGAGGAAGACTTAATGTGTTGGCAAATATCATGGGTAAAACCTATGAGCAGATTTTTTCGGAATTTGAGGGTACTGCCAAGCCTGACTTGACTATGGGTGACGGAGATGTGAAATACCATATGGGGTATTCCAGTAATATCGTTACGCCAAACTCTAATAATGTCCATCTAAAATTAGCTCCAAATCCATCGCACCTAGAAGCTGTTAACCCAGTGGTGGAAGGATTTATTAGAGCAAAAATTGACTCCGAATATAAAGGAGATAAGAAAAAAGCACTTCCAATACTCATCCACGGGGATGCAGCTGTAGCTGGTCAAGGGATCGTTTATGAGGTAACTCAGATGGCAGATCTTAAAGGCTACAATACTGGAGGAACCATTCACTTTGTTATTAATAATCAGGTTGGGTTTACCACTGATTTTGATGATGCTCGTTCGTCGATATACTGTACGGATGTTGCTAAAATTATCGATGCACCCGTCATTCACGTCAATGGGGACAGTGCGGAAGCGGTTGTATTTGCTGCTAAGCTAGCTGCAGAATTTAGACAGAAATTCAGCAGAGATATTTTTGTAGACATGGTTTGTTATAGACGCCATGGACATAATGAGTCGGATGAGCCGAAATTCACCCAGCCGGAGCTATATAACTTGATCTCTAAGCACCCAAATCCAAGAGAGATTTATGTAAAGCGATTGACAGAAAAAGGAGACTTAGATGCTAAAATCGCCAAGCAGATGGATGCAGAGTTTCGTCAATTACTTCAGGATCGCTTGAATATGGTGAAGGAAAAACCATTGCCTTATCAAGCAACCAAGTTTGAAGAAGAATGGGGAACATTAAGAAGATCAACCCCTGAAGACTTTAATCAGTCACCAAAGACAGGAATAAGTGAAGAGGATATCAAAAAGGTTGCTGATGCTTTAACAGCTATCCCAAAAGGATTTAAGCCAATCAAGCAGATTGAAGCTCAGATGAAGCAGCGAAAAGATATGTTCTTTAATACGAAAGAATTGAACTGGGCCGCTGCAGAATTGTTAGCCTATGGATCTCTATTGATTGAAGGGAAACAAGTGAGAATCACAGGCCAGGATTGTCAGAGAGGGACATTCTCCCACAGACATGCAGTTCTTCACGATGCTACTACTAATGAACCTTACAACTCACTTTTAGAGATGAAGGAAAGAATAGGGATGTTTCAAATCTATAACTCCCTGCTTTCTGAATATGCTGTATTAGGATTTGAATATGGTTATGCGATGGCCAACCCGAATGCCTTAACTATTTGGGAAGCTCAGTTTGGAGACTTTGCCAACGGCGCACAAACGATGATTGATCAGTTTATTTCTTCTGGTGAGTCCAAGTGGCAGCGTATGAACGGTCTGGTCATGTTACTTCCTCATGGTTATGAGGGACAGGGTCCAGAGCACTCCAATGCAAGACCGGAACGTTTCCTTCAATTATCAGCAGAGTACAATATCGTGGTAGCTAATATCACAGAGCCATCAAATTTCTTCCATTTACTAAGAAGACAATTGGCTTGGGATTTCAGAAAACCATGTATTGTCATGTCTCCTAAATCTCTATTGAGACATCCAAAAGTGATTTCTCCAATTTCAGAATTTACTTCAGGTTCGTTTAGAGAAATTCTACCAGATACTACTGTAGATGCCAAGAAGGTGAAAAGAGTGGTACTTTGTTCTGGTAAAATTTACTATGATCTAGAAGAAGCCAGAGAAAAGGAAAAAATAGATAACGTAGCAATAGTTAGAATTGAGCAGATTCACCCACTTCCCAAGAAGCAGATGATTGAACTGTTGGCAAATTATAAAGGTGCTGAAGTAATCTGGGTACAAGAGGAACCAGAAAACATGGGCTATTGGAATTACATTCTAAGATTACTTTATAAAGAATTGCCAATGGATGTCATTGCTAGAAAATCTTCTGCATCACCAGCTACGGGATATAATAAAGTTCACGTAGAAGAACAAAAGGCGATTGTAGCGAAAGCCTTAAAAATCAACTAATCCAATCCAAAATAATCATATCATTTTGTTCCAACTCTCACTGTAACCAGTAAGGGTTAAAAAGAAAAACTCATGAGCAAAGAAATTAAAGTGCCAGCAGTAGGCGAATCCATTACCGAGGTTACCGTAGGGCAATGGTTTAAAAATGATGGAGATCAAGTTCAAATGGATGAAGTCCTTTGTGAACTGGAATCTGATAAAGCAACTTTTGAATTGCCTGCAGAGGCTACAGGAATTTTGAGAATTAAAGCCCAAGAAGGAGATACATTAGAAATTGGAGCTGTCATTTGCAGCATAGATGAAGATGGAATTCCTTCCGAAAGTAAAGAAGAATCAAAAGAAAAGACTGCTGACTCACCAGCCCCTTCATCTGGCCCTTCAAAAACCGGAGAAGTAAAAGAAATGGTTGTTCCTACTGTAGGAGAATCTATTACAGAGGTGACTTTGGCGAATTGGCTCAAAGAGGAAGGTGAATATGTGGCATTGGATGAAATTATTGCTGAAGTGGACTCTGATAAAGCAACATTTGAGTTGCCAGCTGAAGCATCTGGTATCTTGAGACATGTTGCCGCTGAAGGTGATACCTTAGAAATAGGTGGCCTGATCTGTAAGATTGAGGTGACTGATGGTGAACCTGAAGCTGCTGCTGAACCAGAGACAGAAACGGGTTCTGGTAAAGAGTCTGCACCTGCATCAGGAAATACAAATTATGCTACAGGGCACGCTTCTCCAGCAGCATCAAAAATATTATCAGAAAAAGGGATCTCTCCAGAATCTGTTAGCGGTTCCGGTAAAGACGGACGCATCACCAAAGAGGATGCACAAAATGCGAAGAAGCCGGCTCCAGCTCCAGCAGCTTCCTCCTCCAAACCTGCATCGCCTGCAGAGGCAGCTCCAGCTTTAGGATCCAGAAATGAGCGTAGAGAGAAAATGTCTTCCTTGAGAAAGACGGTTGCTAAGCGATTAGTTTCTGTGAAAAATGAAACGGCAATGCTTACCACCTTTAATGAGGTGAACATGAAGCCAATCATGGATCTGAGAAGTAAATACAAGGAGAAGTTCAAGGAGAAGCATGGCGTAGGCCTTGGCTTTATGTCTTTCTTCACGAAAGCTGTTTGCGTAGCTCTTCAGGAGTGGCCAGCAGTAAATGCTAAGATTGATGGCAATGAAATGGTATTCAATGACTATTGTGATATTTCCATTGCAGTTTCTGCGCCAAAAGGATTGGTTGTTCCAGTAATCAGAAATGCTGAAACGCTTAGCTTCGACGAAATAGAGAAAGAAGTAGTGAGATTGGCTACCAAAGCGAGAGACAATAAACTTTCTATTGATGAAATGACAGGTGGTACTTTCACTTTGACCAACGGAGGAATCTTCGGGTCCATGATGTCTACTCCGATCATCAATGCACCTCAGTCTGCCATCCTAGGTATGCACAATATTGTACAGCGCCCAATGGCTGTTGATGGAGAAGTAGTCATTCTTCCGATGATGTATTTGGCACTTTCTTATGATCACCGAATCATCGATGGACGTGAGTCAGTTAGCTTCTTGGTAAGAGTTAAACAATTACTAGAAGAACCAGAAAGATTGTTGTTCGGAGTGTAAGATGGTATATGGTATTTAGAATTTAGTATATAGAATTGGGGCGGCATAGATATGAAGATTTGGAAGTATATAAAAAGTCTGTAGATCTTGCTGTTTTAGTCAGTTTAAGGACACGCAAATATCCTGATTTTGAAAAGTTCTCTTTGGTGTCCCAAACAAACCGTGCAGTATATTCTATTTCAAATAATATAGCAGAAGGTGCTGGTAGGGGTGGGAATGCAGAATTCAGAAATTTTCTACATTATTCATTAGGTTCTTTAAATGAAGTAGAAAATGAGCTTTTACTAGCTCAAAAATTAGGGTACTTGGAAGATAAGGAGTATTTAGATTTTAAAGACAGGGCTGAAATAATAAAGAAAATGCTAATTAATCTGATTAAGGCTCTCTAAATACTAAATACTAAATACAAGCAGTTTGATCTATTACAAAAAACTCAAATTGATCTATTAATAGAAAAATATTCGAAAATGAATTATGATGTTATAGTTATCGGTTCTGGTCCTGGAGGATATGTAGCAGCGATTCGCTGTGCGCAACTTGGGATGAAGACCGCCATTGTTGAGAAATATCCGACACTGGGAGGAACTTGCCTGAATGTAGGCTGTATTCCGTCCAAAGCTTTATTGGATTCCTCAGAGCATTATCATAATGCGGCACATACTTTTAAAACTCACGGAATCAACCTGAGCAATCTAAAAGTAGATTTGAAGCAGATGATTACCCGCAAGAATGACGTGGTAAAACAAAATACCGATGGCATTCAGTACTTGATGAAGAAAAACAAGATTGAAGTTCATCAAGGTGTTGGTTCATTTGTGGATAAAACCACTGTGAAAGTGACTAAGGACGATGGGTCCTCTTCAGATATTCAGGGTAAAAACATCATAGTAGCTACAGGTTCTAAACCTTCTAACCTTCCATTTATTAAGTTGGATAAGGATAGAGTGATCACCTCAACGGAGGCGTTAAATCTAAAAGAAACTCCGAAGCACTTGGTTGTTATTGGAGGTGGAGTAATCGGACTGGAATTAGGCTCTGTCTATGCTCGATTAGGTGCAAAAGTTTCTGTGATTGAATTTATGGATTCTTTGATTCCAACAATGGATAGAACCATGGGCAAGGAACTTCAAAAATCTCTGAAAAAAATCGGTTTTGAGTTTTTCCTGAAGCATAAAGTAACTGCTGTTGAGAAAAAAGGTAAAGAGGTTACGGTTAAAGCTGACAATGCTAAGGGTGAAACCGTGGAGATCAAAGGAGATTATGTCTTGGTTTCTATTGGAAGAAGACCCTATACCGATGGATTGAATGCGGAAGCAGCAGGTTTGAAGTTGACTGATAGAGGTCAAATAGAAGTCAATGATCACTTGCAAACTAATGTTCCGAATATCTATGCTATCGGAGATGTGGTAAAAGGTGCGATGCTGGCACATAAGGCTGAAGAAGAAGGTGTATTTGTAGCGGAGACGTTGGTTGGTCAAAAGCCTCATATCAATTACAACCTAATTCCAGGAGTGGTTTATACTTGGCCAGAGGTGGCTGCAGTAGGATATACTGAAGAGCAATTGAAGGAAAAAGGTATTAAATATAAAGCTGGTAAATTCCCATTCATGGCATCTGGCCGTGCGCGAGCTTCCATGGATACGGATGGGTTGGTGAAAGTTTTGGCAGATGCTGAGACGGATGAAATCCTTGGTGTTCATATGATCGGTCCACGAACTGCTGATATGATCGCTGAAGCTGTTGTAGCTATGGAATACAGAGCATCTGCAGAAGATATTGCTCGGATGTCACATGCACATCCAACTTATACAGAGGCTTTCAAAGAAGCTTGTTTGGCAGCGACTGACAATAGAGCATTGCATATTTAATGAAATACTTAAATGGATATTGAAAAAGCCATATGGAGGAATCCATATGGCTTTTTTTGTTAAAAGTGAAGTTCCGAGAGCTTTGGTTAATTATTTCAAAAATGGGCACGACCTTCAGTACTATTTAAAACTATATATTTAAATTATGTGGATTTAGTTTTATGAAGCAATCAATTCTACTTTCTCTTTTTGTGTTCATCTTTTTCAAGGTTGGTGCCCAAAATCAATCTGTTTCTGGTGTGGTATTACATGGAGATACTAAGCTTCCTGTTTCCGAGGCACATGTTTTTATTCCCAATACAAGTTTTCAAACTTTTACGGATAGCCTTGGCCAATATTCTCTTAACAATATTCCTCTCGGGGAGTGGAAATTGGTTTTTGCGAAGAGAGGGTTTAAACTAATCCAAAAAGAGGCAATCTTAAAGGGGGGTATTCCAATTTCAATAAGTTCTACCATTTATGAAATTGAAAATGACCAACAGAAAGAATTAAAGCCTTCGAAGATAAAAAAGGCAAGGGCTGACTTTGAAAGTTTAATAAAAGGAGGGACAAAAAACGAGAACTTGGTAATAGTAAACCCTGAAGTTGTTTCTTATTTCACGGATATGGAAACTGGAGAAATTTGGGCAAAGACGAAAGACCAATTGATTGTTCAAAACCTAGACCTTGGGTATGTTGTCTCTGTCTGGCTGAATTCACCAATTAACATTTCTCAGCCTATTACTGAGGGAGAGCTTTTGTTAGCATTTTTTGAAATGGACTTTGGGACCTTAGAAGAAAAGGATTTTTTTAATACCAATCGGGTTGAGGCTTATCAAAACTCTTTAACGTATGAGTTGAGGAGATTAATTGGCGAGAAGGGAGATAGCTTGGAGTTATTACCTACCAACCAAGAAGGAGAGTTTCTTATCAAAGTTGTTAGCCCATTTCAGTTTTCAGTAAATCCAAATAAATCAGTTGAATTCAAAGGAGAAGGGATTAGGATAAGAAGTAATGGGACAGTTGTGAAAACAAATTTGTTGAGGATGGAAGGGTTTCCATTTTCAGATTCACCACTTGGACAGCTACCGATAGATTTTAATTTTGACAGAGCCCTAGCATTAAATGAAATTGAAAAGTCACCGGAAGCTCTTCAGGAGAAGATTTTTCTACATACAGACAAGGACATATATCTCATTGGAGAAGAATTATATTTTAAAGCTTATTTACAGCTTGGAAATCCCATGTTGATTGACGAAGCTAGTCAAGTATTGCATATTGAAATTGTGGACCCCTCTGGGTATAGCATGATTCATAAAGTGTTTCCTTTAGTAAATGGGGTGGCAGACGGGAAGATTTTTCTATCTCCTGAATTGAATACAAAAGATTTTATTGTAAAAGCATATACCCTATGGGGGGCAAACTATGGTATAGAATCTGAATTCTATAAACCAATTCAAGTGTTAGGTTCATTGTGGGAAACAAATAACACTATTCAGGAAACAAGGTCTGAAAGAGTGAAATTATTTGCTGATAAAGAAGCTTACCAATCGAAAGATAGTGTAACCCTGAATGTGATGGTAAATAATTCTAAAGGAGCAATAGCTGCTGCCAATTTGTCCCTCTCTGTGGTTAAAAAGAATGGTGTTTATTTTAAAAACTTAAGTAATGAGAATTATGTGACTTACTTTTCAAATGATCTTAATTCCACTTCTGTTGACACTTCATCATTTTCATTTGAGAAGGAGTTTGGTCTAACTATAAAAGGTCAAATTGTAGATAAAAAAGATCAGATATCTAAATCTAAGTTGGAGGTTCTTGTTGATGGCTTATTAGATAAAAGAGAGCTTTCTCCCGATCAAAATGGACAGTTTCTCTTGAAAGGAATTCATAAAGAAGGTGAGTTTAGTGTGTTGGTAAAAGGTATAGATGCTAAAGGCTTACCAATAGAAGGGGTTGAATTGGGCTTGATGAGTTCAATAAATCACCCTGATCCCTTGACTTTAGAGTTTCCTTCAGTTCAAACTTTAGATACAAGACCCAAGGGTGTTGACTCTTTGATGTCTGCCTATTTAGAATTGAGAGAAGGTGAAATATTATTAGATGCTGTGGAAGTGGAAGATGTCAAAGAAAGTGGTTTTGGGACGATGCCTTATGGGAAGCCACAGCAGGTATTGGAAATGGATGGGGTGTTTTTGTCAGGGGATACTCAGCAGTTTATTTACTCTTTTTCAAATAGAGTAGGGTTTAAAGTAGCAGGTGTTCCGCCAATGATTCTAAATCAACGAGGTGCACAGCCAGGCCCTCCTCTCATTCTACTAAATGGGTCTCCAATTACAAGCATCACAGGCCCAACCATAGGAAGTGATCCAGGAGATGAACAGTTTAGAGCACTTCAAAGTATCAACGTATTTAATATTGAAAGAGTGGAGGTAATAAAGTCTGTAGCGGTAGCGTATGGTGATGCAGGAAAATATGGAGTGATAAATATTATTACAAAAACTTCAAAAGATCGAGAAAACGATGTGAATACTTTTGAGGAATTTAAATTGATGGGATTGGAACAAAGTGCAGTTGAAGCTATAAATAATTTCGATTCCGAATCTCATACCATTTTTTGGGATCCTAATGTTCGAATCTCATCCAACCAAACTTCCACAAGTATCAAATTTAAACTTCCAGATGACCCAGGGCCGTTTTGGGTATTAGTAAATGGATTGAACTCTTCTGGAGAACCCGTTTCTGGCAGATTTTTGCTGAATCAAAATCAGTTGAGTGACAATTGATTAGGTTTTTCATAGCTGAAAACTTCTTTTTTCATTCTTCCAAAAATTTACCTTATTTCGATTATGAAGTTTAAAATTGCCATCCTTGGAGCAGGGAATGTCGCTTGGCATTTGGCTCCTGCTTTGGAAAACGCCGGTCATGAAGTCACCGAGGTATATGCCAGAGATATTTCTGAAGCCATCAAAATTACTGAAAGACTTTACGCCTCTGAGTCCAAAGATGATCTTGATTTTTCTGAGTCTGAAGCTGAGATTTTTATCATGGCAGTCAAAGATTTGGCTATTCCTGAAGTTGCGGATGAAGTAATTTTACCAGAAGGAAGTATTTTGGTACATACTTCCGGAACAATGTCTTTGGATGTTCTGGGGTATAGTTCAGCTAGTTATACAGGAATATTTTACCCGCTGCAGTCATTTTCTATTGGAAGAAAACTCGATTTTGAAGATGTGGCCTTTTTGCTGGAATCGGAGGATGAAGAAACCTTACAAAAACTCCGAAAGCTGGCGAAAAGCCTTTCTTCGATGAATTATATGGTCAAGTCAAAAGATCGCAAAGCCATTCATGTGGCAGCGGTTTTTGCCAGCAATTTCTCTAATCACATGATTAGGATCAGTGAGGAAATCATGAGAAGGCAAGGGCTTGATTTCGAAATGATGAAGCCTTTAATTATTGAGCAAATCTCAAAAGCATTGCAGATAGGTGCCAAAAATGCCCAAACGGGGCCAGCTATTCGTGAAGATTATGAAACCTTGGAAGACCATCATAGATTTTTGGCCTATAATGATTCATTTGCTGAAATTTACCGATTGATCTCCCAAGATATTGTGGATAGTTAATGAGACCAAGTACCAAATTTTCCATTTTGGTAATCATCGTATGCCCCCTGAATTTGCTCCACAGTATTCATTACAAATGGACCTTGAACAAATTAGATAAGGTTGTGTGACCTTCTACAGTTTATAGGTGTCTTTTAATTAAATGGATTGAGTATATTTTTAATTAAACTAAAATTTATTTTAAGATATTTTTTTTTAGATTTCTATAAATCTTGGAATTATGAAAAATCACTTATTTCTGATAGTTGTTTTGATTGGCTTAAGTTTAGGTTGTACATCTGTAATCTCAGAGAATGATCAATTGATTGATTCTAAACTGGATTTGAATGCTTTTTTAAGTGAAGTTTCATTGCCTCCCCTTGATAAGCCCATCAAAGAATCTGTTTACCAATTTGATAACCATTTATATGAAATTCATAAGTTCTATGATTCCTTTGGAAAGGAACTGTTGAATATTTACACAGATATTTCAGGTTTAGATACTACTATTATTACAACCTATGAATACAACGTTAATGATTTAAGTAGGAAAACGGAGTTTTACCTAAAAGATAATCAAGAAGAAATTCATTATTTCGATTATTTATATGATGATTCACAAAAATTAATTCAAATAAAAAGGGATGATAAAAACTTTGAGTTATATGATTATGATTCTTTAAATCAAGTTGAGTCAATAATTCTTGGGGGAAATCTTCAACTTGCAGATGTTTATGAATTTACTTATAAATCGGATGGTAAGATAGATACTCAAACATTAAAGAGTTTAAATGGTGGTGATTCTCCTTTGCGATATTGGGTTTATTTTTACGATGAAGAGGGGAAGCTGTTGTCAAAGCAAATTCCTGAGAAGCCATCCAATGAATTAAGAGAAATATTTGTTTATCTTTATGATAATAATAACAGACTTAAAGAAATAAAAGAGTTTTATCCGGAATATGATTTTTCACTTTGGGGAAAGTCAGTTTTCACCTATTCTTCGGGTATTTTAAATAATTAATTTTCTTTATGATGGCACTTACTTTTTTTAACTTTTAGATAAATTCCTTTCTTAAGTGTCAGAAATAAAGCTTTATCCTACAATATTAAAAGTCTTGCCTATTTTTATGTAAATGATAAAACTGTTAGATATAAAATAGAGTTTTTACATTCATCTTGAAAAATCCTCCAAACGGTGCTTTGTTTTGGTTCATAATTTTTCAGAGAAAATTATGAAACCTTGGAAGACCATCATAGATTTTCGGCCTATAATGATTCATTTGCTGAAATCTACCGACTGATCTCCCAAGATATTGTGGATAGTTAATGAGACCAAGTACCAAATTTTCCATTTTGGTAATCATCGTAGGCCTCCTGAATTTGCTCCACAGTATTCATTACAAATGGACCTTGTGCGACAATGGGTTCGTTGAAAGGTTTGGCATGACCCAAGATTAAGATGGAATCAGAACCTGCCTGTACCTCTAGATTTACTTCGCCCGTTTCAAATTCGACTAGGTTTCTATAAGGTACTTCTTGCCCGTTTACTTTTAATTCACCTCTCACTACATAGAAGAAAATGTTCTCTCCAGCAGGTATGGTTTTTTGAAATTTACCACCTTCCTGTAGATAAATGGTGCTCATGTTTAGAGGGAAGGAAGCTTCAAATGCGCCTTTTGCATCATTCCAATTACCAAAAAGTTGTTGAACTTTTACTTTCCCATCATCAAGTTTAAAGTTGGTGATTTCATCCTCCTGTAAACCCACATATACCGGCTTAGTCATCTTAAGTTTAGCCGGTAAGTTCAGCCAAAGTTGAAGAATCTCTAGGTCTCCTCCTTTTTCTTTAAACTCGGAACTGCTGACTTCGGAGTGGATCAATCCGCTTCCAGCTGTCATATATTGCACTCCTCCTGGGCCAATCACTGATTCACCGCCTGAAGAGTCTAAGTGCATAATGTCCCCTTCAAGAATAAATGTGACGGTCTCCATTCCTCTATGGGGATGTGGACCGAATGGTAGCCCATTATTGTGTGGAGGGTAGGTCTGAAATCCATGATGATTCAAAAAGATGAAGGGATCTATTTGCTCTAGTTGTCTGGTGGGCATTGGACTATAGGTGACCAGATCAGCAATAGGTCTATATTCTGCTTTATGTATTTTTTTAATAGTACTCATGATAGTTCATTTTTGATGTATATACATGTAATTGCATTCGAGCTAAAAAAGTTTGATTCAAACAGCTTTTTTTACTGAAGTTTTTCGTCTAACATCAATAGGGAGTTTAGCAGAACATTAGCACCATTTGCAATAGCCTCAGGTGAAGAAAATTCTTCAGGGGAATGACTGATTCCGTTTTTACTAGGGATGAAAATCATACCGATAGGAGCGATATTTGCCATTTCCTGGGCATCATGTCCAGCTCCACTCGGGAGGTATTTATAAGAAAGCCCAAGCTCCTTGCTGGCATTTTCAATAACAGCCTGAATTTCAGGATTGGCTAATGCAGGTTTACTTGCTACTTCCGTGTGTTCAACAGAAACTTCAGTACCACTCTCTGCCGCAAGTTCCTTTGCCTTCATTGCTATCACCTCATAGATTTCCCATATTTTTTCTGAAGATAAATCTCTGATTTCCACATTGAGTTTTACTTCCCCCGGGATCACATTGCCTGCACCCGGGAAAGCTTCAATTTTACCGACTGTTGCAACCTGCGCTCCCTCAAAGGACTTGACTATTTCATTGACAGCCAAAATCAGTTTAGCAGCAGGAATCATCGGGTCTTTGCGCATATTCATCGGAGTAGTTCCAGCATGGTTTGCAAACCCCTTGAAAGTAAACTCCCACCATTCGATTGCTACAATTCCTTCCACAACCCCAATATCTAGGCCTTCACGGTCTAAATTGCCTCCTTGTTCAATATGTAGCTCTAAGAATGCAGCTATATCACCAGGAGCTCTTTCCATTTCAGAGATCCTATCTGGATTGCCTCCTAATGCAAGGATTCCCTCGTATTGTGTAAGCCCACTGCTACTTTTTACCTTCAGTGCTTCTTCGGTTAATTGGCCTACAATAGCTCGACTTCCCACAACTCCCCCTTCTTCATTACTAAAAATGATTACTTCCAGAGGATGTTTTGTTTGTATTTTCTGATCATTTAAAGTCTGTATGACCTCGATAGCACTCATAGATCCTACGGGTCCATCATAATCTCCTCCATTGGGTACTTCATCTATGTGAGAACCAAAAGCTATGGCCTTTAAACCTGCTTCAGTTCCATTTCTTTTCCCAATGATATTGCCAGCAAAATCCACAGAAACTTCCATGTCTGCGGCTTCCATCAATTCCATGACATAGGCTCTACCTTCAATATCGTATTCACTAAAAGCGATTCGGTCCGAACCTCCAGCTTCATTTTTTCCAAAAGTGGCGAGCTTTTGAATAGAGCTGTTTAATCTATTGGCGTTGACTTGTAGCTTAGATTGAGCGGCTGAAGTGCTAATAGAAGCAATGAATAAAAGGGCGATAAAAAGTTTAGACATAATCGTTTTGTATTTCTTCAATTTCAAGAATTCTTACTTATGTTCAAATAAACCATAAAAAAAACCTCTTCAGGTTTGAAGAGGTTTTTGCTGTTCGATTGGCATTACTTAAGCCAAGCAAGCTGAATTTCATCTGGAGCTTTAATTCTATCCGCTACTCTCATGTATCTATCAGAGAGTTTAGCAAGGTAGACTTGGGCTTTTGAAGCGGCATCATTCAAGCCCGTTAAGCTTTCGATCTTCCATAAGCTAACCAAGTGGTCTATTATTCTTGCATAATCCCAGCCTGTGTAGATTCCCACTTTTTGTGTAATCTCCGAAAATCTTGTGTAGATCGATGGGTTAGGACCACCTTCTCCCATTAAGACTGCAGGCATCACAATTTGTTTTTTCATCATTTTTTCAAAAGCGAGAATGGCTCCGTTAGGGTCAATCTCAAAGATTTTTGACATAAATGATTTGTAAGCCTTTTCATGTCTAGCTTCATCTCCAGCAATTGTTTTACAAATTCTGGAAAGTACAGGGTCTCCTGCCTTGTCTGCAAGTTTTCCTGTGTTGACGTGTGATATTTTTGTTGCTCTTTCCTGGAAAGAGGTATAAATCATGGCTTGATATGGATCGCTTTCTGATTTTGGATCGAAACCATTGGATAAAAGTCTGTGAATCGTGATTTCAACAGCCTTCATGTCCACCCGGCCAGTCATGTATAAATATTTGTTTAGAAGGTCTCCATGACGGTTTTCCTCTGCCGTCCAGGATTTAGACCACCTTACCCAGCCTGATGGGGAAAGAAGGCTTCTTTCTTCATTGATTCCTTCAAGAAGGTTGAAGTATGTTTGATAAGAAGGTAAAGCTTCCTCTGTGATCATATTTCCCACTAGGGAAGTTAGGACAGTGTCTGGAATGCCTTCAGCTCTCTTTTGCAATAGCTTGATTTCATCATGAATATCAGGATTGCTAAAATCAGGTAAGAAATCTGTTGGTTGCCAGCAAGTCTCAGGATCAACCAAGATATTGTCAACAGCATCTCCCACAAAGTCATCTAATTGGCTGATAACCTCCATGTTTTTCTCCAGCTCGTAATCTATAGGTTTTGAATTTCTCATTGTCTAAAATTCTTTGGTTGAAGTATTTTGAGTTCGGTCTTAGTATATTTTCTGCAGAAGCAGATTGATATAATATATCTAACGGCTAATTCAATGGCAAGATACAGACAAATTATCAGATTAGGGAGATTGCCGCTTATACTGATACTAGTTTCTACCGCTAAAAAATGAAAAAAGCCTCCAATAGGAGGCTTTCAGTGGGTTTTTCTTGAATTAGTAGTCCAATTTATAGGCGACAACTTTATTTTTCATAAAAGTTGGTACCAAGACTAAATTTTCCTCTGGAATAAATCCTACATCGGCCGTATTGGATTCTTCAGCTTTTGTGTCAAGCAGTAAGGTTTGGCCATCGCCAGAAACAAAATAAATTTCACCAGCCCATCTTGAAGCAACATAGTTATCATCGCCCAAGATGATCAGACCATCTCCTCCGGTCACCGTGCTGTTTAATACAGAGGATGAGCCATCTGCATTGAACATCTTTAATCCCGATCCATCCAGTCCGTAAATAGAACCATTGCTGGAAACGGCTACACCATTGAGTGAAGCATTTTCTTCAGAGATCGTAGAGATTTCTCCTCCTTCCATCACATGAAGTAAACCTTTGTTCATGTCAGTAAAATAAATCTTTCCATCATGAGCGTCAGCATCATTTAAGAATTCCGCTCCCTCTACCAGATATTTATTGGTAACCTCTCCTGTACCTAAATCAATTTCTACTAATTCATCAATGTCGGTTACATATAACTTTCCGTTAGAGATCGCCATACCCTTAGGTGCATTCAACCCTGTAACAAACTCTTGATTAACGATATTTCCTTCTTTATCAATAATTGAAATCGATCCCTTACCGTCCTTTTCTGTTGGGGAACCTTCAATATTGGAAACATACAGATTTCCAGAGTTTTTATCGTATAAGACGGATTCACAGGTGGTCAAAGTGGCTTCTGTTTCCCAGACCTTGGTTAAGGTTGGGGTTTTAACATCTTCCACCACGATCTCTTCTTCAGAGCTTTCTTCAGTTTTTTGAGGGCCACATTGGGCAAATAGTAAGGTTGCAGACAATCCTAGTAAGCTGCTTTTTAAAAGGGTTTTCATTTTTCGTTAGTTTTTGGTTAGTGTCCAATTTTGTTGATTAAATCCTGCCGGAGCAGTTTCAAGTAATCTTTCTTCAATTTTGTCAAGGTACATCGTATTGTACCTTAGGCGGGTGATGTAGTTGGGTAAATCAGGGTCTCCATTCCAACAATGTTCAGCCCTGTCTCCGTAGGCTACTTCCCCTTTATAATACGGATTTTGTGTTTGTTCTAAAAAATTCTCGGTCAAATAAACTGCATTGTTTAGGTAATAGTTATCCATGTCGCCACAGTAGATGTTTACTTTTCCTTCCAGCTTTGGACCGAGCTCCTTCCAGTCTCGTTCCATGATGTATCGAAGATCGTAATTTTCCTTCCAATATGAAGCTACAGAAGGATCAATTACACCAGTTTTTTTATCCCAGATAGGCTTGGGGTACCCGTCATCGCCCACTGGAGAATAAACTGCTTGCCAAATATCAAATTGCTCACCGGATCTAGAAAGGGGGCCACCTATCGCGAGTTCACGATGGTTCATGTCTTGGACAGTAGAGGAAACATGCCCTAAATAATCCCTATGTCCAGGACGTAGCGTCTTTCTGAACTCACCTTCCTGATAGTATGCGTTTTGATCCTCATATAAATTAATGGTAGTAAATGCCCTAAAATCAATTGGGTCTGGACAAGCAGCAAAACAACCATTGTATTCATCTGGGTAAAGAACCTGTGCGGCTAAAGCTTCCCAGCCCCCAGTGGATCCACCGTAAAGAAACCTGGACCAACCTTCCCCAATTCCTCTAAATTCCTTCTCTATAAAAGGGATCAATTCATAAGTCAAAGCATCACCATATGGGCCTAAGTTTTCAGAATTGACTGCATAGCTATCATCATAAAATGGATTGGCATGCTGTATCTCAATGATGATGAATCTTTTAAAGTCTGGAGAAATCCATTTTTGGTAAAAATCATAGGCTTCTTGTTGCTGAATTTTTTGATAGCCATAAATTCCAAACCTTTCCGAATATTCATCTTCAGGCAAATCTGGATCTGGTGGGCTGGTTCTAAAGCCTCCAAAATCATCTGGGAAATGGCCATGAAAAATCATCAAAGGATAATGTTGATTGGGGTTTTCTTCGAAACCTTCGGGAAGTAATACGTGGGCGCCTAAAAACATATCTCTACCCCAGAATTCGGAAAGCATTTCAGATTTCATTTTGATATGCTTGATATATTCAGTGTCCTCAGCTACCGAGATAGGTGGGATTATTTGATCGATAGTTAATTCAATAGTAGCCCCTTTTTTTAACCTAACAGAAATTGGTTTGGAATATAGGTTTCCCGGAGTTCTTCCCCATTTTCTTCCTTCACCTTGATCCATCGCAAGTTTCACGGTATGACCATCGGATCTATTAAATGTTTCATATTTGATGATGAAAGCTTGCATCATATATTCACCTTCAGGCACTTCTTGAATGCTTTTCAATGGATAGCCAAAGCTGTCGGTGTCAAATTTTATCACATCACCAGCCTGATAGTTTTCTAAATCCATTCCAAAAACTTGGGCTGTTCCTACATTATCAGAAATCGAAAATCTGGGTTCTTGATCCCTTTTATCTGAAAAAATTAGAAGTAACCTTCCGTCTTTAAGATCTGAAGCGAGTGTTGGGTCAACCTTAATAAGAAAAGGACTTCCTTTTTCGGGCTGATTGCAGGCGAAGACCAGGCTAGCAATCACTAGGTGAAATAAAAACTTCTTCATGATATGGTGGTTTTTCAATTAAAAGTTAATCAATAACAGTCAAATGTTTTGATTACAGGGTTTTAATTCATTGAAATTGAGATAAAAATTTGCGTTTCATCTCTTTTAAGGAATTTCTTTCCAGTAGTGCGCAAAAGGGATTATCTTACTTGCTTAATTAAACCACCAACATTTATGAAAAGAAACTATTCCTACCTATTAATCGGGCTGATGGCCTGGGCTTGTCAACCCAAACAAGTTGCTGTTGACTACACTCAAATGAGTGATGCAGAACGACTAAAAGCTGCAACTGAAATTGCTCACAATACCATCATGGTTGATGGCCACGTGGATTTACCTTATAGAATGAAAGTAGGCGGATTTACACTTCAAAGAGAAATTCTCGATGTATCTGTAAGAACCGATGGAGGTAATTTTGATTACCCGAGAACCAAAGAGGGAGGGCTAGATGCTCCTTTTATGTCCATTTATATTCCAGCTTCGAATCAGCAAATTCCAGGTGCTTCGAAGGCATTGGCTGATTCGCTTATTTTAATGACGGAAAGACTGACGGAAACTTTCCCAGACAAGTTTGCCATGGCTTATAGCCCTGCGGACATAGAAGCAAATTTTGCAGAGGGAAAAATTTCTCTCCCTATGGGAATGGAAAATGGAGCAGGTTTGGAAGATGATATTTCAAACGTAGAGTATTTTTATAATCGTGGAATCCGCTACATCACATTGACGCATGGCAAAGCAAACTTGATTGGAGACAGTAGTTACGATACGGTTAGGCTATACAATGGATTGAGCGAATATGGAAAGCAGGTAGTGAAGGAAATGAATAGGGTAGGAATCATGGTAGATGTATCCCATGTTTCAGATGATACATTCTTAGATGCTTTGGCTACGACTGAAGTTCCAGTAATTGCTTCCCACTCATCCGTAAGGGCATTTACTCCTGGGTTTGAAAGAAATATGAGTGATGAGTTGATAAAAGCTATGGCAGACAATGGTGGTGTCATGATGATCAATTTTGGGGGAAGCTTTATTGATTCTGCTTATGCTTCTGGAAGTGCCAAAGTTAGAGAACACCTTGTCAACTGGCTGGCTGAAAATGAGCTAAGTAGAAGCGACTCGGCAGCTCAGGCCTACATCGCTGAATATACAGCTGCTAATAACCCATTTCCGACAGTTCAAAAAGTAGCAGATCACATTGATCATGTGGTGGCTTTGGTAGGTGTTGACTATGTGGGGTTAGGTTCTGACTTTGATGGAGTAGGAGATTCTCTACCTACAGGCTTAAAGGATGTTTCAATGTACCCTAATTTGATTGCAGAATTGTTGAAAAGAGGTTATTCTGAGGAGGATATAAAAAAGATTTGTTCTGGTAATATCTTTAGAGTCTGGAAAGCTGTGGAGGATTACGCTGCTTCTCAATCTTGAGGGCTTTAACCAACTGAACAATATAAAATTCAGAGAATTGATTTTTTTTAAATTAAAAAAGAATCATTTTCATCCTGGAAATTTTTAAAAATTAAACTTGAATTTAAAAAATAGATTATGAAAATAGTTTGTACACTTGCGATGTTTTTTCTTATGCTTTCAGGGGTTTTTGCTCAGGAGAAAAGTATCTTTTCACAGGGAGTGGAAGGTTGCTATGAGGATTATTACATCGCTTTTCATGAGCGGGGTGCTGATCCAATTCCAGACGGTGAGCATGAGGTAGTATTCGTTGTGTTGAACCAAGGAAAAAGTGACTGTTTCATGGGTAAAGCTACTGTGAAAGATGGGAAAGTAGCTTTACCTGTTTATATTCAGAAAGATGATGAAGCTTACGTTCCAGCTGAAAGAATGTTTAAGAGTTTAGATATGGAATGGGTAGCTAAGCAGGATATTAATAGGTTGTACGAAATTACAGATGGAATGACCAATATTTTCCAGACCCAGGAGAAATATCATATACGCTTGTTCTTTCACACTTTTATCCATCCTGACCATAGAAATAACAAGAAGGCACCACCTGCTCAAGAGCTCCTAAAAGAAGAGGAAAATTGATCAGTATTATCTGACTATTTGAGGGCTCTACTTTATAGGTAGAGCCTTTTTTATGTCATTATTTCCGAAATGTCTATAAAAAAGGTCAAAATACAGTCATTTTGGCTTGAAGTTAAGCTTGGCGAAAGATTTGATTAATAGCTGTCAAATACAACCACGTAAAAAAACGACTAGCAATACATATGGACTTTAAACAATTCACAATAAAATCTCAGGAGGCGATACAAAAGGCAGTAGAGTTGGCTTCAGCTTCGGGACAACCGAATATTGAGCCCTCGCATTTGCTGAAAGGTATTTTCTCAGAGGATGAGAATGTCACCGACTTTCTCTTTAAAAAGCTCGGTACAAATAAGCAGTTGCTCAGCCAGAAAGTTGATGAGCAATTAGATAAATTACCAAAGGTAAGTGGGGGGCAGCAGCCTTATTTAAGTAATGCTTCCAATCAGGTTTTAAACAAAGCTAAAGATTATCTCAAGTCCTTTGGTGATGAATATGTAGCCATTGAACATTTACTCTTAAGTATTTTGGCGGCAGGAGACCCTGCATCAAAGATTTTGAAAGATCAGGGGATTACTGAAAAACCTTTGATCGAAGCGATAAAAGAACTTAGAAAAGGTAATAAAGTGACCGATCCAAACGCAGAAAGCAAATATCAGGCATTGGAAAAATATTCCAAGAACCTGAACGAAATGGCCAAAAAAGGGAAGATAGACCCTGTCATTGGTCGAGATGAAGAAATCAGGAGGGTACTTCAGATTTTGGCTAGAAGAACCAAAAACAATCCGATCCTTTTGGGTGAACCCGGTGTGGGTAAGACGGCGATTGTAGAAGGTTTAGCACAGCGAATTGTATCTGGAGATGTTCCCGAAAATCTAAAATCCAAGACTTTGATCTCTTTGGACATGGGATTGCTAGTGGCAGGTGCCAAGTATAAAGGTGAATTCGAGGAAAGATTAAAAGCCGTTATCAAAGAGGTGACCGATGCCGAAGGAGAGATAATTCTCTTTATCGATGAAATCCATACGTTGATTGGTGCTGGAGGCGGAGGAGAAGGAGCTATGGATGCAGCGAACTTACTAAAGCCTGCTTTGGCTAGAGGTGAATTGCATGCAATCGGCGCGACTACCCTGAAAGAATACCAGAAGTATATTGAGAAGGATAAGGCTTTGGAGCGTAGATTCCAGGCTGTTATCGTTGATGAACCAGATGCTGCAGATGCAATTTCAATCTTGAGAGGTATCAAGGACAAATATGAATTGCACCATGGAGTGCGAATCAAAGATGATGCTGTGATTGCAGCCGTTGAGCTGTCTCAGAGATATATTTCTGATCGATTCTTGCCAGATAAAGCGATTGATTTGATGGATGAGGCTGGAGCAAAGTTGAGAATGGAGATTGACTCCTTACCTCAGGAACTCGATGAGCTGAATCGTCGAATCATGCAGTTGGAAATCGAAAGAGAGGCCATTCGCAGAGAGAAGAACAAGGATAAGGAAACTGTCCTAAGTAAGGAATTAGCTGAGTTGGCTGAGAAGCGTGATAGTGTCAAAGCCAAATGGGAAAGCGAAAAGGCAGTGATTACTGGAATTCAGCGCGAGAAAGAACGAATTGATAATTATAAGGTGGAAGCCGAGCAGGCGGAACGTTCCGGGGATTTCGGCAAGGTAGCTGAAATCAGATATGGTAAAATCGGTGAAGCAGAGCAAAAACTGGAGTCTTTCAAATCTCAGTTGGCAGAAATGCAGGCCGGTTCGCCATTGCTAAAAGAAGAGGTGGATCAGGAAGATATTGCAGCGGTAGTTTCTAAATGGACAGGAATTCCACTTTCCAAAATGATCCAATCTGAGCGCGAGAAGTTGTTGCACTTGGAGGAAGAGTTAGGAAAGCGTGTGGCTGGGCAGAAAGAAGCGATTACTGCGCTTTCAGATGCAGTAAGAAGGAGCCGTGCAGGTTTACAAGATCCAAAGAGACCTATTGGTAGCTTTATCTTTATGGGAACCACTGGGGTCGGTAAAACTGAATTGGCGAAAGCTTTGGCGGAGTACCTCTTCAATGATGAAAATGCCATGGTAAGAATAGACATGTCTGAGTATCAGGAAAGACATGCGGTCAGCCGATTGGTAGGAGCGCCTCCAGGATATGTAGGTTATGATGAAGGTGGACAATTAACAGAAGCGGTAAGAAGAAAGCCTTATTCTGTAGTGCTCTTGGACGAGATAGAAAAAGCCCACCCAGATGTCTTTAATATTCTCTTGCAGGTCTTGGATGATGGAAGGTTGACTGATAACAAAGGTCGTATAGCAAGCTTCAAAAACACCATCATCATCCTGACTACAAATATTGGTTCCAGCTTAATTCAAGAGCGATTTGCTGAGATTGAAGAGTGGAATAAGGAGGAAATAATGGACAAAACTAAAACAGAAGCTTTTGATTTATTAAAGCAATCTGTGCGTCCTGAATTCCTTAATCGAATTGATGAAGTGATCATGTTCGAGCCGTTGAATAAGCAAATCATCCGTAAAATCGTGGACATCCAATGGGGAGAAATCCAAAAGCGATTATCGGAGGCTAATATTGAGATTGAAGCAACGAAAGAAGTCTTGGATTATCTAGGAGAGGTTGGGTTTGACCCAAACTTCGGAGCGAGACCTTTGAAGAGAACCATGCAAAGATTGGTATTAAATGAATTATCGAAACAGATTTTGTCTGGATATATCAAAAACGATTCTGCTGTATTAGTGGATTTGGATGCCGATAAGCAAGTTTACTTCAAGAATATCGATACACCAGTGGAAGTATAAAAAATAGTAATTCGGTAAAACCCTCGGAGAGTTTAGGCTTCGAGGGTTTTTTATTTTTAATTAACTTGTCATATGCTCGAACATTTCTTTCAATGCCCTTATTGTCTTGCAGAAATCTCCATGTTGGTTGATCCCTCAGTCTCCTCGCAAAAGTACATTGAGGATTGCGAGGTTTGCTGTAATCCTATAGAAATTCAAGTCTCAATAGACGAAGGGGAAATCATTATTTTCGAAGCAAATTCAATTGAACAATAAATTACTTTGCTTCTTTTTTTAAAGTGATTTTACCCAAATCCTTAGGCAAGTTTTTTGTCTTTAAGACTACATCAGTTGATTCGTGATCAATCATGGAAATTTGTAAGGTTATCTCTTCCGATGTGAAATCTTCTAAATCTAAATAAAAGTTCCCTTTTATATCGGTAACAGTTCCTGTGTCTTCATTTTTGACGATAATGATTGCGCCCGGGAGTGGACTTTTATCCTGGGAAAGAACAATGCCTTTTACTATTTTTTTTGCTTCTAAATACGCTCCATCCCCGGCAGATGTAAGCTGGGTTATTGAAAACGCTAAGCCTCCTAGGAAGAGAAAGAGCACTGTGAGAATACTAAACTTTAATTTTCTCTGGTAGAGTTTGTGGGCCTTGTTGATTGAGTTTTTCATATCATTACGAAATTTTAATAACAATATGATATAATTAGTTTTTAAATCCTAATTACCTGAAAATTAATTCACTGGAGTGTGCTTCATCAAATAGTTAGTAAGCAAAGTATATAAATGAAGTGAGGTTCCTTCACCTTCCCTAATCCCATGTGACCTGTTAGGGTAAGGCATCATCTGGAATTGCTTGTTATGCTTAATCAATTCGTTGATCAGCATTTCTGCACTTTGATAGTGTACGTTATCATCACCAGTTCCATGGACAACCAATAAATTTCCTTCCAGATTTTTGGCATACGTAATTGGAGATCCGTTCACAAAATCTTCCATGTTTTCCTGAGGAAGTCCCATGTAGCGCTCTTGATAGATGTTGTCATAAATCAACTGATTTGAAACTGAGGCGACAGACATACCAGTCTGATAAACTTCCGGGAATTTAAACATCAGGTTCAAAGTCATGGATCCACCACCACTCCAGCCCCAAACTGCTACTCTTTCCTCATCTAAATAAGGGAGCTTTAATAATTCTTTTGCTGCCAAACCTTGATCTTGGGCATTGATCACACCGATTTTTCTATAAATGATTTTTCTCCAATCGCTACCTTTGAGAGTCGGCGTACCTCGATTATCCATGTCGATGATGAAATAACCCTTTTGCGCCAGCATAATATTGAAAAGACCGACCTGTGTATCTGTAGCCACGGTACTCCAAGGTTCGCCATAGACGTGGAAAAGCACTGGATATTTCTTCGATTCATCAAAATCCACTGGATAGATTACCCGTGCATCCATAGTAACTCCTTCAGAAGTAGTCACAGTGGTAAACTTGATTTCAGGCGTTTTAAGAGAAGCCAGTTTGGTTTTGTAAGCCTGATTCTCTACCAATGATTTCAGCACCTCATGCTTCGGCAAAGAGACCAATCTCGTGGTCAATGGATCCGAAGTGCTTTGATGATTATGTACTGCAAATTCACCGTTTGGAGCGATATCATAAGTATTTACTCCTTCAAAAGCCTCTGGAGTCACACGTCGAAGTTTTCCTTTTCCTGCCAAATCAATGGCATACAGATAGCGCTGCGTCGCATTTTCAGGAGAAGCGATAAAGAAGACTTCTTTGTCAGAAAGGCCTCCAAAAGAAGCAACATCATATTCTCCTGGAGTAAGTAAGGTCTTGTTTCCAGTGGAGATATCGACTTTATAAAGATGTCTCCAGCCATCATTTTCGGTCATGCGGAGAAAAGCTTTTCCATCATCTACCAGTGGCAAACTATTATCACTCCAGCCATATCTGGATAAGTCAGGATAAGCCAAATCCACCCAAGTCTTTTCAGTTTCTACATAAACCTTCTTTAGTTCTTCATTGGATGGTTTATAGGTCCAGATAGTCAATTGATTTTGCTTTCTATTCATCTGCTGAATCAAGAGTAGATCCTCATTGATCCACTGCATGCCAGGCAGGTAATTTTCTTTTTCGCCTCCGGGAATAGGAAGCCATTTGGTCTTTTTGGAAGCAATGTCGACTAGGCCAATTTTCGCTCCGGCAGGTTCTTCACCCACTTTTGGGTATTGTAAGGGAATCGGTCTGGAATAGACTGAATCCGTATTGTTGATCATGTAAAAGGTTCCGATTTTGGAGGCATCGATTTGCCAAAAAGAAATGAACTTGGCATCTGGACTCCAAGCAAAACCATCCCGTTTTCCAAACTCTTCTTCATAAGCCCAGTCGAAAGTTCCGTTAATGATTTTGTCAGTCCCATCAGAGGTCAATTGAGTGACTTCCCCTGTTTTAAAGTCCTCTAAATACAAATTGAATTTCTGCACATAAGCGACTTTGGAATTGTCTGAAGAGAACTTCGCAAACATCAAGGAGGAAGATTCAAATTGTGCCCCCAACTTCTTCAGAAGTTTTGTATCCAGATCATAAACGTAATAGTCTCCTTTGGTATTGGATCTCCAGACCCTGCTGGAATTGGTGAAAATCAAGACCTTGCTACCGTCTTCTGAAAGGCTGAAAGATTCGATTCGTATAGGCTTACCATTGCTTTGTAAAGCAGATCCCGGCACAAAAACGCTCTTCTCTAAACTTTTGCTATCCCATCTTGCCAGTTCATTTCCATTCTCCACAGTGACATAAGCCGCTCCATTTTCAATCCATTGGATCGGCTGGAGCCTTTCTTGGCTGAATTCATTGGAAGCGTAGATTCTCTCTAGTGTGAGAATATCAGAAGTTTGGGCTTGGATGCTTTGAGTGAAAACAGAAAAAAGGATTCCTAAAAAAAGGAGGTGAATGGGACGTTTCATGATGATCTCTGAGATATGATGTTCTCAAAAATAAAGGAATATCCCAAGACTTCTCATAGAAGGTTAATACAAAGAATAAACAGGTCAATTTGACCTGTTTATTAAAGTTAGTTTGAAATATTTCTCTGTTATTCTTTGAATGCTGCGTCTGCCAGTTTTATCTGTCCATAGGACTTTGGTAAATCCTTTATCACCACCTCCATAGTTTTTCGGGCATGTTCCCAATGGCTAAAAACCAAGGTTACTTTCTTTTCTGTAAATTGGCTGAGATCCAATTCAAAAAATCCATTTGCATCGGACACTATTCCTTTGGTTGTTCCGTCCACTATTACGGCGACCCCTATAATAGGAGAACCATTTTTGGTGACAAACTGAGCTCGCACAATGGGTTTTGAAGGCGGTTTAATATGTTTTTCTTGTTGTGCACTGACCTCATGAGTCAATGTCAAGAAAAAAAACGAACTAAAAATCAGGAATAACCGAAAGAAATTGGAGGAATTCATCTGATAGAAATTTAGAAACTAAAAAAGATTTAATATCAATTAACTAATTCTATCTCAGAAAATCAATTTTCATTTTTTTATTTAATGATCAAATATTCCACCAATAAGTAAATTTCAATACCACAGATCGGTTCTTAGTGTAGAATGGCGCTGGTAAATAGTTATCCGTATAGACTAAGAAAATGTCTGATGCCGGCTTAAATCTCCATTGAAACCTCGTGTTCAGGTTGATGTTTTCGATTTGCTCATTGTATTGTACAAATGCCGTAAAGAAAAGCGTATTGGTCATCGTGACATCAACTCTTGGTCCCACCAACCAGAAGTTGGTATTGTACCAAGGCTCAGGCAAATGAATGGAATTATAATTGGCACTTAAGGCAATGCTGACATAGGGTTGAAACCTGTAGCCGATATCTGCAGTGACATTATACCGCTTGCCATCCGCATAATATCCTCCCAATCGGGTAGTGAAGGCATAGGTAAATACACTTTGTGGCTTGGAAGTAAACTCTGCACCTGTGGCATACCATTGATGTTCTGTACCTCTGGCAAGTGTATCACCGCTGTAATTTGTCGGGTCAAATGGGCGCTGAAGTAATACATAGTCCGTAGAGACCCATGCTTGAAACGTACTTTGACTCCTCCATTTGATGTTATAGGCAAGAAAAGTGGTATTATCTGTTTTCTCACCATCGGTATTGAAGAAATAACGTACCCCAACTTTGGGTCCGTGATTCAGGATTTTTTCACTTTTAGGAAAGAACAAGTAACTCGCTTCCGGATTGATTTTATAAAATCCGTTTCTAGGAACGTAGCCTACTTCTGCGGTATAATTTTTAGAGACATATTGATGCTCCCAGTTCCAAGTCAGGTTTCCGGAACTGTATTTCAAGTTCGCTGCATGGACAAATCCATCGCCAACCTGGTTAGGAGCAAAGCTCTTCATAAACATGGCTTTTCCAGTCCAAAGATTGTTGGAAGAAGCCAAGTTGTATTCCAGTCCAGCATTTCGATTGAATTGGGAATAAATGGGTTGTTCCGCGTCAGGATCCGGATTGTAGTTCAGAGACTGCTTATTGATAAACATCCCGGTTATATTGGATCTGGCACCAACTTGTCTCTGTAAAGCAAAAACGGTAAAGTTTTGAGAAGGTAATCCGTCTTCCTCCACTTCTCCGGTTTGCATGTTCATTGCCCCGATTCGCCAGTCCTTATTGATTTTTCCGCTCAATCTTGCTCCAAACTGAATAGGTGCATTTAAGCCAATTCTTCTGGAGAAAAACGGACGGATAGTCTCGTATCCAAAGCTGGCAAAGAGATCTCCATTTTCTAGAAAGAACTGCCTTCTCTCGGGAAAGAAAAGTTCAAATCGATCCAAGTTTGTGACCTGCCTATCCACTTCTACCTGAGAAAAATCAGGATTCACGGTCAAGTCGAGATTAAGAGAGGAAGTCAAGCCAATTTTGGCATCCAGGCCTACTTCTCTTCTGTATTCGGTATCCTCATTTCCTTCAATATTTTTTCTAATGCCACCTAAAGCATAAGGGATTAAAGAGACGTTCGCACCTGCTTGTGGCGGGGGCTGATCCCAAATCAAACTTCCTGTGTAGGCTAAGGATGCTGAAGGGAACTGTCTCGGTACAGGAGCCCAACCAGATTTCTCAGTAGCTTTGAGATCCAATCTTGAGAAGTTGATTCCCCATTCTGTAATGCCTTTTTTATACCGAATAGATTTGAATGGGATTGCTGCCTCAAAAACCCATTTGTCATCGTAGTTGGTGACTTTTGATCGCCACTTATTATCCCAGCTCAAATCCACACTTCCTCCATTGTACATAATTCCGTCCCACTGAGCTCCCGCTGCATTGGCGCCAAAAGTAAACCCATTGGTCTGGTCATCAAAAGGGTCCATGAAGAGCAGGAAGTTGTCATTTTTGCCAAAGGAAAAGTCTCTCCGTAAGGACTCTACCATATAAGGACCTGGAAGTAGGTGGAAATTTTCTACAATGAGGTAAAGGTTTTCATCATCGTAGGTCATTCTTACATCTGTTCTCACTTGGGCAAAACTGGTGTCCATCGGGGTGATCATAAAAAAGTCAGTTGCAACTTCAGCATCCATCCAAGCCTTTTCATCTAAGACACCATCGATGATGATTTCAGAGCTCGCTTTTTTGATATTTAGCTGATAGGAGGAATTGATTTTCTGTGCCGATAGGTAGAAAGAATTTGCAATGCCAAGGAGCAATAAAAGAATAAGTTTACGCATTGGATTACAATACTTTAGAATTAGGGTTCATTAATGGAATGTGGACGAGGTATTAAATGATATCTCAAATCATGGTCTGAAATATCTGTTTACCTTATTGCTTCAATCGATAGCTTACAGTTAATATAATTTGTCTTCTTTGGTACTGTGAATTCCCTTCAGTAAAGAAATTTTCTCCCTCGCTGATGTATCGGTTTCTTCGGGAATTGAAAATATCGGTGGCATTGAAAACCAAATTTCCTCTGTCCTGAAAGATACTTTTACTGGCAGAAAGATCCATAAAGAATATTCCTTTTCTAACTCCTTGAACAGTTTTTTGACGGGCATCGTAATTTGCTCGAACTTGGATATCAAAACCTTCTGCCACAGTAAATCTGGATGTCTGGCGGAATAGCCAGGAGGTCGTTTTAGTTTCGTAGCCATTTTGAAAATTAGTTCCATCGATTTTAGCATGGAAAAAATTCAGATTGAAATCTATTTTCCACCAATCACGGATTTGATAGTCACTGGTAAGCTCTACGCCAAATGAGTTTTCACCATTGAGGTTATAGGGCAATGTTCTGGAGTTTCCATTTTCATCAACCGTGCGAAGTCTCTCAATTTTGTCATCTGTACTTCGGTAATAAACTGTCGTAAATAAGGTTCCTTTATCAAAGTATTTGATGTGACCTAACTCGAAAGCATTTGTATACTCTGGATTAAGGTCTGGATTTCCACTGAAAAAATTTCTAGCGTCTGAAAGTGTGACATAAGGACTGAGGTCATTGTAAACCGGTCTGCGAACGCGTCGACTGTAGCTAACCTGAAAGGCATTTTCAGGAGTAATGTTATAAGTCAGGTGGGCACTTGGGAAGAGGTTGGTGTATTTTCTGGGATTCACTTCATTCGTTTCTTCCAAAGTGGTCTTTACATCGGTATGTTCTACACGGAGTCCCCCCTGGTAGCTCCACTTTCCTGATGTATTCCCTACTATCCCATAGGCTGCCAGTATGTTTTCATCGTAAAGAAAAATATTATCCAATCCAGGAACTGGTTCGAATTCCCCCGATTCATTTTCTTCCTCTACCAAGTAATCATTTTTCATTTCCCGAAAACTTGTTCTAAAACCTGTTTCAAACTTTCCTTCTTTGGCAAAAGGCTGAACATAATCCAGCATGGCCAGGTATTGGTTTTCGTACTCATCATTCAGGGAGGTTTGGACCAGAGAGGAACCCGCTAGTGATGTGCCATCAGGTAAATAGGAACTTTGGGTAAAGGTCTGGTCAGAATTTTCCCAATAATTAAGATAAGTGAGGGTTCCGGTCAATTCATGCCCTTCACGTTCAAAGCTTTTCTTGTAATTCATGGAGATTTCCGAGTTGGGCTCCTGCTCCGTTTCGTCTTGATTTCTCAAAGTATAGCCCTGCAGGTTTTCAAGAGTATTCCATGAATCCTCGTATCGAATATCGGTATTTCTATGTGCATCAGATCTTCTCCATAAGTAGGAAAGCGTAAGGATGCTGTTTTCGCTGAAATAGTAATCCAAACCTCCTCTGATGTTATTGTTCATGCTTTTTACTAAGCCTTCATTCGTTTGATTGAGGATAAAAGTGGTGTCTTCACCATAAGTTTCTTGATAAAGCTCGCCCACATTTGGAGAATGTCTGTAGGTAAGTCCGTAGTTGATAAACCAGTTGATTCGCTTATGACGGTAATTCAGGTTGGCGGTAAAACCAAGATTGGTAGGTGTTCCTCCTACTAATTCAAAGGAGCCATTAAACCCTTGATTGTTGTCTTTTTTCAGAATAATGTTGATCACCCCGGCCATTCCTTCTGCCTCGTATCGTGCGGAAGGGTTGGTGATCACTTCTACCCGCTCGATCATATTGGCAGGCAATTGACGAAGTCCTGCACTACCTTTGAAACTAACCAATCCGGATGGTTTTCCATCGATCAGAATTCGAACGTTTTGCGATCCTCTCAACCGTACATTTCCTTCGGGATCCACGGCAATGGAAGGTAGATTCATTAGAATGTCACTGGCATTTCCTCCCGCATTTGCCAGATCTTTACCCACATTGAAAATCCGCTTGTCCAGTGAAAGCTCCATAGTTGTTTTTTCTCCTTGGACGACCACCTCGTCTAGATCTCCTGCTGTCGACTCAAGTGAAATAATACCTAGATCAATTTGATTGTTTGCCCTTGAAAAATCGATTACTTCTGTTTGATGGGGTTCAAATCCCATAAACTCCACCAAAACATAAAAATTACCATAGGGAAGATCTACAGAGAATTTCCCTTCCTCATCAGATATTCCTCCAGCAACCAAGCTGTCAAGAGAGGTGTAAACTGCCACTGTCGCAAAGCCTAAAGGGTTTTCAGTAGACTTTTCTTGAATCGATCCTGTGATTCTAGCTTTATTTTGTTGGGAATATCCGGTACTAATGCTGAAAAAAACAAAAAGAAGTATTCCGAAAATCCCAGAGCGAATTCTTGAGGAGGTATACATTGGTAATAGGCAAGATCAAATTTTGGGTTCTTCCAAATCAGAAATCGAGATGGCTTAATTAATTGAAAAGATATTCTGAAAAGCTGGAAAATACAGTTATTTATTTACTAAAGGTGGAATATCACGGTTGAATAGATTAAAGGTAGTAGTACCTTAGGAGTAAACGCTTTTTACTATCAAATGGGCTTATAATTCTTTGCTAACCAAATAAGCTATGTAGACTAGATAAGTGAGGAGTAAAATTCCCGCTTCCCATCTATCCAAACTTTTCCTTTTTCCGGTAAACATCGCCAGAAAGAGGAAAATTGTTCCTCCCAATAAGATGTAAAGGTCTTTGTTGAAAGAAAGCTGATAATCCAAGGGATTAATTATTGAGCTGACACCTAGAATTAGAAAAATATTAAAAATATTAGATCCGATGATGTTTCCGATTGCGATGTCATTGTTCTTTTTTAAAGATGCCACTACTGAGGTTGCCAGTTCGGGTAGAGAAGTTCCCGCTGCTACAATTGTTAAACCTATTATTTTTTCGCTGACTCCAAAAGATTGCGCCATCACTACAGCATTATCTACAACAAGTTTACCTCCTATAACAAGCCCTGCTAATCCAGCTAAAATCAGTCCCCAGATTTTTAGATTGGAATAATCTTTAATGATGATTTCACTTTCATTTGGCTCTGACTTGAGCTGGGTAAAAACATAATATAGGAATCCCACGAAAAAGACTATCAGAATGAAACCATCTAAATGGGAAAGGGATAGAGCATAATTGTGGAAGTAACCATTAGCTAGGATTAACAGCAGGATAATAGCTAAAAAAGAGAAGGGGATCTCTTTCCAAACTGTGCTTGACTGAACGGATAATGGGGCGATTAGCCCTGCAATACCCAAAATGATAAATAAATTGAAATTATTTGAGCCGATGACGTTTCCGAAAACTAGGTCTGGTAAATGATCAGAGGAAGCAATAGAATTAACCACTAGTTCAGGGGCGGAAGTACCAAAAGCGACGATTGTCAAGCCGATTGCTAAGTCAGAAACTTTGTGCGTTTTTGCTAAAACAGATGCTCCATCCACAAGCCAATCCGCTCCTTTTACTAAAAGAAGTAAACCACCAATTAAAAGAATTACAGAAAGGGTCATTGCAGATATTTAGTATAATGATGAGTTGATTTTACTAATTAAGTTTAGGGAAATCAGACAAATGTAGCGTTAAACTGACCCAATAAATCCAGAGGTTCATTAATTATTTTAGGACATTTTTTATCCGAACCTAGCCTTGAAATTGAACGAGTTTATGCTAAAAAATTGTTTTGCGAAAATTTATAATTAGTTTTCTAAACAACTTCAAATCAAATTTTTATGAAAAAGTTACTTGCACCTTTATTCATGATGTTTTTTTTATCATGCATGACATGTTTTGCCCAAGGAGAAATACCACCCCATATTAAAGAACATATTACTTATCCGGTATTGGATTTTCATCCTTGGGTGGGAGTGATGCCTGTAGATAATCCGAAAATGCCATATGATCCTTCTTTGGAATATAAGGTTGCAATCGACTTATATGGCTCGTTAAAGGATTCTACTGAGATTCATTCTACCTTTTTGGAAGTGGCAAGAACATATAACTTGAATATTGCCAACGGTGTCCCGGCAGATAAAATAAAAATTGCCGCGGTCATCCATGGGGGATTGATCCAAGCGATTTTAAATGAAAGTGAGTACGAAAGCAAATACAGTACGGAAAACCCAAATTTGGCTGCTATCAAAGCATTGGAAGAGGTGGGGGTGAAGTTTTATGTTTGCGGGCAAAGTATGGGATTCTATAACATGAAAGCTTCACAAATCACACCTATGGTTAATATGGCTGTTTCTGCAAAGACTACATTTATCACTTTAGACCAAATGGGATACTCTTACCTCAACGTGAGCGAGGATTAATTTGTCTTCGATAAATTGGGTAAATAAAATTATGAATTTTCTAAAATCGCCTTTCTCACATTTCCATGAAATTCATTGATGGCTTTGGTGTGGAAATATGGATAAATGATCTTATCCCTGAACCAGGAGCCACTTCTATAAAACGTTTTATGAGAAACTTCGGTCTTTCCATTGGCCAATGTTTTAAAACGAATAAACTGACTTCCTTCGGATTTTGAGTTTTCTAAATAGCATGTTCGGATTAATCTTTTATCCGCATCTACATCCATAACTTCATGGCCCACGGTAAGCTTGATCGCACCTCCAAAAACATGCAGGTTAAGTATGATGACTTGACCAACTCCCATTCCATCCAAATACACTTCCCCCGGAAAAACTTCTTCACCAGTTTCTCGAGAATAAAGCTGATTGAAATGGATCATTTTTCCCGACCAGGCCCTTTCAGGATCTATTTCTACATAAGCTTTCCATACCTCATCAATTGATTGATCGTATTCGTACTTTTCGAAATGCACATGGTAATCAGGATCAGATTCCGAATAACAAATGGAATTCATTTGAGAGTAGGCTGAGCTGTGCTCAAGCTCTTGGGCTGGTGTTGAAGTACTCATGAAGGGGGAAATCCTTTAGAAAATGGATTTAAATAAAGGGCTTGCGAACGGTTTTGACAAGTGAAAATAAAAAAAAAGAGGCTTTTTAAAAGCCTCTTTTTGATTCTTAAAATGCTCTTTCTTTTAGATGTTCCTCAAGGTCAACTTTGTCAATGCCCTTGGATAGCCATTCTGGCGCCTCTTCACCTTTTAGGTGGTGGTTAAAGAATTCCATCATTCGAACGCTATAATCTTTTCTGTTTTCCGGTTTGCCCAATCCATGGTTTTCACCTTTGTATTGAACTAAAACAACTGGTTTTTTCAAACGTCTAAGAGCTGAGTAATATTCAATTCCCTGGGTGAAATCTACTGCACCATCTTTATCATTGTGTAGCATCAGAAGTGGTGTATTTACATTTTTCACATGGTAGACAGGGCTATTTCGCTCATAGGAATCCCAGTTCTCCCAAGGTCCTCCAGTAAATCTTCCTTGCGAAGCTTCGAAGATGGACATGTTTCCGCCTCCAGAGTTCCAATAGATCAAGTCATACATGGATATCATGTTCGTCAATGGAGCTCCAGCAGCAGCAGCTTTAAACATATCCGTTTGGGTAATCAAGAATGCGGTCTGATAGCCGCCCCAAGAGTGCCCGTGAATACCGATGTTGTCTTCGTCTATTACACCTGTTTTAATGGCTTCTTTAACTGCCGGGATTACACACCAAACTGCAGACATTCCTGGGTCATCCATGGTGTAGACGATATCTGGAATAAATACTGCGAAACCATTGCTCGTATAGACATTAGGATTCCATCCAGTACCACTAAATGACGGTTCGGACCAATTATGTCTGGTTTGAGAAAGTTTCTCATAATAATATACCATGGTAGGGTATTTTTTTCCTTCCACATAACCAGCTGGAAGGAATAGAGTTCCTTGAAGGCTATCCCCCTTATCTGAAACATAATCTACAAGTCGAGTTCCTGCTGACCAAGAGTACTTAGATGCATCAGGGGCATTTTCTGTCACCTGTTTTGCATCACTTAAATCAGCATCTGCAAGGTAATACTGAGTAGGCTCGTTAAATTTTTCTTTGGTGTAAAGATAAACTGGAGCTTTGTCAGCTTTTTGAAGAGAACCAATGGCTGCATCCTCCCAAATAAGTTTTTCAGCTCCTGGCTCCAATCCTTTTTTAGCTGGATCTAACTTGGCAATACCACTTTTTTTAGTCCACTCTCCGTAAATTCTAAAATATTGAGGCTTACTCAAGTCAAAGCCTTTTTCATCAGGATCTAATCTAAAACGATATTGATATCTGATCTTTTCAGATCTTCCATCCTGCGTCAAGTTAACGGGACTTTCTTTGCCTCCCTCTACTGGAACCTGCCAGATATCCCATCCATCACTGATCAATACATATTTGCTGTCCGAAGACCAACCTAATAAGTTGTGTAATGGTTTTTTGACATTATGATCATCTTCTACGTCGACTACAGAAACTGGAAGACTTGCAGTTAAATTAGTCTCTTCTCCGCTGGCAATATCATAAACATAGTAATTGCCATCATACCCATAATTAAGCTTTGTTCCATCAGGGGAAGGTCTTGGGTAGGAAGAATAACTTGGTAAATAGAAGTTTGTAAATAAGGTTGATTTCTCACCTGTTTTTAAGTCAACTACATAAAAATCACGATAATTTTGACCATTTAAATTCGTCTCTAGCTCGTATTTCTGTAAGTCTGAACCCAAAGCGAAATGTTGCTTTGGAAGTAAGCTTAAGTCTTTCATGGAACTGTCCTGTAGGGCAGTGTGCTTTTTAGAAGCGACATCATACATAGCCCAAAAACTATAATTCTTGTCCATGTTTTCCATGACTTGTTGTCTGGACTGAAGTCTGCTATCATTCCAATGCCAAATGGTCATGTCAGGAGTGTCGGCATCTTTTTTCTTCGCTTCAGTTTTGGTTGTGTCAAGGTTGGCAATGGCCTTCTTAAGATCTTTGATAGAATGGATAGATGTGTCAGCCATGATTTTTTTCATAGCTTCAGATTCTGCCATAGCTACAGAATCTTTATCCAATTCTTTCTTGGCTTCCTCTTTTTTCGCTAGCACCAGCGGGTGAATTCCGTAAAATAGTCGAGTCAAATCTTCAGACCACATAGGACGTCTGTTAGGACTGATAGTATAAGCCTGGTCAAATCCAGTAGAATCTTTTTGAGGATCATACACCGTCACTTGAGGAGCTGTTAAATTTTTCACGCCAATGATCTTGCCTTGATCCTGCTTGTACTTTTTATCTTCTACCATTTTCAAAGCAGCAAAAGCATCACCTTTTTCTGTCCAGCTTAGTGATTTGTAGCTGGCTTTGTCATTGTCAAGAATCTGCGTGCTATTGTTTGCAAGGTTGAGAAGGTAAATGCCATTCCCGGATTTATTGCTGGCGTCAACGGTATATGCCAAATAAGTTCCTGGTTTGTTAAATGAGAACTCCAAAACATTCCCCAGGTTTAGTGCTTTTTCTGTCGATAGGTTATAAATCAATAAATCTGAACCTTTTCCTTCTCCATTACCATCTTTGGGTAGGTTAATGGCTAATACAGAAGAACCCTCATTATTGAATGAAAATGTACCCACCTTTTCAAAAGTCTTTTTCTCATCTGTACCTAATTTTATTAGATGAAGCTTATCATGTAAAGGCTTGCCTTTGGATTTTTTATTTTTCTCGGCTTCTTCAAACTTAGGGTCTTCCTTAAATGCTAACCATTTGGAGTCCTTACTGAAAACCACTTGTTGGCTTCTTACACCACCAATATCATAGGTTTTTTCACTTTCAGGATCACCAACTTTCTTCACATAAAGCTTGCCGTCTCCTTCCATTTGGACAATGGTGTATGCGATCCATTGTCCATCTGGAGAAATATCAAAACCTCCTCGGTTTAAATATTTCCAGGTGGGGATATCCTGCCAGGTAATGGGTTTTAAGTCTTGGGCTTGGGCACTAATAGCCAGAAAGGCAAGAACCCAAAAAGCGAGTAAGTGTTTACGCATAATTTTGATCTTTTTTTAGAATCTGAAAATAGGGAAAAATACTTAATTAAGATTGTTAAGGTTTCTTTAATGCCACAATGTGTCAAGTAAATAGGGATAGCAGATCGAATTATTTAAATAGTTAGTTATATTTATCAGAAAAGTGCCAGTTATGAAAAAGTTTACATTTTTTTCATTGCTTTACAGATGGCGAAGTGATTCTAATTCCTTTTATTTTAAAAGTTAAATCGGTATTGATATGATTAAAAAGTATCCTTTTTGCCTGCTTATTTTGATTCTATTTTCATGTAATCAAAATAGATATCCCGTAGGTCATTTCCCTGATAAGGCGGTGAATTTAGATGTTCTTAATTCTGCAAAAGATGATATCAACTCGGATATTATCACAATTAACCATGAAGTAGAGCTGGTTTTTTCATCTAACAGAATTGGTTCTAATCCAAATCACTTCAACCTGGTTGAGGGAAGGTTAGTTTTTTATTGGGATAGAAAAGAAGGTTTTTTGAGTGTAAGTGAAGGGGACAATTTATTCGATACAGAACTGAGAGATTGGGTAAGAAAAACAGAAACTCCCTTTAATGAAAAAGGCCCTTATAGCTTTCAAACGCCTGAGGGAAATCGAATTTTGTTGTTTAGTCGAGATAATGATCAAGGTTTTTATTCTATCCATGTTGAACCTCAAGTTTCCAATTCTTCCGAACTGGAACTTCAAAACGTTAGAATCATGGATGAATCATCCAATGAAATGTATCCGAGTTTTTACGGGGCTGACTATTTGAAAGGGGGGAATGTAGAAACCCAAGGAATCCCTGAAAAACTATTGTTTAGCTCAGATAGAGATGGGCAATTTGATGTTTATGAAATGGATATTCCTTCAGATCAAAGCCCGGTTCCTTATTTAATCGGAGAAACAGAAAAGAATATTCAAAAAATTTCTATCAATTCTTCCGCTTCTGACCACATGCCATTTGTTTATGGTGAGATGTTGGTTTTCTCTTCGGATCGAGTTGGAGGGATTAGGTGGTTTTGATTTGTATTATGTGGGAATTCCGAAATTCTGATTAAAGTTCTTTCCTATGGTCAATAGCTCGAGAGATTTTCTTTGGTATTTTGGCTTGATCCAAAAGAACCCCGCCTACTGAAAAGCAAAAGGTCAAGACGAAGTCCCGATAGCTTTCCGTGTACTCCTGCCGCACAAATATGGGCGATGGCTCAATGCTGCGTCAGCCCACCTAGTACTAAAATATAATATTGTATGGTTAATTTTTAGATGAATAGAAATGGCTCTTTAGGCCATTTCATATTGGAGTGTTTAGGTTTGGGGCTTTAGCCAAAGATTTTCGTTAAAAATAAAGAGGTGGAAATTCAGGATTGAAAATTCTTAAGAGCAAGATATTTGGTTGACCAATGTTTGAAACTTTGGTTTTTAATCTAGAAAATGAAAAACTAGATTTATTGTTAAGCCTGTAAAATTTATTAATGAATGTAGTATTATAGAATGAATGACGTTATACCTAATAGCTACAATGCCAAAGATAAAACCCGAGAAAATATAAGGTATAATAGATATTAATAGGAAAAGAGGGCTATTAAATTGATAATTAAGACCCGAATGAAAGATTCCAAAAATAAGGGAGGAAATAATTAATATAATTATTCTTTTTCTTTTTAATAATTCCTGATCAATTGAAATATTTTTGCTGATGAGGTAAATAGAAACAGCTATTAAATAGGTTAGGGTTATATCTATCCAAAAATTAATATTTAAAAAATACTCTAACACTTTAAATACAAAAACAACTAGAAAAAATGAAAAGCCAAGTTTAACCAGTTCCTTGTTTTTCGAAAAAACGGCACGAAAAGATAGTTCCTCCAGAACTGGAGTTAGTATACAAAATGCGGCAAAGGAACTAAGTATGCCAAAAAGGTTGAATTCAGAAAAGAATACCCTCTCTATTTTAGTTAGATAGCTGGATCCTGTAAATTCTTTAAGAAAAAAATTAAATAATGAAGTGAAAAAAATGATGTACAGATAAAAAGGATATATTTTTTTTAAAATCATAAAAAGGTGGGAGCCTTAATCTCCCACATTAAGATTAATTAAGTTTAACTTTTTAAATCTTTAATCGCTTGTACCCCTTCTTTTACCCCATCAGCAAATGCTACCATTGCATTTACTGCATTTGAGGTCATGGCACCTAAGAAATAACCGATATTATATCCTAATGTATAGGATTCCTCTGATCCTCCATGAATAATGAGGAGCTCATTTTGACTTAAGTTTTCGAATTTTTTCATCTCTTTACCATTTTTGGTTTGTGTCCTTAAAGCCATTTACAAATCCATCACCAAAACCAGAAATTGAATCAGCTATATTATTCATTGCATTCAAAATGTCATAGGCCCAATGATCAAATATTTTATCTGTGAAAAAATAATCATCTTGACCGCCACCTATTTCAATCAATTCTATGTTTTTCAATTCTTTAAACTTTTCCATAAGTTTATAGCATTTTCGTTCCCTCGAAATTTAACAGTATTCGAATAAACTCATCACAGCCCTTCTATGATCGTTAACTAGCATTGGATCAATGTGACTGATCATATTTCTAATTAAAGTTCCTTCCGTCTAAAATAATGGACGGAAGAAAATAAAAGTATTTTTCACCTGCATTTTTTAGTAAAAGGTTAATGCACCAAGATTATTCAAATGAACCTTGCTTTTAATTTTAAATGCTTAACCATTGTTTCTATTGGTTTTGATTAAAATTAAGACTTTCTTCCTCTGAAACCTGCAACTGCTTTACGGGACTGAAACACTGTTTACATTCCTACTGAAGACTGTAAACAATTTTTCCACCCATAACAGTCATCATGACTTTGCTATTTAAAATCTCCGATTCTGGGATTTCCATAATGTTTTTATCAAAAACAGTGAAATCCGCTGCTTTTCCTACTTCTATAGAACCTTTAAAATCTTCTTCGAATTCAGCATAAGCTCCATCCAAGGTGTAAGACTTTAAAGCCTCTTCTCGGGTCATTTTTTGACTCGATTCATAACCACCCTCTGGAGTGCCTTCCAATGTTTGTCGACTTACTGAAGCAAAAAAGGAAGGTGTCGGATCTACTGGTTCCACTGGTGCATCTGTTCCATTGGTTACTACAGCACCGCTTTGCATTAATTTTTGCCAAACATAAGCTCCATCCACAATTCTTTTTTCTCCCAATCGATCGATCGCCCAAGGTCTGTCTGAACTCAAATGAATCGCCTGCATGGCGGCAATTACGCCCAATTCCCCGAATCTTGGAATGTCTTCTGGATCGATATGTTGAGAATGTTCAATTCGGAATCTCAAGTCTTTCGCATCCGGAAATTTTGCAAATGCCGCTTCGTATTGATCTAAAACTTCCCTGTTTGCACGATCTCCAATAGCATGGGAATTAACCTGGAATCCTGCTGGAATGGCTTTTTCGGATACTTGTCCTACGACTTCCATTGGAAGCGTCTCATGTCCAAAATGCCCAGGCCTGTCAGTATATTCTTCCAAAAGCCAAGCTCCTCTAGAACCTAAAGCTCCATCACAGAATAATTTGATGGATCTTACAGAAAATAAATGATCTACGCTGTCGATCATGGGACCTCTTTTGTACCAGTTTTCTAAAAGTTCAGGCTCACTTCCCGCCAGCATCATGTAGTGCCGAGAAGTCAATTTCCCTTCGTTCTTAAATTTCAACAATAAATCTATTGTCTCCTGACCACTTCCTGCATCATGAAAACTGGTGATCCCCTTTTCTGCCAATTCTTTCAATGCCAAAGTCAAGGCTTGTTCGGCTCTTTCTGGCGTTTCCTCAGGAACCAACTTGCCTACTAACCAAGAGGCTCTTTCTGTCAAAACACCTGTTGGATTTCCTAGTTCATCCAAAATGATTTCACCTCCTTCGACTTCACCAGGTCTTTCTCCTTTGAGATTACTGATGCCTGCCAGTTCCAACGCTTTCGAATTTGCAAAAGAAGCATGACCTGAAGCATGTCTTAGAAATACCGGATTGTCGGGTGAAACTTCATTCAAAAGGTCATTGGTCTGAAAGCCTTTCACCATTTTTTCCGGCTTTTCGATCCATTTGTCTTGATGCCAACCTCTTCCTGTGATCCAGTCTCCAGGTTTTGCTTTGGCTACAGCCTCAGCCACTTTTTCCACAAGTTCGTCGTAGGTTTTGACATACATCAGGTCAAGTTCGAGTTTATTATAGCCGATTCCCATCAAGTGTGCATGGGATTCGATCAGCCCCGGAGTCATGGTCATTCCGAGGAGGTTCACTAGTTGAGTTTCCTCAGAGAGGTATTCATTAATTTCCAGGGAGCTTCCCAAAGCCAAAATCATCCCGTCTTTCACTGCGACAGCTTCAACTTTAGGGTTGGAGGCATCAACTGTGTAAATTGTGCCATTGGTGAAGATCATATCAGCAGACTCTTTTTGTTGAAGACAACTTTGAAAAAGGAGAGTTGCGAGAAGAAGTGTAAAAAGATTTTTCATGGAGAAGGTGGTTAACCTAAGTAAGCTAGCCTAATTCCTTCAATTCACAAAGAAAGCAATGCCTACTGCATCCAAACTTTTCTAGAAGTGGTGAACTTGCCATCAATTTGTAGGTGAAGGATATACAGCCCCGGATTTAAAAAACCACTTTGTATTTCAAGGGGTATGTTGGCTTCAATTGCGATATTCTCTAACATCACTTGACCCAAAGAAGTGATGAGGGTTGCTTTTGCAGGTAAATTAGAGAGGACCTTGATTGGGCCATCGCTTGGGTTGGGATAAACTTTAATCCTAAATTCATTTTCTCCTGGACTTTGAGAATCTTCCGTATTTAAGTAAATCAATCCTCCTGCTCTTGTTCCAAGGATTAAATCTGGTGCTTCCTCAAAGAGAGGGTTGACAATGCTTATCCAAGTGTTCCTTCCCAATCTTGTTGGGAAATTCTGATTAGCTGTTTCTATTAGAACCTCAGAACGTATAGCCAAATTCATGAAATCTGTAATCTTGATGATTTGCCCATTTTGGTCAACAGCAAACAAGTCGGGATTGGGTTTTTTATGGACAGCAACACTGAGGTTTCTGTTGGCAGGATTATCTGAAAAATCCAGGAAATTTTCCTCCTGAATACTAGCTGTAAAGGTGCTGAAATCTGTTTGATATAAATCCAAACTTCCGTTTTGAGCTGCGACGAGCATAAAGTCTTCTCCTTCGTAATGGAATAGCTGCAAATAATCGCTTCGACTTGGCTCATAACCTGTGAGTTCAAAAGGGAGGTACTCTGTTTGGGACTCATTTAACTCAAAAAGCTTTTGACTAGGAATATTATCCGAGATGGAAATACCTGAGATAATATTATGATGCTTACCCTGCAGATCATTGAACAATAAGTTTTGTACATCAATCAGATTTAGCTCATCCAATAAGTTATTGGATACATCAACTCTATTGAAAGTGCCATTCTCTAAATGAAAGATAGATTGTTTACTGATCACCTCGCCATTAACCAATTGGTTGGAAGTGACGAAGACTGAGCCTTCACTTTTGTTTCCTATGTACAATGGGTTGCTGTTTTCCCCTAAGTCAATCATCTGATTTTGTAGAAAAGTGAAATCAGAGTTTCCTTCTGGGGTTATTTTTACGATTGAGTTTTCGAAATCAACTCCATAATTGATTGATATTTCATTGGTGTTTAAACCAATAATCAGGTTTTCGTCAATTACCTGTGCTGTATGAAAAATTGGAAATTCAGGAAGGGTGCCGTATTCGGGAAGCTGTTGTTCAATTTCTGTGAAAATAGGGGTGTTTAAAGTCCCCGTGTTCGGTAAAAAATACAGCGAGCTGCATTCATCTCTTCCTAATAAAAGATCGGGAATCCCATCTGAGTTAAAATCGCGATAAAGAATAGAATGTCCACCTGCGTGTTGGATTTTACCATTAATGTCTTCTGCTATTCTCAAATCTATCCCACTGCAGGTTCTTCCCACTGCTATCTCTCCACAACCACAAAACTCAAAATTTCCCCAATGGGTAATTGGGAAAGCAAAACCGTCCACATCTGGACTGTCTTTTCGGTCCATGCTTGTGTTTTCATAAAACTCCAAATAATCCCCTGAAGCAAAATTGAAAATGACTAAATCTAAATCTCCATCGCCATCCAAATCCTTGATCAAAGGCGTGTCCAGATTATTGGCTTGAATATTCCCTGAACCATCAATTTTTAGGAAATTCTGGGCTACTTCCCATGAAATCTGACCATTTGATGAGGTGTTTTTATATGCTTTTATCCCCAAAGGAGTTGAAGTGAATAGGTCTTTTTTGCCATCCAGATCAAAATCTTCCAGAATCAAAAAACCTGCAATATCACTAGGAAAAAAATAACTTAGCTCTGGTAAGTGGATCATCATTTCCCCCTCTTTTTTATAAACCTGAAGTTGTCTTGAATTGATATCCCAAATCACCCACTCATCTACTTGATCTTCATCAAGATCTATGGTTTGAATCTGGGAAGAATTAATTCCCCCGCTAAATGGAGCGCTTAGGTTAATGCCGTCTTGAGTGACCTCAGGGCTGTTTTTAAAAGAATAAATTTCTTGTGCTTGGGTGCGAAAAGCCAAAAGAAGAAAAAGGTATATATAGAGTTTTCGCATACGGGATGAAGGGGAAATCTAAAATTAATACGGAAGTATCAGTCCAAAGATGTGAATGATTCATTTATTTTGGAGTAAAATAAGTCGAAAATGAATATTTCTATCCTGTACAGCCTTTTCAAAAAAAGTACCGGTGTCAGCACAGATACCAGAAAAATTGGGAAGGGGAATGTCTTTTTTGCCCTTAAGGGGCCGAATTTTGATGCCAATGAGTTTGCCCCCAAAGCATTGGAGCAAGGAGCTTCATTAGTAGTGATTGATGATCCTAAGTACTTTATAGAGGATGATGAACGCTATTTTTTGGCTAAGGATGCCTTGAAAATGTTGCAGGATTTAGCTAATTATCACAGGAAGCAATTGACGATACCTATTATTGGATTGACGGGTTCTAATGGGAAAACCACCTCCAAAGAATTGCTTCATGCTGTACTACAAACCAAATTTAAAACTGTAGCCACGGTCGGTAATCTGAATAATCATATTGGTGTTCCGCTTACTTTACTTTCTATTCCTGAGGATGCAGAAATGGCAATCGTTGAGATGGGAGCAAATAAACAGGGTGATATTGAGGAGTTATGCGAAATAGCTGAACCAACGCACGGATTTATTACCAATATTGGGAGAGCTCACCTAGAAGGGATGGGTGGTCCTGCGGGAGTTTTGAAAACCAAGACTGAATTATTCCAGTTTTTAAGAGCGAATAAAGGGACGGTTTTCATCAATTCTCAGGACCCTGTATTGTCGAATATGGCGAAGAGATTTGATAAGCCTGTTTTGTACCCTGCAAAAGGAGATTTTTGTGAAGTAGGTTTCGTGGAGGCAAATCCTTTTGTCAAATTCACAGTGGAAGGTACAGAAGAAGTTTATTTGAGTTCACTAATCGGCGCCTATAATTTTGGGAATATTGCCAATGCATTGGCAGTAGGGAAGTATTTTGAAGTAGAAATGAAAGGCGCAATTGAAGCGATCGTGAACTACCAGCCTTCAAATATGCGATCTCAACTTCTTGAAAAGAGGAGCAATCTGATTATTCTAGATGCTTATAATGCAAATCCATCAAGTATGGAGGTAGCTATCCGAACATTTGGTGAAATGACCGGGAAAAAGCATAAAATGATAATCTTGGGAGATATGTTTGAATTGGGAGAGCATGCAGAAGAGGAACACGCAAAGCTTGGTGAGATTATCAGTGAATATGAGATTGAAAAGGTGTGTTTCACTGGTAAACTGATCGTTTCCGCTTTAGCCAGATACCCTAAAGCACTTTATTTTCCTGATCCATTTTCTTTTAGAAATTGGCTTCAGGATAGCCAATTAGAGGACTATTTAATTTTGATCAAAGGAAGCCGGGGAATGAAGCTAGAAGGTCTGGTTGACTTTATTTAAACCAAAACCAGAATCTGCTTGTTTAAAATGACCAAATTCGATTTTAACCAATTCCAATAAATTCATGAGACCTTACCTGAAGTTTTTATCTGAGCTAGCCAATCATAATTCTAAGGAATGGATGGATGCGAATAAGAAATGGTATCTCGAATGCAGAGGTGAATTTTTAGAAGATGTACAGGTGATTTTAAAAGGTTTGTCGGAATGGGAACCTGCATTCGAAGTTTTTCAACCAAAAGATTGTGTTTTCAGACAGAACAGAGATATCAGGTTTTCGGCAAATAAGGCTCCTTATAAAGTCAATTTTGCTGCCTATTTTTCTCCAAAAGGAAAAAAATCAGAGGGACCGGGATACTATCTTCATATTCAACCAGGAGAATCATTTATTGGTGGGGGGATCTGGAATCCCATGGGAGAAACGCTCAAAAAAATCAGAAAGGAAATTGATTATTCAGGAGCAGAAATGGAACAGATTTTAGCAGACCCAAACTTTAATAAAACCTTTGGAGAGATGAGAGGGGATAAGCTTAAAACTAGTCCTCGAGAATATGAAGCGGATCACCCATACATAGAATTACTTAGGATGAAGAGTTTCACAGTGATGACTTCTTTGATGGATTCCCAAATTGACAATGGCCAATTTATCCAGCTGGCATTGGAGAAATTCAAGATCATGCTTCCGTTTCAGGAATTCTTAACAAAAGCTGTGGAAGAAGTAGAAGACGGCTCAGGGATTTTGTAAAAATAATTTTTCTAAAACTATTGCTACGCCATCCTCTTTATTGGTTGTGGTGATTTCTTTCGCAACTGCTTTTACCTCAGGTCTGGCATTCCCAACGGCCACTCCATAACCAACAGATTGAAGCAAATCAATGTCATTGTAGTTATCCCCGAAAGCTATCACTGACTCCATTCCGAAGTCAAAAGCATGGTCCAGGATTTTGATCAAACCAGTCGCTTTTGAAATGGATCTAGGTGCGATTTCCAAGTAAGTGTCACTAGATCGATAAAGATGGAGATCGTTTCCATGTTCGAAATGCAACTCCCCAAATAGCCAAGAGATCTCTTGTGAATCCCCCATGCACATCACTTTATGAGCTCCTGAGTCTCCTTTTGACCATAGCTGAACTACTTCATTTCCAGGCAGCCAAGTGCAATTTGTTTTGGTGTTTCTAATTTCTCGTTGGGACCAATAATCGTCCTTTTCTTCATACCAGTCCTCTCCTTGATAAAGGCTGACATGGATATTGGTATTTTTACAGAGGTCCAAAATCTTCGCGACCAATGGTACAGGGATCGTTACAGAATCTAAGATTTCTCCTTCAGCGCTGATCACATAGCCTCCATTATAGCAAATCAAAGGTTGCTCAGGTTTCTGCAAATCTCTGACCAGATGACGCATAGCATTTGGCATTCTAGAGCTTGCAAGAATTACAGGGAAATCTGAAGGAAATTTGTTGACCACAGATTTCAGTCTAGGGGATAGATCACGATCAGCATTGAGGAGGGTGCCGTCAATGTCTGAACAAAAAGCTTTAATATTCATTAATCAAATTCTGACCAGTCAATATCATTAGCAAAGTTGGTGAAAAAGCCAAAGCCAATGATAGCAATGAAAATCATTACAGCTGCGAAAATAATAAGTTTTACTATTAACTCAGCCTTCGCCCAATTGGCCTTATCTGGATCAGTGCTTTTATCAGTTGCCCAAATGATGAGCATAACTAGTCCAATTAATGGAAGGCGCTTGATTAGTACTGCAATCACCCATTCTCCCAGCGAGGTAGGTTGTTTCTTGAATTCAGGTGGCATTTCCATAATTATAGGTTTTGTTTAAAAGTCTTTGGTCTCAAAAGTGTATTCCTGCATAGCAATATTCTCTGGGTTATTCGGATCACTCTGAATAAATTGAACCGTAATTTGCCGGTAATTTTCAGAGTTTTCGAAATCATGCAAGTAGATTTCGGCGCATTTTCGGGCTAGAATTTCAGGCTGACTCCCAATTTTGACAGGGTCTCCATTTTCAAGTTTAAGAAAAATGGTGGATTCGACGTGATTTTCAGCTTTGGAACTGTTAAGTGAAACGCTCATTCCTCTAAAATCACCTAATGCACGAATTTCTTCAGAGGGCATAAAGCCTTCTCCCATCATGCTTTCCATTCCCTTAAAAGCAAATTTTGCAATGTTTTCAGGGTTGCATGAGCAGGAAGAAAATAAACTTATGATGCTGGCAAATAGAAAAACCAGTAAGAAATTCTTATTAAACATTTGAAAAGATTTAAAGCAAGATACAATTACTCGCTTGTCTTTTCAACTAACATCTGAATAGAGTAGTCCTTTTCTTTGTGTGAGACTTTGGTGTTTGGATATGGGCTGACTCCCTCTAATTTAAAAATATAGCCTTTAAAAGTTACTTCTGAGGGTACATCCTGAAAAGTTGGGAAGGTGCTTAAAAGGTATTTTTCTTCAGAACCATTTACCTCTATCAGCAGCTCCACTTCGGCTAAGCCTTGCCAAATACACACCACATCTTCTGGGCATCTAGAGTCTTGGGTGACCTTTGTAAATGTGATGCTCACTGCTCTTTCACAAAAGGTCGCAGTTTCCTGAAAATTGACATCAAAGACTTTGTCTAACTGATAGCTAGTACAAGGCTCTTCATTTTGACAGGAGAGTAGCAATAGGATGATTGCAGAAATAAAAAGCTTGCTTGTTTTCACTTTTATGATGTCTTATTGGAGTGTTTGTTTTTTGTCATTAAGACGGATAAATAGTTGCTTATGCAACAGGATTTGAAGAGTGAAATTTTGATTGTCTGAGAAAGTTGGTAAATTCTAGTGCTTTTTAAAAATCAATTTTTTGCCTTCTAAATCAAATTGTTATGCCTAAAATTAAATTTAAGTTTGAGGGGACTATCGAAATAGAGTCTTCCGATGTTTTAAATCTAAAGAAGAATCAGAAATACAGAGTTAATGCCATCTTAGGTCCAGAGAGTATTGAGATCACAGAAATAAAACCAGAGATAGCGCATGATCCACCTGAAGAAAAAGAAGTAAAGGAGAAACAGAAAGATGAAAGCACCGTTGTTGTTCCTATTAATGAAGAAAAAGTTACCGAAGAAATTGAAATGGATAAACCCTGGAGTTCTGAATATGTAAGCCTTGAGCAATATGGTGGTGAAGGATATTATAAATTGATCGAAGAAGGTTTAAAATATGAGGGGAATAAAGTAAAAAGTAATCAGCCTGTTTTTTCGCCAGAAGATGAGGGGAAAAGTTTTTGTGGGTTGTTTGCGCATAAAAATCCAAATACTCCATCAAAAGATGAGTATTATCCTGGGATTATAGGTTCAAGGTATTCTATTATTACATCCTATATCTCACCAAATGAAATAGAGGTTAATTTTAATTACAATCATCAAAGCGACAAAGGTTATGTGTTTTTTGATAACACGATGGCATTTAAGCTTGCTGTTGATGCTACTAAAAGGTCAGCTTCCAAAGTGCTGGAACTTCAAGATGGAAAAACTTATGTTGTTCCCCAATATGAAAAGGCAGATGTTCGAAGTGATTTTTACCTCATAGCTAAAAATGAAGCAAATCTTAAAATTGGATGGGAAGACTTTTTTCAATGGTCAGATATACATACGATTAAGCAGTCAGCTCATTTGTTTGAAGTGGGTGGGAATTCTCTGGATTTCGGAATCAGAAATGTAAATTTTTTACCACCACATAGGCGGGTTAGTGGAGCACAGTTGTTTTTTGCTAGTTTGTTTAAGGGACAACCGAATCCTGATCAGCAGCTTAATATTGTTGTTGACAACATGGATACGACCAAAGAAGTCAATGAAAAAGATGCCAGGTACAATCAGTTTGGTTTTGGTTATGGATTTCTTTACTCAAGCGAAAAAGGGAATTATGTCATAGGAAAGAACCTCAAGCATAGAGGACCTGGATTCATGGATTTTAAAGCCAATTTTGGAGGAGGTTTATATGCGATTTTTGAAAATGTTGAAACCAACTTTAAAGATGAAAATAAGTTTGCTTCAACCAAGGTGAAGGTGAAAGGTAAATTAGAAAATAATGTCTTTACAATTACCTCTGATAACACAGTGTTTCAAATTTATAGCTATGATTTTGGAAGGGGGAATGTGGCACATATTCTGCATTTTGACCGTTTTACGTTTATGATTGATGGAAAGGACGCGATCCTTAATGCCAATCAATTTAAAGTGAGACCCTTTGCCAAAGGAAAAATAAAACTGAAGGTGAAAAACAATCAGTTTGTTTATGCTAAAGAGGTAGAGCTTCATGCTGGTGATACATTGACGTACAATGGGGTTACGTATAAGATCATTGAAAAAACACGAACTTATGTGACTGAATGGATGGAGGGTGATGAAAATACCCAATACGCAATGGGCTTAAAATTGGATAAGCCAATGCCTGTGGATTCAGGGATTGTTGAATTTGACGTCAACTCTATTGGAGAGAGACTGGATAATGGGCAAGAAGTTGAAGCTTACCTAATTTATAAAGCAAATTATGAATTCAGGTCCTATGAAAACACCAAGTTTGAGGATAGAGAAATATTAGATTCTACCCCTGTAGGCCATCTTTCCTATAACCACAAAGAAATTACACTTTGGGCCAAGAATTTTAAACATAACGGCTTTTACAGGCAATCGCTAAGTCATGTGGGAAAAAGTAATGGATATACATTGATTGATTGTGAAGGTTTTGGAGGACAGTTTTCGCCAGAAATAGAAGTTAAAAAAGAGGGTGTATTACCAAAAAAAGCAGAAGAGCTAATTAGAAATTTAGAAAAAAGGTAAAGCTCCACATTTCTGTGAAGCTTTGAAGTGGAGAATACCGGTCTGCGATAGCTATCGGGACGAACCGGTGGCCAAGAGTTTGGGAAGGTTATAAAAAGAAAGCTCCACATTTCTGCGAAGCTTTGGAGTGGAGAATACCGGATTCGAACCGGTGGCCTCTACACTGCCAGTGTAGCGCTCTAGCCAACTGAGCTAATCCCCCATTATTATTTTGCTCCTTAAGAGCTACCCGCTTAAGGGTCTGCAAATATAGAAAGGGCTTTCATTTGTGCAAAGGAATAAATTACTCTGAGGAATAATTAATCCTGGTCATGATGCTTCTTCCCAAAGTGATTTCATCTGTATATTCTAATTCACCGCCAACGGGGATTCCTCTTGCAATGGTACTGACTTTTATGCCTTTCTCATGAAGACGTTTTGCCAAGTAGAATGAAGTGGTGTCCCCTTCCATTGTCCCGCTTAAAGCCATGATAACTTCTTTTACGGGTTCCTCTGAGTCAGTACTGACGCGTTCGATTAGGGATTCTATAGTCAATTCCTCTGGTCCTATTCCTTGAATCGGAGAAATAACTCCTCCCAGCACATGGTATAAACCTTGGTATTGATCTGTGTTTTCTATAGCTAAAACATCTCTTATGTCTTCAACGACACAAATTACCCCATGATCTCTTCTGTGACTTTTGCAAATGCTGCAATGCTCATCATCTGAGATATTATGGCAAATTTTGCAGTATTGGACTTCTTCCCTCATGCGAGTCAAAGCTAAAGTAAGTGCTTCAGTATGAACTTCGCTTTGTTTCAATAAATGTAGGGCAAGTCGCAATGCAGTTTTCTTTCCTATTCCTGGAAGTCTAGATATTTCTGTAACTGCGTCTTCAATAAGTTTGGAAGGGATATTCACGCTTTTTTATTAAACGATGGCTGCTTGGATTCCGGCATCTAGAATTGCCTCACACATAGGTTTTAACTCCTCAATACTCCCTTTTTTTACGGCGCATTTTCCTTTAAAATGGATAATTAGGGTGCACTGCTCCGCCTGTTCGGGAGAATGTTTGCAGACTTTAATCAGGATAGTTGATACGTGGTCGAAAGTATTGACATCGTCATTGTAAACAATTAGGTCAGAGGAATCTAAATCTACCACTTCCTCCAATAATACTTCTGACTCTTCTTGATATGGATGTGTCATGCTCAATCGATTCATTTTGCAAAATTAATAATAATAGACAACTTAGCGGCTAATCCAAGCTGCATTTATGAATTCGCAAGTAGTTCTGCTCGTTATTTCCTGCTACTTTTTACTGCTCTTTTTGATTTCATGGTTTACTTCCCGTAAAGTATCCGAAGATACTTTTTTTACAGGAGACCGTCAATCCCCTTGGTTCCTAGTGGCTTTTGGAATGATTGGAGCATCACTTTCAGGTGTGACCTTTATTTCTGTACCAGGGGAGGTTGGTAATTCTAACTTCTTTTACTTCGAAGTTGTTTTAGGCTATACTCTTGGTTACTTCACGATTGCCAAAGTTTTACTCCCTCTTTATTACCGTCTAAATCTCGTTTCTATTTATTCTTACCTAGAGGATAGGTTTGGGTTTTGGTCCTATAAAACAGGGGCTTTCTTTTTTATTCTTTCTAGGACAGTAGGCTCATCCTTACGAGTGTTTTTGGTAGCTTCTGTATTACAGTTGATCCTATTTGATTCTTTAGGTATACCTTTCTGGGTTTCCGTGTTAATTACTGTGGCTTTGATCTGGCTTTATACCTTTAGAGGGGGGATTAAGACTGTAGTGTGGACAGATACACTCCAGACATTTTTTATGCTGGCAGCAGTAGTAGTCAGTATTGTATTGATTGGAAGAGAATTAGAGCTTTCCAGCCTTGGAGAATATTTTAAGGTGGTTTCTGATGACCCTCGATCTACCATCTTTAATTGGGACTGGAAAGACGGGACGAATTTCTTCAAGCAATTTATTTCTGGAGCATTTATTACCATAGTAATGACTGGGCTGGATCAAGATATGATGCAGAAAAATCTGACTTGTAGAAATATCGGGGATGCTCAGAAAAACATGTTTTGGTTCACTACCAGTCTTGTGATTGTCAACTTATTGTTTTTAGGACTAGGTGTAATGCTTTACCTATTTGCAGAGACGAAAGGGATTCCGCTTCCAGAAAGAACTGATGAATTGTTTCCTCTTTTAGCTACCCAATATTTCACCCCTTTTGCAGGAATAGTCTTCGTCTTAGGAATCACGGCGGCAGCTTATTCAAGCGCTGATTCTACACTTACTGCCTTGACAACATCCTTCTGTGTGGATTTCTTAGAGTTGGAAAAAAAATACCCCAAGGAAAAGCGAGTATGGATAAGACAGCGCGTTCATATCGCATTTACCTTTGTGATGTATTTTGTGATTCTGGCATTTTATTGGGTCAATGACCAAAGTGTAATCAACTCCGTTTTTGTGATTGCAGGCTATACCTATGGGCCTTTGCTAGGGCTCTATTCCTTTGGTTTATTTACAAAAATGAAAGTGCAGGATAAATGGGTGCCATACTTAGCGGTGCTAGCTCCCACGGTCACATATATTTTGGCTTCAAATTCTGAAGAACTCTTTTGGGGTTACAAGTTTGGGTTTGAAGCTTTAATATTGAATGGACTTCTCATGTTTATTGGACTTTGGCTTCTACGGAAAAAATAAGTCAGATGCTTAATTCAGTTTCTGGATCCCAAAAAACTTTATCAAAGTCTTTTATCTGATCATTTTCAATTTTTACACCTTCGCTTTCTAAGGCTTCTTGCATTGCTGTAGGTGTAGAGAAATGATGTCTGCCTGTAAGCATGCCAAGTCTATTGACTACTCGGTGAGCTGGAACATCTGGTAAGGCATGAGCGGCATTCATGGCATAACCTACCATTCTTGCCCCACTTTTTAAGCCCAAATAATGAGCGATGGCTCCATAACTGGTTGCTCTTCCAGTTGGGATTTCTCTTACAACTTGATATACTAAGTCAAAATAATTAGGCTTCTCCTTTGGCATGATTCAGGTTTAAAATAGCTTGATTGATCAATTTTCTGATTTCTTTCTCGGTGACCTTTTCTCCGGTTTTAATAGGGAATTGGAAACGGAGTAAGTTATGTTCAGCTTTCCTATCCAGCACTGTAAGTTGAGAGCCTTTGAGAAACACCAAGTTTGAAAAGGGCTCCAGTTCTTTTGTAAGGCTTTTTTCTAATTCATCCAATGGCGTTTGGAGTGAGTTATTAAGCTCAAAATCAAAAATCATTTGATGCGAATTATTTCGTGAATAATTGGTGATTTCTGATGAGAGCACCATTGAATTAGGTACTATCACTGTTTCTCCCGTCTCACTTTTCAAAACTAAATTTATCAATGTGATATCCCGAATGAAACCCGTGGTTTTACTGATTTGTATTTTATCCCCTATTTCCAATTGATCTGAAAACATGATGATCAAGCCATTGGCGATATTGGTAATGTAATCCTTGGTGAGTAAAGCAATTGCGGCAGCCACAATAGTGATACTGGTCAAGAACTCCAAAGGCTTAATTCCAAATGCGAGCATTAATGAAATCAGGAAGATCAGAACATTTAGTATCCAAGAAATACGATTTATTCCAATAACAAAATTAGGCTGTACTCTCTCTTCCTTGGTTTTATTTAAGTAAAACCTCAACGCAGCAAACCTTCCCAAAGAAATGATCAGGTTACTACTCAACAAAAAGATAGTTGCTGAAAGAAGGTTATTCAGTACAGGGTATTTTTCTAGAATTGGACTTAGCATGGTGTTACCAACAAAGACGTATTCCAATAATAGTAGCAGGATCAATTTGAAAACGAAGTTCCTCCGTTTGGCGTTTTCTTTGGTTTGGATGCTGCTTTTTAAGTGATTCATGTCTTATTCAAAAATTAAAGGTAATTTTAAGGATTATCAGATAGAATTTTCCAAAAGTATGAGTAGAAATATAATAATTACAGGAGCGAGTGGAAATTTAGGAAAAGCCGTTGTTGAAAAATTTAAACGAGAGGGATATCATATCATCGTCTTGACCCGGCCTGATGCCGAAGAATTTATTGAAGAAGCTGATGATAGTTACGAAGTAGACGTCACAGATGAAGAACAGGTAAAAGCTTTTGTTTCGGAATTCCAGCTTCAGTATGGTGAATTAGATGCTTTAGCATTATTGGTAGGAGGATTTAGTATGGGTGGATTTGATAAAACGAGCCATACGGATATCGAAAAAATGTTTCAGCTGAATTTTTTCAGCGCATTTCATCTTGTCAAAGGATTTCTTCCCTTTATGAAAAAACAAGATCGAGGTACTTTCCTTTTTGTTGGAGCAAGGCCAGCACTAGAATTAGAGTCTGGAAAGGATATGCTTGCATATTCCTTGAGTAAAAGGTTAGTGATCACCTTAACAGAGATTCTTGGAGAAGAAATCAAAGATTCTTCTGTTCGTTCTCATGTATTTGTTCCAAGTGTAATTGATACACCTCAAAATAGAGAAGCCATGCCTGATGCAGATTTTTCCAAGTGGGTGCGTGCGGATGAGATTGCTGAAGCGATGCATTATTCTGTAAATACCTCAGCTTTGAGAAACATGACTTTTAAACTGTATGGAGAGGTTTAATTTGAATTTTATGAAATCTAAATTCTCAGGTATTCTTTGTTTACTCCTCCTTGTAAGCACAGTCAGTTTTTCTCAGTCCGAACCCGAGCAAATCAAAGAAGTTATCAATGCCATGTTTGATGGGATGCGAGATAAAAATGCTGATCAAATCAAAGCGGCATTTTCTGAGCAGGCAATAATGCAGACTATTGTGAAAAAGCCCGAAGGGACCAGCATTGCCAGTAATTCTGTGGAGGAATTTGCAACTCAAATCGGAAAAATACCAGAGAGTACCCAGTTGGATGAACGATTAACTGATTACATAATTCAGGTGGACGGGGATATGGCTACGGCCTGGACCCCTTACGAATTTTATGTGAATGAGGAGTTTAGCCATTGTGGTGTTAACTCATTTCAATTGGTGAAGTTTGATGGGAAATGGAAAATCGTTTACATCATCGATACTCGTAGAAAAGAAGCTTGCGTAGAATAGATGAACGAGTTTAAATCCTCTGTATATCAGTCAGTTTTTGACCTTTTGACTGAAAGAGAGAAACTTCTTTCCGAAGAATTAACCTCTTTAAACCTTAGTATAAGCGAGGATACAAAGAGTTCCGCAGGGGATAAGTATGAAACGGGAAGGGAAATGATCCGTCAGGAAATCGGGAAGGTTCAAAAGCAGCATCATCAGACAAAAATCTTCAAACAAAAGATACAGCAATTTTTTGAACAAGAGAAATCGAGTTCTCAAGTAAATGAAGGTAGTCTGCTTCAATATGGGGGAGATTGGCTGTTTATCTCGGTGAGTTTAGGTCAGGTTAAAGTAAATGATGAAAAAGTATTTTTACTGAGCAAAGCTTCTCCATTAGGTCAGGCTCTGCTTGGGAAAAACAAGTTGGATCAAGTCAATTTTAGAGGCAAAACAAAACAGATTGAAGAGCTATTTTAACTCTAATCCTTTGGGGTAAAACTCATCAAGGTGCCGGCTTCTCCCAATAGATCAATTTTATTTTTTGAGCCAGTGAATTTTGTGACTTTCTGTAGAGCCTCGATAAAGTCATTTTCATCAATTCCGGGACAGGCTTTTTCTGTCATCGCCCCAGGATTTAATTTAAGGTCTTTACCTTCTAAGCTGTAGATGCCGCTAAAGTTGTTGCAACCTGTAAACCCTGCAAGGTAGCCGGCTTCCTTAAATTCTAAGGTAGGTAGTCCGTTTGGAAAGTTCTCTGTATTTATGGCAGTTTCTCCTAAGGTCTCTAATTCCCAAGTTTTATTGCTAAGCAAACCCATTTGGGTTTTATAGATAGTTTTACATTGAGTGAATACCAATACCAAAAAAACGATTGAAATTGACCTAAATACATTCATCATGTTTTGTTTTTGTTCGATTGATAATTTAGAAATTTTTTCAACCAAATACTCTTTTGTCTTTTAGGGAATCTGTAGTGTTTCGAATAATTGTTTTGGATAAAAACTTGATTTTTGATCTATTTTTCAAAGAATATGACAGTTTTCTGAAAATCTCTATTGGATTGTTTGGCTTATAAAATTTTTGGCAGTAAGATTGCCCTGTCAATTCTCCAGATATGGTATTTGCAGCAAACATTTCATTCACAGAACCCCTGTATATTTTACGTGGAACAGTTGCGCGTACATCTTTTTTCATGTCAACAGGGATGGACACCACCATGACGGGGTTTCCCGTTATACTTTAAAATACTCCCGCCTCATTTGGTCTATTTAGACCCATTTTAGTTTTAAAAACATTCCAAGATTCTTTATGAAAGTTCTCAAGTTTGGAGGTTCATCCGTAGCGAACCCCGAAAACATCAGCAAGGTATTTTCCATCATTCAGGATAAGCTTAAAAGACATGAAGTAACCATCGTTTTTTCTGCCTTTGGTGGTGTCACGGAGAGTCTTCTCAAAATTTCACAGTTGGCCAGAGAAGGGGATCAGGCTTATAGAGATACCCTACAAAGCTTAGAAGAAAAGCATTTGGAGATGGTTAGGCAGTTGATCGCAGTACAAAATCAATCCACAGTGATGACTTATGTAAAAGTGCGATTCAAAGAGCTTGAAGACCTTTTTCATGGGATATTCCTGATCAAAGAAAACTCCGCCAGAACATTAGATTATGTAGCAAGTTTTGGAGAGCGTTTGTCAGCCTTTATTCTTGCTGAATCCCTTGCAGGTAAAGGGTTAAAAACTCAGTTTTTGGATGCTAGAGAGGTAATCCGAACCAATGATAGATTTGGTCAGGCAAGAGTAGATTTTGACACTACAAATGCTTTGATAAGAAGTTATTTTGCTAAAAATGACGGTATAAAAGTAGTGACTGGGTTTATTGCTTCCACGGCAAAAGGAGAAACCACGACACTGGGTCGATCTGGATCTGATTACACTGCTTCCATTCTCGCTGGAGCACTTGAAGCGGAGGATATGGAAATTTGGACTGATGTGTCAGGAGTTTTGACCTCCGACCCTACATTGGTTTATACTGCGTTTACAGTGCCTCAATTAAGTTATAATGAGGCAATGGAGCTTTCTCATTTCGGAGCCAAAGTGATATTCCCTGCGACTATGCAGCCGGCAATGAAACGGGATATTCCGATTTATATCAAGAATACATTTGATCCTGAAAACCCAGGTACTAAGATTAATTCTGACGTCACTAAAGAGGCCTTGATCAAAGGGGTGAGCTCGATGTCAAATATTTCGATCGTAACCGTTCAGGGGGCAGGGCTTATCGAATCAGTTTCTGGAACTAGCCGTGTTTTTAAAGCTTTGGCTGATGCCCAGGTTAATATTGTATTGATTTCACAGGCTTCTTCTGAACACAGTGTTTGTTTAGCGATAAAAACTGATGAGGCTTATTTGGCAAAAGAGGCCGTAGAAAAGGAGTTTCACTATGAAATCAAATCTGGTGAAATGGAAGAAGTAGTGCTGATGCATGGCTTTTCTACAGTGGCAGTTGTCGGCGAAAATATGAAGCATAACCCCGGAGCTTCTGGACGCATGTTTAGAGCTTTAGGTAGAAATAATATCAATGTTGCAGCAATTGCACAGGGAAGTTCAGAATTGAATATATCTGCAGTAATCCCACAGGCGGATTTACAAAAAGCACTTAATGCGCTTCATGAAGCTTTCTTCCTTTCTGAAAATAAAGTGTTACACGTCTTTTTGATCGGAACTGGCTTGATTGGCCAGGCCTTGATAAAGATGATTGCCTCTCAGCAAGAAAAGTTGCAGCAGGACAGTATGCTGGATATTCAGATTCACGGCCTTGCCAATAGTAGGTATATGGCCTTTCATGAGGATGGGTTCGATTTAAAAAATCCTTATCAATTGAGTGATAAGGATGAAAAAATGGATTTGAATGCATTTATCGAAACCATGGATCAGATGAACTTCTCTAACTCTGTGATGGTGGATTGTACTGCTTCTCAGGAAGTGGCAGATTCCTACAAGCAGATATTGGAAGCTAAGATTGGGATCGTAACGCCTAATAAAAAAGCAAATTCCGGTTCTATGGATCAGTATTTGGCTTTGAAGAAAATAGCGAAAAAGCGAGGCGTAAAATTCCTTTATGAAACGAACGTGGCTGCAGGTCTTCCTGTGATCAACACGCTGCAAGATTTAATGCTTTCAGGAGATCGAGTGATTAGAATAGAAGCTGTTTTGAGTGGTTCTATGAACTTTATTTTCTCTGAATTTGAAAAAGGAGCTTCATTTTCCGAAGTGGTAAGAGTAGCCAAAGAGAAAGGGTATACAGAGCCTGACCCAAGGGATGATTTGAGTGGAATGGATGTGGCGAGAAAGATTTTGATCCTGGGGAGAGAAGCAGAACAACACCTTGAGTTTGACGCTGTGTCAATAGAAGGTATGGTTCCTGAAGATTGCGTGAATACGGCATCTGTTGATGAGTTTTTTGAAAAACTCAAAGGTCATGATGCAAGTTTCTCAGAAATAAGAGCGAAGGCTAAAGAAAAAGGAGAAGCCCTTCGATTTATGGCTACGCTAGAAAAAGGTGCTGCTAAGGTTGGGCTTAACTCGTTAAAAGAAGAACATCCATTCAGTAGCTTACAAGGGAGTGATAATATGATCTTGCTCACTACCGAGCGCTACCATGATTTCCCAATGATCATTAGAGGTCCAGGTGCTGGAGCAGATGTTACTGCTGCCGGAGTTTTTGCAGATGTCATTAGAATCGGTAACTATACTCGGGAGTGATGAAATCAGTAAAAGCTTTTGCACCGGCTACTGTTGCTAACGTTTCCTGCGGATTTGATATCCTTGGGTTTGCGATAGACGCCATGGGAGATTATGTAGAGGTATTTCGTAAGGAAGAACCTGGCTTGAAAGTGATTTCAATAGAAGATGATGGAGGAAAGCTTCCTTGGGAAGTAGAGAAGAATACTTGTGCGGTAGCCATCCAAGCAATGCTGGATGATTATGGACAGGAAATAGGGATGGATATTGCTTTAAAAAAAGGTTTGCCACTTGGCTCGGGAATGGGTTCAAGTGCTGCAAGTGCTGTAGCTGCTTTAGTGGCTGCCAACCGACTTTTAGGTGATCCATACGAAAGAAAAGATTTGTTGCCATTCGCTATTGTAGCAGAAAAAGCTGCTTGTGGCGCAGGGCATGCTGATAATGTAGCTCCCAGTTTATTAGGTGGATTTGTTTTGATCAGAGATTATCATCCTTTAGATGTGATCAAATTACACGTGCCAGATAGCTTGTATTGTACCTTGTTGCACCCACATTTTCAGTTGAATACTTCTGATTCAAGAAGTGTGTTAAGAGATGCCATTCCTTTGAAGCATTCTACCATACAGTCTGGAAATGTGGCGGGATTTGTCTCAGGATTGTATCAGGAGGATTATGAATTGATTTCCAGATCTATGCGGGATGTGATTGCAGAACCGTATCGTGCGGTTTTGATTCCAGGGTTTTATGAAGTTCGAGAAGCGCTTAAAGCTGCTGGAGCCCTAGGTATGGGGATTTCAGGTTCGGGCCCAACTCTTTTCGCACTTTCAAAGGGTGCAGAAAAATCAAAAGAAATAGCAAAGGCTGCAGAAGAGATTTACCAAAATATTGGGCTTGGGGTAGATGTGTATTATTCTGCCATCAATACCAGAGGGGCTTATGTTCTTGAAGAAAATAAGTGATAGATGAGATATTACAGTACCAATAATCCAGAGCACAAAGTCAGTTTAGAAGAAGCAGTTGTCAAAGGGCTAGCTTCTGATCAGGGGCTTTATATGCCAGAAAAGATTCCTTCTTTATCAAAGGAATTGATTGAGCAATTTTCTGAGATGAGTTTTCAAGAGATCGGGTACCGTGTCATGGGAGCCCTTTTTTCTGAAGATTTGACAGAAAAGCAGATTCGTGATCTAGTGGATCATACGCTGGTTTTTGATGCACCCATCGTTGAAGTAGAAGAGGGTGTTTATAGTCTTGAGCTTTTTCATGGTCCTACCTTAGCATTTAAGGATTTTGGAGCCCGTTTTTGCTCTAAATTGATGAGCTTACTTCTTACCGATTCAGAAAAGAAAGTTCGTGTTTTAGTCGCTACTTCTGGAGACACTGGTAGTGCAGTAGCCAATGGTTTTTTAGGGGTGAAGGGAGTAGAGGTGATCATTCTTTTTCCAAAAGGAAAAGTAAGCGAATTGCAAGAAAAGCAGTTTACAACCTTGGGGCAAAATATTACTGCGCTAGAAGTAGATGGGGTATTTGATGATTGCCAGAGAATGGTAAAACAAGCTTTCTTAGATGAAGAGCTCAATCAGAGCTTGCTTTTGACATCGGCTAATTCCATCAATATTGCCAGATGGATTCCTCAGGCATTGTATTATTTCTATGCTTATTCCAGACTTCCCAAAAACGGTAAAAAATCGGCTTTTGCTGTGCCTAGTGGGAATTTCGGAAATATTGCGGCTGGAATTTTAGCTCAGAAAATGGGCTTGCCTATTGATCATTTTGTTGCGGCAACAAACGTAAATAAAGTAGTTCCTGAATTTTTGAATGGAGAATCATTTAAAGCAATGCCTTCAATTGCAACCATCAGTAATAGTATGGATGTAGGAAACCCTAGTAATTTCCCAAGGCTTTTGGCGCTTTATGACAATAGTGAAGAACTTCTAAAAAGTCATGTGACAGGGTATTATTATTCTGACGAAGAGACGAAAAAAGTGATGCAGGAAGTAAAGACCAAAGGCTATACATTAGACCCTCATGGAGCGGTCGGTTACCTTGGTTTAAAGAATTTTATGAAGAATTATCCTGACTACCAAGGTGTCTTTTTAGAGACGGCTCACCCGGGTAAATTTAGAGATGTAGTGGAGGAGACATTGGATGAGAAGGTGGTATTGCCAGAACGACTGGAAGCATTTATGGTTGGAGTTAAAAAATCCGAACCTCTGGCAAATGATTATTCAGCGTTCAAGGATTTTCTGAAGTCCCTGGAGGATTGAGTCTTAGGTTAGCGGTGTGTGAGAGGTATTGAAAAATTATTTCTTTCTCTCAATGGTATAGCTCACTAAATCTTCTAGAGAGGTTTTGTACTGCGAGTCAGGGAACTGGTTTAGTATGGCTAAAGCCTCTTGGAAGAACATGTTCATTTTTTCCTTTGCATACTCTAAACCACCACTCTTTTTCACAAAAGTAATTACTTGGTTCACCGCCTTTTTATCATCTGATTTATTTCTGATCAGGCTGATAATTCTTCTTTTTTCAAGCCAATCGGTATTGTTTAGAGCAAAAATTAAAGGAAGAGTCATCTTTTTCTCTTTGATGTCTATTCCTACAGGCTTGCCTATTTCTTCTTCTCCATAATCAAATAAATCATCTTTGATCTGAAAAGCCATACCCACTTTTTCGCCAAACTCCTGCATTTTGCTTACTACCTCGATGTTACCTTCCACGCTGGAAGCTCCCACTGCACAACAAGAAGCAATTAGGCTAGCCGTCTTTTGACGAATGATTTGATAGTAAACTTCCTCTGTAATATCCAATTTTCTAGCTTTCGCTATCTGTAGAAGTTCGCCTTCAGACATTTCCTTTACGGCGTTGGATACAATTTGAAGTAATTTAAAATCTCCATTGTCCACAGAAAGCAGCAAACCTCTGGATAAGAGGTAGTCACCTACCAAAACAGCGATTTTGTTTTTCCAAAGTGCATTGACAGAAAAGAAACCTCTTCGGTAGTTGGCGTCATCCACCACATCATCATGAACGAGAGTCGCTGTATGTAATAATTCAATCAAAGCAGCACCTCTGTGCGTGGACTCATTGATTTCACCACATACTCCAGCAGTCAAAAAAACAAACATCGGGCGCATTTGCTTGCCTTTGCGCTTCACGATGTAATTCATGATATGGTCTAAAAGTTTGACCTTACTTTTCATCAAGCCCCTAAACTTGAGTTCAAACTCAGTCATTTCTGATGCAATGGGGACTTGTATTTGTTTGAGGTCTGCTTTCATCCGGTGAATTATGCCGTAAAAATAATACCCTTTCTTTCATGGGCAAGAGAATATCGCTACAGAGATTAAGTTTCCTAAGGATAGTCCAATCTTTTTTACTTTTTTGTATTTTGTGTAGTGAAGTTTCTGTTTAAACCTTTTTATCGCGTCTATGAAAAATATAACTATCGAAATTAAATGGGCTGTAATTTTTGCTGTCACCGCCCTGGCATGGATGGTTCTCGAGAAATCTCTTGGCTGGCATGATGTTCATATTGATCAGCATGCTACACTAACAAATATTTTCGCTGTTCCGGCGATCGTAATTTATGTTCTCGCATTGCTGGATAAGAAGAAGAACTACTACAAGGGAGAAATGACTTACCTACAAGGATTCTTGTCAGGCGTGATAATTTCTGTCATAGTTGCAGTTTTAAGTCCATTCACTCAATATATTACCCTGACGTACATTACTCCTCAATATTTTGAAAACATAATTGAATATTCAGTAACTACAGGAGAACTGACAAGAGAACAAGCCGAGGATTGGTTCAACATGCAAAGTTATATTGTCCAATCTGTCATAGGAGCCTTAATTATGGGGGTGATTACTTCTGCTATCGTGGCGATTTTTGTAAAATCCAAGAAGCAATCTTGAGTAAGCCTTGAAAGTGAAGTCTAAGCCAAGGCTTTTGTTATCTTTGTGGTGTTTTAAACCAGCATCCACTTGGAGGAAAAATATATAAAACATAAGTACGAGCCGATTATTCCGAGTAAGAATGAATGGCCTGTGGTAAAACTGGCAAGAGAAAGGAAAGACTTTGTGATAAAAGTTTCCAATCTCGCAGAAGAACGAATTTTAAAACTCGCCGATAATAATCCTGAAATTTTAAAAGAAGAGTTGGAGACGACTCTTTACCGAGAAAAGCTTCGAATTAAACAGAATCCTTGGGTCGTTGATCCGGATGATGAAAGTAGTTTTTGGGGTGAGGTGAAAGCTTCCATGCTTCAAATAAATTCTGCTACAGAGCTTACCAAAGAGAAAAAGGTGCAGCAATACAAAGAAGTTTTGCACCGCATCACTTCTCGTTATGCAGAGGAAATAGCAAGTAATTTTAACCATTCTCATTACAAGTTCACCAGAAGAGTAGTGACTTATGGATTTTCCAGGCTACTGAATGCTGCAAGGGTAAAGGGTTTTCGGTCGATTTTTAGTAATCAATATAGCCTACAAGATAAAATTCAGATCACAGGAGAAACTGAGCAGTTGCGGGATTTGGCTACAAAAGGAACTATTGTAATGGTTCCTACTCATTTCAGTAATTTGGATAGTATTCTGATCGGATGGATTATCTCTGTTCTTGGCCTTCCTCCTTTTATATATGGGGCGGGACTCAACTTGTTTAATATCTCCATCTTCGCATATTTTATGAATTCTTTGGGGGCTTATAAAGTGGATAGAAGGAAGAAAAACCTCTTGTATCTAGAGACTTTAAAAACCTATTCAAAGGAAGCGATCCAGTTTGGTTGCCACAGTTTGTTTTTCCCTGGCGGCACTCGATCTAGAAGTGGGATGATTGAATCTAAGTTGAAATTAGGTTTGTTAAGCACCGCTATTGAAGCGCAGAGAGCGAATTATCAAAATGGAATCACAGATATTTCAGGAAAGATTTTCGTAGTGCCTGTTACGATCAATTATCATTTTGTTCTGGAGGCTCCAAGTTTAATTAGAGATCACCTCAGCATCACAGGGCAAGAGAGATACTACAAAGAGAATGATGAATTCTCGAACTCATATAAAATCTCCAAGTTTCTTTTAAAGTTCTTTACCAAAGGTTCTGATATCTCAGTGTCAGTAGGTAAGGCCATGGATGTCCTAGGTAACTATGTAGATGAACATGGAGATAGTTTAGATAAGAATGGGAGGAAGATCAATACCCATGATTATTTTATTTCCGATGGGAAAGTGACTGTTGATCAGCAAAGGGAAGAGGAATATACTCATATGCTGGGAGGAAGGATTGTTGAGGAATTCCATAAAATAAATAGGGTCTTTAGTTCTCATTTAGTAGCATTTACAGCTTTTGAAATGATCAAAGAGTCTAATAAAAAATTGGATTTATTTGACTTAATCCGATTGCCTGAGGAAGATATTGTGATTCCTTACGATGAATTTAAACAGAATTGTAAACGGGTGATGGATCAAGTATACCTATTAAAAGAAAGAGGAATGATCAATGTGGCTCCTCACCTTCAAAATGATCTAGATACCATTATCAAACATGGTTTAGAAAATGTAGGTATGTATCATGCCAAACGTCCTTTGATCAAGGATCAAAATGGAAACATTGTAACTCAAGACATGAGCTTACTGTATTTTTATCATAATAGATTAACTGGATATGGTCTCGAAAAACTCTTCTGAGACAAAAGATAAATGGATAGGCGTGATCGGGGTAGGAAGCTTCGGTACTGCGATTGCCAACATGCTGGCTGAAAAGAGTCCGGTGATGGTGTATGCCCGTAAGGAAGAAGTGGTTCATGAGATCAATGAAAAACATTCTGCTCAAGGGAAACCTTTAAACCCTAAGATTAAAGGAACTTATAGTCCGGCTGAAATCTGCGAAAATTGCGACATTCTTTTCATGATGATCTCTTCATCGGGATTTCAGGATGTGGTGAAAACATTTGCACCTTTTTTATTCCCCTACCATCTGATTATTCACGGGACCAAAGGATTGTGTTTGAATTTAAATCCAGGAGAGACACTCGATTCGGTTCAAAAGATTAAGAGATCTCAAATACTGACGATGAGTGAAGTGATCCTTCAGGAATCAGTTGTGGTAAGAGTAGGATGTCTTGCTGGGCCCAACCTTTCCAAAGAGCTGGTCAAAGGGCAACCTGCTGCTACTGTAATCGCCAGTAAGTACAACGAAGTGATTATTGAAGGCCAAAGTCTATTGAGGTCAGAGAAATTTCAAGTATATGGAAATTCCGATATCATTGGGGTGGAGTTAAGTGGGGTTTTGAAAAATATTATTGCAATTGCTTCAGGAGCATTAGCTGGACTTCAGTTAGGTGAAAATGCCAAAGGTCTTCTTATTTCCAGAGGAATGGTCGAGATGGTGCATTTGAGTAATGCCTTGGGAGGTAGTGTCAAATCCGTCATTGGCTTGGCAGGGATTGGTGATTTAGTAACTACTTGTAATTCTGTTGATTCCCGGAATTTTACCGTTGGATTTCGATTGGCAAAAGGAGAAAAATTAAACGAAATCTTAGCAGATATGGAAGAGGTGGCTGAAGGAATCAATACCATTCGAGTCATTAAAGCATTTTTAGAGACTGCTGATTTGAGAGCGCCAATTACTGAATATTTGTACAGGGTTTTATTTGAGGATTTTGATATAAAAGAAGCTCTTCAATTCTTGATGAAATACCCATTCAATGTAGATATTGACTTTGTGTAAAAGTTTGCTTTCGAAGTAGTCAAAAAAAAGGCCTTTAAATTCAATTAAAGGCCTTTTTTGATAGGTGTTTTAATTACTTAACAGGGAGGATTTTCACTAATAATCCTGTTCCTTCTGTGATAGCGTAAAGGTAGCCGTCAGGGCTTTCTTTCACTTGTCTTACTCGACCAATGTCTTGAAGCATGATTTCTTGTGAAAGTGCTTCTGTTCCCTCCATATCAACTCTATTGATATGAGTTTTAGCTAGAGCTCCTATCAGAATGTCGCCTTTCCATGCTGGGTATCTATCAGAAGTAACCATGGTAATACCTGCCGTAGCAATAGATGGCACATAATAGGTTGCTGGTTGCTCCATTCCTTCTTTTTCTGTGAATTCAGTTAAAACAGTTCCATCATAGTTGATTCCGTAGGAGATCTCTGGCCAGCCGTAGTTATTTCCTTTTTCAATAAGATTAAGCTCGTCTCCACCTTTAGGTCCATGCTCTGATTCCCACAAGCGATTGTTGGCTTTATCAAAATATAATCCCTGAGGATTTCTGTTTCCATATGCCCAAATAGAAGCAACTGCTCCTGGGGTATCTACAAATGGATTATCGGTAGGAATTCTTCCATCGTCATGAATTCTGTGGATTTTACCATGGGAGTTGGTTAAATCCTGGGCATTTCCAGGTGTGTCAAATCTATCTCCACTGGAATAGTATAAATACCCGTCATTGTCAAAAACGATACGACTCCCGAAGTGATTACCGCCTTTCCAAGCTGGTTGGGACATAATCAATTCTTCTTGGTCCACCGCATTATTTCCGTCTAATCGGAAACGCATGATAGTGGTGGTGCCCTCTTCTTCCGTGACCTTTTTGGCGTAGCTTATATAGAGCCATCCATTTTCACCATAGTTGGGATGTGCTTGAATATCCAATAATCCGCCTTGTCCAATGGTACGAACTTCTGGTAGACCTTGGATTTTTTCTCCTGTAAACTCATCCTCTCTGAAAATGAGAATCTCTCCTTTCTTTTCAGTTACTAGTAAAGTTCCATCGGCAAGCCAAGTCATCCCCCAAGGGTTTTCAAGGCCGGTATGAAGCGTGTCTACAACAATGGTCATTTTTTCAGTTGAAACGGAATAGGTGTCGTCTATTTCCTGTTCCGGGATTGTTGTGGATGCTTCCTCTTTTTGGCTACAAGCATACATTGAACATGCAGTAATTGCCAAAAAGGAAATTTGTAAGAGTCTTTTGTGATAAGTCATAAGTGCTAATTAAAGCTCCAAGATACTATTTGTTACGCAATAAGTTTTTGAAATTTATACGAAGAGAGAATCATTGACTTTTTATGGAAACAGATGCAAGGGTCATTGCCTCTTCAACCATCTTTTTGGATCCAATAAATAGTGGAGTTCTTTGGTGTAAGGATTCTGGTTTAATTTCTAAAATCCTTCGGTTCCCATCGGTAGCTACTGCACCTGCTTGTTCCGCGATAAAAGCCATAGCATTAGCTTCGTATAGTAGACGAAGCTTTCCATTTGGATTCTTTTGTGTAGCTGGATAAAGATAAATTCCTCCTTTTAGGAGATTTCTATGAAAGTCAGCAACCAGACTCCCTATATATCGAGCGGAATATTTTCTTGATTTGCAGGTATCAATGTAATCCTTTATCCCAAGCTCCCATTCGTCCTGAGTACCTTCATTGATCGAATAAATCTGCCCATCTTCAGGGGATTTTATACATGGATGGGACAAGAAAAATTCTCCTAGGGATTGCTCATAAGTAAAACCATTGACCCCAAAACCTGTGGTATAGACAAGCATCGTGGATGAGCCGTACAATACATATCCCGAGGCCACCTGCTCAGTGCCTGGTTGCATAATGTCTTCTTTTTGGATAGGGCTGCCCACCTGGGTTTTTCTTCTATAAATAGAGAAGATGGTTCCTATACTGATATTCACATCTATATTCGAACTACCATCCAAGGGATCGATGGCTACCACGTATTTTCCTGATTTATTTTGAAGATCTATCACTGCATCTTCTTCTTCAGAAACTATGGCACAGACTTCGCCCCCTTTACTCAAAGCTCTTATAAATCTAATATTAGCAATGATGTCAAGTTTCTGCTGTTCTTCTCCTTGAATATTGGTTTGGCCGAATGCTCCTCCAATGTTAGATAAGCCGGCTCTGTTGGTTTCTCTATTGACTATCTTTGAGGCCAATGCAATGTCTCTTAGCAATTGGGAAAGTTCTCCTGAAGCAAAAGGGAAGTCACTTTGCTTGGACTTGATAAATCGGTCTAGGGTAGTGCCGACAGAATAAGCAAGACCACTTTGATCTGGTTGGTAAGTTGAGATTTTCATGTATTGGAATAGTGCAATAAATGGTTTAGTATTTTAGAAAATTAGGAAATAATTTTTATGTCAAAAACAATTGTTTACAAATTTGGTGGAGCTTCTGTGAAAGATGCTGATGCAATGAAAAATTTGCTTGATATTCTCCGTAATCGATTGCGAAAAAATATGGTTATTGTTGTTTCGGCAATGGGGAAAACAACAAATTCATTGGAGGAGATTTTAAGATTGAAAATGGAGGGAGAAGATTTTTCTTCGAATTATACAATTTTAAAAGAGTTTCATTTGAGTATTTGTCATCAATTATTTCCTGATTCACATAGAGTTTTTGCAGTTCTGGATAATTTATTCACCAGTATGTCAAAGCAACTTAATGCTGAGCTTTCGGAAGATAATTATGATGAATACTATGACTCAATTATTGGGTTTGGAGAACTTTTTTCTTCCACGATAGTGATGGAATATTTATGTGAAAATGACTTGCTGGTTTTATGGCAAGATGCCAGAGAACTGATTAAAACCAACAGTGATTTTAGGTTCGCGAAAATTGATTGGGCTAAAACACGTAAGAATTGCCAAACTAAATTGAAAGCTAAAATTGAAAATTTCCCTGTTGTTACGCAGGGGTTTATAGGTTCAGATTCTCAATCACGACCGACAACCCTAGGCCGTGAAGGGTCAGATTTTACTGCAGCAATTTTAGCTAGCTGTTTAAAAGCATCTTCGGTTACTATTTGGAAAGATGTTCCTGGGGTGTTGAATGCTGATCCAAAGAAATTTTCATCTTACTTTTTATTTGAAGAGCTCGATTACAAACAAGCTGCAGAAATGACTTATTATGGAGCCTCAGTGATTCACCCAAAGACAATCATGCCTTTGGCGAATGCAAGGATTCCTTTATTTGTCAAATCCTTTATTAGCCCCGAAGATCCAGGGACAAAAATTCATTCTACAAGCAGTAACTCGAGCATCTCAACCTATGTGTTGAAGGAAAAACAGCTTTTGATCAGTTTTCGTGTTACCGATTTTACTTTTATTGAAGAGGAACAAATTCATCGTGTTTATGAAGAGCTTAAATCACTAAAACTGCGGGTGAATATGCTTCAGATTTCAGCGATCAGTATCTCAATTGTATTGGATGAACAGCCTTTTAAGCTGGATAGGCTACTAAATCGATTAAAGAATGATTTTGAAATAAGGTATAATTCCAATTTAGAGCTACTGACCATTTTACATCCAGAAAAGTCCGGGATGGATTCTGTTATGAAAGATTATGAAGTGTTTCTAGAGCAGCAAACGAGAAATACATTTCAAGTAGTTAGAAGAAAGAACATGTTGAGTTAGTTTTAACAATATAAATTCTATGCATGTGGCTGGAATTCATTATTTTCAACAGACCTAAAATATCAACTTATGAAAACCAGAAGAAACTTTCTTCAGAAAGCCAGTCTTTCTGCATTGGCACTTCATCTTTCACCTTTTACACCTATTTCAGCTATGTCCAAAGAGTTTTTAAATACCCAAAATGATGATACCCCATTAAGAGTTGCAATAATGGGACTCGGGAGTTATGGTACGCGAGTTGCCAAAGCTATGAAGGATTGCAAAAGGGCTAAACTAGTGGGAGTTATCAGTGGGACGCCCTCCAAAATAGAGGCCTGGCAAAAGGAATATAATATTCCCGCTAAGAACTGTTATAATTATGAAAACTATCATCAGATAAAGGATAATCCAGATATAGACGCAGTTTATGTGATTACTCCAAATGGACTTCATAAGGAACATGCGTTAGGAGCTGCCAAAGCTGGAAAACATGTGATCAGTGAAAAGCCCATGGCAACCAATGCAGCGGAAGCAAAAGAAATGGTAGACGGTTGTAAGGCTGCTGGTGTTAAGCTATTGGTAGGATATAGGATGCATTTTGAGCCAAAAACCCAAGCTGTAATCAATATGCGGAAAGATGGAGAGTTTGGTAAAGTTTTGTTTTTTCAAGGTTTGAGTGGGTTTGTAATTGGAGACCCTAGTCAATGGAGATTGAACTATGAGCTTTCCGGGGGAGGAGCAATGATGGATATCGGTATTTATTCTATTAATGGTGCTCGATATATGATTGGGGAGGAACCGATTTGGGTGACGGCTCAAGAGACGAAAAACAATCCTGATAAATTTAAAGAAGGTGTAGATGAAACGATACAGTTTCAGCTTGGATTTCCTGGAGGAGCAGTGGCTTCTTGCCTTTCTACCTACAGCATGAATAATCTGGATAAGTTCTTCCTAAACGGAACAAAAGGCTTTGCCGAAATGCAGCCTTCTACTGGCTATGGGCCTATTGAAGGGAGAACGAATAAAGGACCCTTGACTCAGCCTCATGTGACCCATCAAACACTTCAAATGGACGCTATGGCAGATATTATTTTGGATGGTAAGGAGCCTTTAGTACCTGTAGATGGTGAGGAAGGTCTTCGCGATATGGTGATCATCGACGCGATTTATAAAGCAGTGAAAACTGGAGGAAAAGTGAGTTTGATCTAAGGAATTAGCGAAACACATTTACAAATTAATCTATCGAATATACCGATGAATGATCCTTTCAATTCCAGGTAAATAGCCGGTTCCGAATAAATTAAGGTGGACAAGAAGGGGGTAGAGATTGTATATCCCCATTCTACTTTCGAATTCAGGTTCTAGTGGGATGACAGATTCATAGGACTCGTAAAACCTATTATCAAAACCTCCAAAAAGTCGACTAAAAGCAATATCCATTTCTCTATGCCCAAAATAGACTGCCGGATCGATTAAGCAGGGTTGTCCTTCTGAATTACATAGCACATTGCCTGACCACAAATCCCCGTGAAGTAAGGCTGGTTTTTCCTTTGGGAGGATGTTTTCTATAACCTGATAAATGGATTGGAATTTCTTTAAAAAGTCAAGAGGAATCAATCGGTCAAAATAGGCCTTTCCTAATAGTGGTTCTAGCCTCTGTTGAATATAAAAGTCTGTCCAGTTACTGGCGTGAAGGTTTTTTTGCTCTAGAGAAGCGATGAAATTATCTTCATTTAAACCGAATTCTGCCTGCGTTTTGAGATGTAAATCCGCTAGTCCGTATCCTAAAGTTTCCCAGTAATCCAGTTGAAATCTCCCCGAGGATACAAATTCTGAAAGAAGGTAATTATAGTCTCCAATTCGCCCATGTCCAAACGTCTCGGGTACGTGAATAAAAGTGTTTTTTCGCAGGTAATCGAGTCCTTGGGATTCTTTGGCCAATATATCTTTTTCATGGTCAAAGTTTAATTTGAGAAAGTAAGTGCCTTCTGTGGAATCTAATCGGATGCCTTGATTATGGTTTCCAGCAGCCACAATAGATGCGGATTTTAGTTGAGCCTTGGGGCCTAGGCTCTGATATAGTACTCGTTCGTAGATTTCATTCAGATCATACATAGAGTTGGTGAGTCTCCTTGATTTGGGCTAGAAAATGATCTAATGCCTCATCAAGAATCGTATAGATTTCCTCAAATCCTTCCTCACCTCCGTAATAGGGGTCCGGTACTGATTGACCTTTGGTTCCTGGTACAAAGTCTCTGATCAGGAAAATTTCTTTTTCATCAAAACCACACCTAGCCTTCATGTTGTTGAGGTTTCTGAGGTTATGGTCATCCATGGCTAGGATATAATCGAAATCCCTAAAATCAGTTCTGTTTACCTGCCGGCCTCTATGCTGAATCGGTAAATTGTATTTTTTAGCAATGGATATTGTTCTTTCGTCCGGAAGTTCTCCAATATGGAAATCAGAAGTGCCAGCACTGTCGGATTTAAAAGCACTAGGGAGTTTTGCTTTTTTGATTTTTGCGTCAAAAATTGCCTCGGCTAAAGGAGACCGACAAATATTACCTAAACAAACAAATAAAACTTTAATCATACTGAACTATACTCTCGGAATTTTTTTTTGATAACACAGCGCCCTTTGAAAGTAGTTAATTTTCAGATCAATTGCACGGGGCTGATTTTATTTTTCGCAGAGGAACTAAGAAATTTTGGCAATTTTGATGAATTGATTCCAGCTGGACTTTCATCATGACTTATAAGTCAGCTTGATTGGCTACTTTTGGCAAATGAAATTGCTCTATCGAATAGCACTTGCCTTTATTACATCACTCCTGCCTCTGGCGGCTTTGTTTAGTGCAAAGATTGACCATTTTTTGAAAGGAAGAAAAGGTTTAATGAAGAAACTACAGGATTTTAAGAGAAAGAATCCGGAGGAAATAGTTTGGTTTCACGTGGCTTCATTAGGAGAATATGAGCAAGCAAAACCAGTAATCGTCCAATGGAAAGAGAGGAATCCTCACACCAAGATCTGCCTAAGTTTCTTTAGTCCATCAGGTTATGATATTGCTGTAAGAAAGCCTCAGCCTCATATAGATTTCTTGACTTATATTCCTTTGGATAGAAAATCTTGGGCATTTGACTTCGTTTCAGTGTTAAATCCAAAGCTTACTTTTTTTGTGAAATATGACCTTTGGTATCATCATATTTTGGCCTTAAAGCAAAATAATATACCTATCATCTTATTTTCTGCTTCTTTCAGGAAGGACCAAAACTATTTTAAAAAGGATGGTTTTTTTAGAAATATCCTTTTTGACCTGGATTGGATTTTTACGCAAAATGAGGAAAGTATAAGGTTGCTGGATTCTATTGGATATGAGAATGCAGAGATGGCTGGAGATACAAGATTTGATAGGGTGAAAGAAACAGCAGAGTCTCCAAAAGATTTTCCTGAGATTAAAAAATGGGTTGAAGCCAAACCTGTGATGGTATTAGGGTCTGTTTGGGAAGAGGATATGCAACTATTAATTCCCTTGATCAACAAGAATCCGGACTACCTTTGGATAATAGCTCCTCACGATTTGAGCCCTGAACCAATGGCTAAATGGCAGCAAGAAATTCAGTTTGAGGCCGTTTATTATTCCAGAACAAATGAATTTAGGGATGCTCAAGTCTTGTTTATAGATAATATTGGGATGCTTTCATCCTTGTATCAATACGCTAGACTGGCTTATGTTGGGGGTGCATTTGGTAAAGGGCTTCACAATATTTTAGAGCCTTTGGGTTTTGGAGCTCCCGTTATTTTTGGTGATTTGAAAAATGTCTCCAAGTTTCCCGAGTCTCTTGAAGGTGTGAAATCGGGTTGTGCTTATTCGGTGAAGGATGAGGTGGAATTGATTCAGGTTTTTGATAGCTTGAAAGATAAGGAGGCTTATGAAAAGTCCCGAATAGCTGCAAATCAATGGGTCAATGCGAATTTGGGTGCAGCAGATAAAATAGTAAATAAGGTTTTAGTAAATTTCCCGTCCAATGGAAGGTAGAGTTATCAAATCAACAGGCAGCTGGTATGTGGTCAAGTGTGATCAAAAATATATTTCTGCAAGATTGAAAGGGAAATTTAAGCAAAGCGAACTCAAATTGACTAATCCGATTGCTGTAGGAGATTGGGTGACTTTGGACTTAGAGCAAAACCAAGAAACAGCCGTAATTTCTGATATTCATCCCAGGGAAAACTATGTAATCCGTAAATCCACCAGGAAGCAGCATTTCTCACATATCATCGCCAGTAATCTGGATCAAGCTATATTGGTGATCACCATGAAAAATCCCAGAACATCCATGGGTTTCATAGATCGTTTTTTGGTGAGTACTGAAAGCTTCAGAATTCCAGCGATTTTGGTTGTTAATAAGACAGATTTATTGGATGGACCAAAGGCTGAAGAATGGCTGCAAGATATTCATGAGATTTATGAGCCTCTTGGCTATCAGGTCTTGGAAGTTTCAGCGCTTCAGGAAGATGATTTGCATGAAAAGTTTCAAACCTTGCTTCAAGATAAGTCGACTTTGATCGCTGGGCATTCCGGGGTAGGTAAATCAACACTGTTGAATAAATTGGTACCGGATGCAGAGCAGAGTACCAAAGAAATTTCAAGCTTTAGTGATAAGGGAGTTCACACCACCACCTTTGCTGAACTTTTCAGTTTGAGTTATGGAGGGGATTTGATTGATACTCCAGGAATTAAGGAATTTGGAATTTTGGATGTAGAAGATGTGGAATTGTCCCATTACTTCCCTGAAATGCGAAACTATTTGGGGCAGTGCAAATACAATAATTGCCAGCACCTTCATGAACCAGGCTGTGTAGTTAGAGAAAAAGTTGAGGCAGGATATATTCACCCCTATAGATATCATAGTTATTTGAATATCTTGAATGAAGAGGATTCTCACCGATAAGAGGATTCTAATTTTGAAACCTTAGAGAATTGGCCTAATTTTCATTTTTCAATTCTATCCCATGAGCGAAGTACTCAATCATCAACAAATCAAGAAGAAAATCACCCGTATGGCCTATGAGATTTACGAAAGGAATCTCCATTCGTCAGGAGTAGTTATTGCCGGAGTCACCGGAATGGGGACAATATTGGCAGATCTATTGGTGCAAGAACTCAAGAAAATATCCACTTTAAATCTTGAGGAGGTGGAAGTCATATTAGATAAGAGTAATGTGGTTTCGGAAGAAATCGAGCTTTCCGAAGAAATCGAGTTGTCAGGAAAAACTCTGATTCTGGTAGATGATGTGTTGAATACAGGAAAAACCCTTGCTTATGCGATGAAGCCTTTTTTAGACAAAGAAGTCTTCAAAATGGAAATTGCCGTTTTGGTAAACAGAAGCAATGGTCTTTTCCCTTTAAAGCCTGATTATACCGGGTATGAACTTTCTACTACCCTCAACGAGCATATTAAAGTAGATTTCTCCGGAAATCAATATTCTGTTCATTTACACTAAGACATGTCTGTTCATTCTTCAGCTAATATCAAAAGGATTACCACCCATATTCTTCAGGAAATGAAGTCCCGGGGTGAGAAGATTTCTATGCTTACAGCCTATGATTTTTCAATGGCTAAAATTGTTGATTCAGCAGGCATAGATATCATTTTGGTAGGTGATTCTGCCTCCAATGTGATGGCAGGCCATGAAACAACTCTGCCGATAACACTAGATCAAATGATTTATCATGCGACTTCAGTGGTTAGGGCAGTAAGCAGAGCTTTTGTCGTGGTGGATATTCCTTTTGGATCTTACCAGGGAAATAGCTCTGAGGCGCTAAGATCTGCTATCAGAATTATGAAAGAATCTGGAGCACATGCAATCAAGGTAGAAGGTGGAGCTGAGATTAAAGAGTCCGTAGTAAGGATTTTAAGTGCCGGTGTTCCAGTCATGGGGCACTTGGGATTGACTCCTCAATCAATTTATAAGTTTGGTACCTATAGCGTCCGAGCAAAGGAGGAATCTGAAGCTGAAAAACTTATAGAGGATGCTAAGATTTTGGAAGAATGTGGCTGTTTTGCGATTGTACTCGAAAAGATTCCAGCTTCATTGGCTAAGAAAGTTGCTGAAACTGTTTCTATACCCGTGATTGGAATCGGAGCAGGTGGTGATGTGGATGGCCAAGTCTTGGTTATGCATGACATGTTAGGAATTACTCAAGAATTTAAACCAAGATTTTTGCGACAGTATGCAGATTTGCAATCCGTAATGATGGATGCTTTTGCCAATTATATTAAAGATGTGAAGAATAGGGATTTCCCTAATGAAAGAGAGAGCTATTAAATATAAAACGGCCTATCACAATCGGATAGGCCGTTTTATTTTAAATTATTTAATCCTTAATAAGATCCTTAAAATTAGTAATCCCACTGTCAATCATTTCCTTCATAGAGCCTTTTGCAGCCGTAATGTATTTGTCATGATCGCAAGCCACATAATGTGAAGCAAGAGTCATCTCTCCTCCAGATACCATTACTAATTGGGGATATGCAGTTTTGGAAAAAGTGGCAACCTCGGCAGATGAAACTTCCACTAGTTTGGTTTCAGCGAAAATTTCCTCAAAATGTACATCTCTTTTTAAGGATGTGGAGGAATCAAATAAAGGGGAACTTGCCATATGGCCAGCAAGGAATCGAACACGCGAAAAAATGTTTTCCTGAGTTGGAGAAGTTGTAAATCTTTTTGCAATCTTATTTAATCCCATTTGTTCATTATCCGATGCTCCTACAGAAGCGGCTAGTCTCAAGCTAATGTCTGCCTTTACTTTTGAAGAGGCATAGTTTGCAAAGGAGGTAGAGCTTGCATCCAAATTGACGAAAGGGAAAATGAATGTAGCTTCGGCAACATAAGCATCATTGAGGTCTTTAGATAATTTAGAACTTGTATCTGTGAATGTACCTTTCTCACGGCCATTATTTGAGACTCCTTTTACCCAATACTCATAGCCTGTAGGGGTGACCATAACATATCCTGTTGCTTGATCTGTGGAAGAAGCTCCTCCTTGAATTTTTGTGTAGCCGGAATAATAATCCGTCTTTCCAGCCTCTTCCGCTGTAATTATTTCAAAGCCTTCTGATTCAAGTTGTGCCACAAAGTCAGCGTATGCCTCATCTACAATTTTCTGAAAATCGGGCACGTCTATGCCACTTAGCTGAACGCCCATGCTTGTTTTAGTACCAGAAACTGTTGTAGTTCTATTGGCACGTTCATTTTTAGAAGCCGAAGTTTTGGCCGATGCCTCTTCGTAAACTTCGAATAATGCTCTGAATTTTTGAATATAGACTCGTTTTGGAGATTTTGAAGATTGCTTTCCTCGATGGAATTTGTTGACATCATAGTCTTTTGAAGTGATGAATGGATCTGCTGTATTGATCATTCCCATGCAAAAAAGCAGAATAGTTAAAATAGAAGTTTTCATAAAATAGAGTTTCAAGCCTTACAATTTTTGTCATTTGTAACGATGAAATTAAATGATTAAAAAGGATAATTTGGATCTGGGTGATTTTTGGGGATTGAAAGAAATAGCAAATTCAGTTTTGTAAATCCCTGTTAAATAGTCGGTTGTGGCGATTTGTTTTAAAAAGCTAGTTCGGTTTTCAGTGAAAAAATAGGGCAAATGGCGTATGAAAAAATATGATAAGAGGATCCAAAACCAATCAAAAAGAGAAAGTAAATCAGTGTTTAGATTGATTTTTAGACAAAAAAAAGACCGAGAAACTCGGCCTATCCAATTTTGATTAACTAATCCATTAAACTTCTACTTTGATAGATTTTTCCTTTAGCCTGATCATAAAATCGCTTAGCACATTCATGTAGTTAATAAAGGCATCATAGGGAGAATCGTATGGGCTAAAATAAGAGTGGATATCTCCGTCAGAGAAGAATTTCGTACACATATAATAAAAATGATCCGATGTCTGAAGGTATCTCCAATCCCTTTGGATTTCCTCATCATCGATCGTATTGACTAGTTTCTCTAAATCGTATAAACGATCAAAAGCTTCATCCTGTAAATCATTTCCGAGCCAAGCGGTTAAATCTCTTTCTTCATCGGCCCATGAAATAGGGATTGGAACGTGGATTTTTCCTACAGGTGAGATCTTTTTTGCCACTTCAGAAGGGGTGGAGAAATTGAAATCGGTTTTATTGAAAACTGCCTCAGGAAGGTGTTTCATGAAATCGAAAATTCCTGTTTCTGCCCATTGATGTTCCCCAAAAGTTTCATAATCCATAAATAGATTTAGTGTCTCGTCTTCTTTAGGGATCTCATTTATCCAATCAATAAACTTGTCGACCGTCAAAGGGTAATCATCCCAGCTCTTATTCCCAAATCGGAAAGCAATGTCATCACTAAGCTGGAAATTTTTAAGTAAAATTTTCAATTTGGGTTCGACACTATTGACATACACATAGTTCGGGCTTTTCCATCCTAGGATGTGTTTAGCACCCTCTGTAAGCATGGCTTCATATCCCATTTCTGCGATCATTGCCCCTATTTCATCTGAATAAATTAATTCGGTATTTCTAAAGACTGTTGGTTTATAGCCATTAAACAAATTGCTTATTTTCTCCTGATGTTTATTAACCAAGTCCTTGAATTCATCTTTACTTTTAAGCGAAGCAAGAGAGTGTGAGTAGGTCTCGTTAAGAAGTTCTACATGTCCTGTAGCCACTAGCTTTTGAAAGCTTTCCAAAACATCAGGAGCATAGGCCTGCATCTGATCCATAAAGGTTCCAGAAATCGAGAAACTAACTTTAAATGCCCCGTCATATTTCTGAATCAATTCCAAAAGCAGGGCATTCATAGGTAAATAACACTTCTGAGCGACTTTCCTCATGATGCTTCTATTACTGAAATCATCCCAATAGTGATGATCATCTCCTATATCAAAAAAACGATAGGGCTTAAGGCGAAATGGCTGGTGTACCTGGAAGTAAAAACAAATAGTTCTCATGATGTTTCGGATAAAGTTTTTTCGTAAACAGTGATAAGCTTAGAGGCGACATGCTCCCATTTTAATTTTTTCAATTCCTCGCTCCCCAACTCTTTGAACATTCGAGATATTCCTTGGTAATGTAAAAGCGCAAAAATTGCATCGGCCATCGCATCGATGTCCCAAAAATCAATTTTAATGGCATTGGTAAGGACTTCAGCAACCCCTGATTGCTTTGATATAATCACTGGAGTATTATGTCTTACAGCCTCTAAAGGAGAGATTCCAAAGGGTTCTGAGACAGAAGGCATCACATAAACATCTGAAATGGCAAACATATGATCCACATCTTTGCCTTTCAGGAATCCTGTGAAATTGAATTTTGTCCCAATTCTTAATTCAGCCACACGGTCAATCATTCTATTGAGTAAATCTCCGGATCCAGCCATGACAAAACGTACATTGGGGTCTCGATCGATTACTTTTTTGGCAGCTTCTACAAAATATTCTGGACCTTTCTGGAATGTGATTCTACCTAAGAATGTAACGATTTTTTCAGGGACTTTTTTCTGGAAAGAAGAAATGATGATGCTGGCATCTAAAACAGCATTGTGGACTACCGTTACTTTACTGGCGTCTATGCCATACTTTTTTACAATCGTGTTTTTAGTCAATTGACTGACCGCAATGATATGGTCTGCAGCATGCATCCCCGCTCGCTCTATATCATATACTATCTGGTTAACAGATTCACCTGAGCGATCAAATTCTGTAGCATGTACATGAGCTACTAATGGTTTGCCGCTGATTTCTTTGGCAGCAATACCTGCGGGAAAAGATAGCCAATCATGTGCATGGATTATTTCAAAATCACTTCTGTCTCTTGCGATCTGTGCCCCTGTTAATGCATATCGGCTTACTTCCTCCATGAGGTTTTTGCCATATTTTCCACTAAACTGGTACTTGGTAGTAAAAATACTTTCGTTTACATCAGATCGATCATGTAAAGCATAATCTGTGAATTTTTGATATTCTTCAGGGCCCAGGTAAGGCACCAAAAAACTACTGACCTCTAAATAAGTGAGGTTTTTCCAGATGGATTTAAATCGCTTTTCCCGGTAGTCAATGGATATATCACTTGCATTGACAAAATCAGCCATAGGCTCTTCATCTCCCCAAAGTTTTGGTACCACAAAAATGATGTCTTGATTATGGTGGGTCAGCCCCTTAATCAAGCCATAACATGCTGTTCCAAGTCCTCCAGAAATATGTGGCGGGAATTCCCAGCCAAACATTAATACCTTCATAGAAAAATTATTTATATCCGCTTTACCAAATCCATCATTCGAAGTAGCTCTGCTACACTCCAAGCTTGGGAGATTGCTCCCTTAGGTCTATGGGGAGGATCTCCATCATATAATTCTGCAACAGTGCCTACTCCATATTGGGTCATAACCCCATCAAATCCATCTACAATTTTTTTGATGAAATTCAATGAGGACTTTCCATGAAGTTTGATGTATCCTTCGACAAAATGCCCTAAAGGCCAGGTCCAAACTGTACCATTATGATAGGCCTCATCTCGACTAATCTGGTCTCCAAAATAATATCCTTTATAGGCGTAATCATCTGGTGAAAGAGATCGCAACCCTCTTGTGGTCAATAACTTTGATTTTACTATTTCCAGTACCTGATCTTTCTGACCTTCACTTAGCATAGTATACGGTAAAGATGTCGCAAAAACCATATTTGGCCTTACTGACCAATCTTTTTTATCTCCCGATATGTAATCCGCTAAATATCCATGCTCCTCTGACCAAAATTCCTTTTCGAAAGTTTCCTTGGTTTGTGCGGCATGGCTCAACATACTCTCGTCTCCTGTCAATTCGTGATAAAAGCATAGCGCATTATACCAAAGCGCTTGAATCTCTACCGGACAGCCAGTTCTCGGCGTTACAGGACCCTCTGGAGTAACTGCATCCATCCAGGTAAGAGCTTTTCCTTTTTCACCTCCATAGACGAGTCCATTTTCCTGCACTTTAATATTGAAATCGGTACCGTTGAGATAGCCATCTATGATGCCTTTCATTTTACTTAGGTACCGTTCCTTGATCGTTTTACTGTCTTTAGTATATAATACATACTGCTGCAATGCCCAGAAATACCAGAGTGGGGCATCGATTGAGTTCATATTTGTCATTACTCCACTGCCAACATTGGGAAATAATGGGCCATTTAAATTATTGGACATGGAGTCCATGATTTCCAAAAATGTACTGTTTTCACCCACGGTAAGCGTTAGACCTGGAGCAGCAACAAAAGTGTCTCTTCCCCACCAGCCAAACCAAGGGTATCCCGCAATAACTCGTGTCTCTCCATCTCTTTTTCGGATGAATTGGCCAGCTGAATTTTTAAGGCAGTTTTCGAAATTGTTTCTAGGGATCCTTCTGGCAATTTCTTTTTTGAATGCAGATTCACGGGTTTTGGGGTCTGCCTCTGTCAGTCCTGCTGAAAAAATGACAGACTCTCCCTTTTCTATGTCAAACTCAAAATACCCAGGAACATATAGATCCTCTTGATAATCGTACCCTCGTTCTCTTTCCTGAATATACTCTATGTTGTAGTACCAATCTGGAACTGGGACAAACTCGCATTTTTTTGACAGCTGTAAGAAAAGAGGATCGTACTTTTCGTAAAGCTGGCATTTTATTCCATTTGGAGCTTTACCATATTTTTTATTGATGAAAGTATTCGCCTTCATTAAGTTATGATAGGGGCGAAATGCTAAAAATGGAGAAATTCTGATCTTGGTAGGAGAGTGTGCATCCAGTAAAGTGTATCGAATCATTACCCTGTCTCGGTTGGTGTCCAAGATCAACTCTTTTTGTAAAAGAACTCCTCCTACTCGGTACGTAAGTTTTGGAATGGGCTCTGAATCAAAGTCTTCTAAATACTTATGTCCTCTAGGGGAATAGTTTCCAGGGTATTTGCTGATTCCAAGGTTAAAGCTAGACCCTCGTTGGATGACAGTTTCATGGACAGTAGAAAGAAGGACATGGCTTTGAGAGTCTATTTGTGGTTGGGGGACAACCAATAGGCCATGGTATTTACGAGTGTTACAGCCAATGATGGAGGTGCTGGTATAAGACCCCGCTCTATTGGTTCGGAGGATCTCTCTATCCAGCGAATAGTTAAGATTGATCAGCTGGGTTTTATCAAAATGGATGTAACTCATATTTTAAATCATTGGATTGATTTAAAATTAGAGTTTTGCAGCCATAAGAAAAATATTCTTGAAAAAATTTAAGGTTATGTTTCCATAACCTTTTGTTTTTTTTAAAATAATTAGGAATGAAAGTCCTCTTTTTGAATTTCTTCGAAATTTTTCAAGGATTCTTCAAATTTTGAAATGTAGTTATGAGCTAGCCTAACATTGATGCGCTGCACAACCGGGAACCTAGGATGGGATTGGAACAAAGTGAACATCATAAATTGGTTTAGTTTAAGAGCTTAGTGACAAATGTTGTGCCAGTATAAACCCTTTAAAACAAGAAAACCCCTCATAATGAGGGGTTTTTTGGGTGAAAGACCGGGTTCGAACCGGCGACCTCTGGATCCACAAACCAGCGCTCTAACCAGCTGAGCTACAATCACCATATTTCATTTGAAGTACTTTTCTTCCAAATGGTCTGCAAAAGTAATTATTAAGATTTTCCAGTGCAAGGTCCAGCTTAATAATTTCTTAAAAATCTTAATCTTTCTCCATTTTTCTCTTCGTGGAATGTTCCTTCTTCGTACGCTAAATGTCCAGAAACGATCGTATGCGTAACTTTTGACTTGAATGTATGTCCTTCAAATGGAGACCAACCGCACTTGGAAAGTATATTTTCTTTACTGACAGTCCAGGGAGAATCTAAGTCTACCAGCACAAGGTCAGCAAAGTACCCTTCTTTGATAAAACCTCTTTTCTCTATCTCGAATAGGATGGCAGGGTTGTGACTCATTTTCTGAACGATCATTTCGAGACTGATTTTTCCCTGATGGTAAAAATCGAGCATGGCCACCAAGCTATGTTGATTTAAAGGGCCGCCAGATGGAGCTTTAGTGTAAGGATTTGATTTTTCTTCCAGCGTATGAGGAGCATGATCTGTAGCTATGACATCAATTCGATCATCCAAGACCGCCTGAAAAATAGCATCCCTGTCTTTTGACGTTTTGACAGCTGGGTTCCATTTGATTAATGTGCCCTTTTCCTCATAGTCCTCCTCCGCAAACCACAGGTGGTGAATACATGCTTCAGAAGTTATTTTCTTTTCTTGTAAAGGAATGGTGTTGTCAAACAGTTCCAGTTCTTTGGCTGTACTGATGTGGAGGATATGTAGTCTAGTGCCATATTTTTTTGCCATGGCAACAGCCCTGCTTGATGCGTCATAGCAAGCCTCTTCAGATCTAATCTTAGGGTGGAATTTAACAGGGATATCTTCCCCGTAAATTTCAAGGAATTTATCTAGATTGGCCTTGATGATGAAATCATTTTCACTATGGATAGCGATCAGTGCTTTACATTCTTTAAAAATTCCCTCCAAAGACTCGATGTTGTCAACTACCATATTTCCTGTGGAGGAACCTTGGAAAATCTTAAGTCCACAAACATTCTTGAAATCAATTTTCAGAATTTCGTCTAGGTTATCATTCGTAGCCCCCATGAAAAAGGAATAATTGGCTAAGGAAACTTCTGCCGCTCGATCATATTTGTCCTCTAGGAGTTCTACGGTAGTCGCTTGGGGGATGGTATTCGGCATTTCCATGTAACTGGTTGTGCCTCCAGCGACTCCAGCTTTCGCTTCAGTGTAGATTTCTGCTTTGTGAGTTAAGCCAGGCTCTCTAAAGTGTACTTGATCGTCAATTAATCCCGGGAGGAGGTATTTTCCTTTTGCCTCAATATGGGTATCTGCTTGTTCAGAACTCAAGTCAGAGCCGATTTTTGAGATTCTTCCATTGATTACTAAAACATCGCCCGGACTTATCCGGCCTTCATTGACTATATTTGCGCCGGTGATTAGTATACTTTTCATCGATTCTATCAGATTCATTTTCAAATTACACCCTAAAATTAACGAATCATGAGCAATGAGGCCTTAGGTTTTGAAGCATTTAAGCTAAATCGTCAATTGTTAGAAGCAATTGGGGAGGCAGGATATGCTCATCCCACTGCGATTCAAGAAAAAGCTATACCTCTGGCTCTTGCCGGACATGACGTCTTAGGGATCGCTCAGACAGGAACAGGGAAGACTGCTGCCTATGTATTGCCTATCTTGATGAAGGTGAAGTATGCACAAGGGCTTCATGCACGTGCCTTAATATTAGCTCCTACCAGAGAGTTGGTGATGCAAATCGAGGAAGTCACCAAACAACTTGCGACCTATACTGATTTGAGAGTTGTGAGCCTTTATGGAGGCTTGGGGCCCAAAACTCAGATAGAGACCATTCAAGCTGGAGTGGATATTATTATTTCTACACCGGGTAGGTTTTTAGATATCTACCGAAAAAACATGCTTTATACCAAGGCATTAAAAACCATGGTGCTAGATGAGGCGGATAAAATGATGGATATGGGTTTTATGCCTCAGATTCGGTCAATTTTGGAAGTGATCCCGGTAAAGAGACAGAACCTTTTGTTTTCTGCGACATTTGGGACTAGGATAGAAAAGTTAGCTCATGAGTTTTTGGAGTTTCCTGAGCGAGTAGAGGTGACACCTCAAGCTACAACAGCCGAAACGATTGATCAAGTCATGTATTTTGTTCCAAATATTAAGACGAAGATCAATCTGCTTGCAAAGTTATTGGAAGAGGAAGCTGTAAATAGGGCGATAATATTTACCAGGTCCAGGAAAAATGCAGAGGAAGTTTTTCACTTTTTGGAAAACAGACACTTTGGGGAAGTTCGTGTGATTCATGCCAACAAAGGTCAGAACACCCGAATCAATTCCATGGAGGATTTTAAAGGTGGTGAAGTCAGAATTTTGGTCGCTACAGATGTTGCCTCTCGGGGTCTGGATATTACGATGGTTTCACATGTGATTAATTTTGATATTCCTCTGATCTATGAAGATTATGTGCACAGAATTGGTAGAACAGGCCGAGCAGAGCATGAGGGGAAGGCTATCAGTTTTGTCAATCCTGCAGAAGCCTACCATTTCGAGAAGATTGAGGAGATCATCCGAATGAAAGTGGTGGAGAAGCCCATTCCCAAAGGAGTGGATGTTACCAATACTCCATTTGAAGAAAAACAAGCCTACGAAAGGGAATTAGATCGCCTTAAGCAAAGAGATAATCCAGATTATAAAGGAGCATTTCACGAGAAAAAAGCTCAACCAAAAAAGAAGAATATTGGTAAAGGAGAGAAGGCGCGTTCTAAAAAATCAGGGAATAAGAAGAATAGAAATCAAATGAAAACTAAGAATCAGAAGAATAAGGGGAAATAAAAAGGAGGAGAATATCAAAATCCTCCTCCTTCAATATCTATTAAAGAGCCTGTCTTTAGTTTTAGACAGGCTCTTTTTATTATTTATCTAGTACCTCTGGTATTTGTGCCATCAACACGAAGTCTGTTTTCTCTGTTGGCTACATCCCAAGCTGTATAGAAAATCAATCTAGCTCTTTTCTCCATCAAAGGGAATTCGATTTTGTCCACGGTATCAGTAACTTGGTGGTAATCGTCATGTACTCCATTGAAAAAGAAAGCGATCGGAATATTGTGTTTGGCAAAGTTGTAATGATCAGATCTATAGTAGAATCTGTTAGGATCATCTTCTGCATCGTATCTATAATCCAGAATCAAGTCAGTATACGTGATGTTGTTATACTCTAGGATCTTTTTCAGGTCAGTAGAAAGCATATCAGATCCGATTACATAAACGAAATCCGTATTGGTTGAATCTTGATATTCATAATCAATTCTGCCTACCATGTCCACATTAAAGTCTACCACAGTGTTTTCCAATGGGAAAATTGGGTTGTCAGAGTAAAATGCCGAACCCAATAGACCTTTTTCTTCTCCTGTTACATTTAGGAAAAGGATAGATCTTCTTGGTCTATGGCCATCCTTAGCAGCAGTAGCAAAAGCTTCAGCTATTTCCATGACAGAAACAGTTCCGGAACCATCATCGTCTGCACCGTTAAAAATTTCTCCTGTGCTGCTTACTCCTACGTGGTCATAGTGAGAAGAAATAACCATGATTTCTTCTTTTTTGTCTGTTCCTTCTAAAAATGCAAGGATGTTAGAGGATTCCACTTCCTCAATTTTCTTTTTGATTTGATAGGAAGCTTTTTGGGCTTTAATGGATTCAGGATTGGATTTCGCTGCTTCTTTTAACTCTTCAACTGGAGTGTCAAACAATTCAGCCATTTTGTCTGAGCTCACCATGAACATCGGTCTCTGTTCTACTTCTGAAGGGAAACCTACTCTGCCTTTTCCGGCTAATGTTTTGTAACGGTTTGCGACTCTATCGAAGTTGGCTTGACCTTCCATAGAAACTATTACAATGCCTTTTGCACCAGCATCCATCACCTTTTTGATCAAATCGTTTGATCTAACACCTACTGCCCAGATACCTACTAATTTGTCAGCTACTTCTACTTTTGCTAGGTTCTCATCACTCACAAGTCCCAAGAACACCAATTCGGTTTTTTCGGTTTTTTTCATGTCACCGTCGCCAACGAAGACAAAATCCTCGTTATTGACTAGTTTGTTTCTGCCGATTTTTAGGTTCACTTCTTCAAAAGAAGTACTCACCAAATCAACCTTTTGAAGGTATCCACCATCTACAGGCCCTTCAAGTCCTAGATTTTTATAGAAGTTTACGATGTACTCAGCAGCCATTTTTTGTTCTTCTGAGCCAGTATCACGTCCCTTCATCTCATCTGAAGCCAGATAAGTAAGGTTTTTGGTAAGATCTTCTGCAGTAATGGTGTTTGCATACTTTACTTGCAGAGGAGTCTGAGCCATTGATGGAACAGAAAGGCCAAATGCCAATGCTCCCATCAGAAACAAGCTTTTATTCATCTTGATTATAATTAGGGTTTTATTTTCAGTGTAAAAGATCTTTTCAAAGGGCCAAAAATAGGCTTTTCAAGTAGATCTATTTCACCGGTCGAAATTTTCTGCTTCAAAACTAGATAAATTTTTAACCCCGCAAACAACCGTTTGTCAATATGGTTATAAAGGTTGTTAAAATTTTGAATCTCTAAAAAGCTTTATCTCTCAAGAAATTGTACCTTTGCACTTTGAAAAACAAGGGCAAGTTTTAACCCAAATATTCATTCTACCCTACGTTCTTTATGAAGATCAACCTGTCAAACGCTGTACCATTCGAAAACAGACACAATGCACCAACTGAGGCGGAAATCGCTGAAATGTTGGAGAAAATCGGAGCTAGCTCACTCGAGGAGTTAATCGACCAAACAGTTCCAAAATCCATTCAACTTGAAAAACCGCTGGATTTACCTTCCGCGCAGCTTGAAACGGATTTTTTGGTGGAGTTTAAAAAACTCGCATCAAAGAACAAGGTTTTAAAATCCTTCATTGGATTAGGGTATTACGACACATTTGTACCAGGGGTTATCTTGAGAAATGTGCTCGAAAATCCAGGATGGTATACTGCTTATACTCCTTATCAAGCAGAAATAGCACAAGGTAGATTGGAAGCTTTGATTAATTTCCAGACAGTTGTCATGGAATTGACAGGGATGGAATTAGCAAATGCCTCTCTTTTAGATGAAGGTACTGCAGCAGCAGAAGCTATGGGTATGTTGTTTTCTTCAAAAGCCAGAGATAAGAAAACTGCCAGCAAGTTTTTTGTTGATGAAAAAGTCTTCCCACAAACCAAAGCTGTTTTAGAAACTCGCGCTGAACCTATCGGCGTAGAGATTGTTTATGGATCGATTGATCAATTGGATGTGACTGACCCAAGCTTATTTGGTGTTTTATTCCAATATCCAGATTCAGATGGATTAGTTCGTGATTATTCTGCCATTGTTGCCGCAGCTAAAGAAAATAATGTAAAGACAGCTTTTGCAGCTGACTTACTTGCTTTGACGATATTGACACCTCCAGGGGAAATGGGGGCTGATGTGGTAGTTGGTACTGCACAGCGACTAGGTGTACCAATGGGTTATGGTGGGCCTCACGCGGGATACTTTGCTACAAAAGAGGAGTTCAAAAGACAGATCCCAGGAAGGATCATCGGAGTTTCTTTGGACCGTGCAGGAAACAAAGCCTACAGAATGGCTCTTCAAACTCGAGAGCAGCATATTAAAAGAGAGAGAGCAACATCCAATATTTGTACCGCGCAGGTTCTATTGGCGGTAATGTCAAGCTTTTATTCTGTTTATCATGGCCCTCAAGGCTTGAAAAATATTGCATTAAGAACACATGGCCTTGCTAAGTTAACGGCTAAAGGTTTGGCGGAATTAGGCTTCGAGCTTGGGAATAAAGAGTTTTTTGATACGATCAAGGTAACATTGAGTTCTCATGATCAAGCGCATTTTTCTTCCATTGCTGTTGGAGCAGGAATGAATTTCCGATATGCTGAAAATGAGGTTTTTATCGCTTTTGATGAAACAAAATCATTGGAGGACGCTCAGGCTGTTGTCGATGTATTTGCAAAAGCATCTGGCAAAGACACGGTTAATTTAGCCCCTCATGCAGAAGAGTTGACTTTGGAACTTCCAGAAAGTTTGACAAGAACTTCTGAATACTTAACGCACCCTGTGTTTAATAGCTTCCATACAGAGCATGAGATGCTTCGCTACATCAAGCGTTTGGAAGCGAAGGATCTTTCTTTGGTTCATTCGATGATTTCATTGGGCTCTTGTACTATGAAATTGAATGCTACAGCTGAAATGATTCCTGTTACCTGGCCAGAATTTGGTCAGATGCATCCTTTTGCTCCTATGGCTCAAACAGCAGGATATCAAGAGTTATTTGCGAATTTAGAGAGATGGTTATCTGAAATTACCGGTTTTGCAGGTACTTCCCTTCAGCCTAATTCTGGAGCGCAGGGAGAATTTGCAGGATTGATGGTGATAAGAGCCTATCACCAAAACAATGGTGATCACCATAGAAATATAGTGTTGATTCCAACTTCAGCACATGGTACCAATCCGGCTTCTGCAGTAATGGCAGGAATGAAAGTGGTGTTGGTGAAATGTGACGAAAAAGGAAATATTGACATTGAAGACCTGAAAGCAAAAGCAGAAGCTCATTCTGAAAACCTTTCTAGCTTAATGGTTACTTACCCATCTACTCACGGAGTATTTGAAGAGGCGATTAAAGAAATCTGTGCTACCATTCATCAGCATGGTGGTCAGGTTTACATGGATGGAGCTAATATGAACGCTCAAGTTGGTTTGACTAGCCCAGGGAATATTGGGGCTGACGTTTGTCACTTGAATTTGCATAAAACCTTCTGTATTCCTCACGGTGGAGGTGGACCAGGCATGGGCCCAATCTGTGTGGCGAGCCATTTAGTACCCTTCTTACCAGGAAATCCTTTAGTCAAAACAGGAGGTAAAAACCCGGTAAGCTCTATTTCAGCCGCTCCTTACGGTAGTGCAAGTATTTTACCGATCTCTTATGCTTACATCGCAATGATGGGTGGAGAAGGCCTTAAAAATGCTACTAAGATGGCGATTTTGAATGCTAACTATATCAAAGAGAGATTGAGTGGGTATTATCCTATACTTTATACTGGAACGCAAGGAAGAGCTGCTCACGAGATGATTGTAGATTGTCGAGGCTTTAAAGAAGTTGGTGTGGAAGTTGAAGATATCGCTAAGCGATTGATGGATTATGGTTTCCATGCTCCTACAGTTTCTTTTCCCGTGGCAGGAACCTTGATGATTGAGCCAACAGAGTCAGAAACAAAAGCTGAATTAGATAGATTTTGTGATGCATTAATTTCGATCAGAGCTGAAATTCAGGAGATTGAAGATGGCAAAGTAGATAAGGAATTAAATGTATTGAAAAATGCACCGCATACAGCTTCCATGGTGTTGGAAGGCGAGTGGACCATGCCTTACTCAAGAGAAAAGGCGGTATTCCCTATTGATTATGTAAAAGAAAACAAGTTCTGGCCAAGTGTAAGAAGAATCGATTCTGCTTACGGAGACAGAAACTTAGTTTGTAGCTGTATCCCAGTAGAAGATTATGCAAGTGAAGAGGCATAACCTTCATTGATTACAGATTGTTTAGATAGAGAAAGGCTGCCAATTGGCAGCCTTTTTTGTTAGCTTTTTGATGGCTCGGTTATCTAAACTCGTATTCGAAATCTCCAGTATTCTTCAAGCCAATATTATACCTTGAAGCAAAAAAAAGCACATTGTGAAATGTGCTTTTTAATAAATCGAATAAAATATCATTTAGACATTGACATGTCTTTCGGCATGGTATGAGGATCTCACTAATGGGCCTGATTCTACGTATTTCAATCCTCTTTTTAATCCTTCTTCTCTATACATATCAAAGATCTCTGGGTGAATAAATTCAGCTACTTCAATATGCATTTTTGTAGGTTGAAGATATTGGCCTAAAGTTAGGATGTCACAGCCATTTTCAGCCAAATCATCCATTGCTTTAAAAACCTCCTCTTGAGTCTCTCCAAGGCCTAGCATAATCCCAGTTTTGGTTCTCTTACCATATTCCTTGGTCAATTTGATTTGTTCCAAAGATCTGGCATATTTTGCTTGAGGTCTTACTCTTCTATATAAACTCTCTACAGTCTCCATGTTATGAGAAACTACTTCCTGGCCTCCTTCAATCATTCTGTAAAGAGCTTCCCATTTTGATTTCACATCAGGAATAAGAGTTTCTATGGTAGTTTCAGGACAAAGTTCTTTGGTTTGAACAACTGTCTGATACCAAATTTCAGCACCTCTATCTTTCAGTTCATCTCTATTGACGGAAGTAAGTACAGCATGCTTCACTCCCATGAGCTGGATAGCTTCAGCAACGCGTCTTGGTTCGTCTTGATCATATTCAGGTGGTCTTCCTGTGGCTACGGCACAAAAAGAGCAAGATCTGGTACAAACATTTCCCAAAATCATAAAAGTAGCGGTGCCAGCTCCCCAGCACTCACCCATATTTGGGCAATTCCCACTTTCACAGATTGTGTGTAATTTATGTTCATCTACCAATTTTCGGACCTTGGCATATTCTTTTCCGATAGGAAGCTTCACTCTCAACCAATCTGGTTTTTTTCTACGAGTAGCCTCTTCAGAAATAACAGGTAATTCGATCATGGGATTGTGATTTTTTGCAAAGTTACGCTAGCAAGCTGGAAAACCCAATTTCCATTACTGTCTAAATCCGTAAAAGAAGGTGAAATAGACTGATTGGAATAATTGCCTGTTTTCAGCGGTAGGTATTAAAGGTATTTCTTTGTTGAAACCCTCAAGCATGTATCCAAGTTCCAATCCGGTTACATTACTTCTAAAAACACCAAATTCGAAATTTAAAGCAGCTTTTAGATTGGCTCCTATAGCAAATTCAGATTGGCCTATTCCTTGAAATAAACTACCTGTTCCCAATATGTTAAACCTGCTTTGGTGGACTTCAGGGTCATATTGCTCAGTCACAGTTTCTACCCGATTTAGTGCGTATTCTATATAATATGGGGCAATTAGTCCAAATGAAGGGCCAATAGCTGCAAGGGCAGAAACTTGTACTCCTTGGTTTGGGGCTTTCTTAAATAAGACGATTTCCCTACCGTACTGTGGACGAATGGAATAGAGGTAATTAGATTTGCCGTAGATATAGCTGTTTCCTAATACAGTATTGTATCTTTCTTCCTTAGGGTTCTTGACATTGGATAGCTCAATAGCCAGGAAACTAAACTGATCATCAGTTATTCTTGTTCCTACTTTAAAAACAAAGCCACCAATAAGTCCTCCATTCGTGTTTTTGTTTACACCCAAGAGGTATTCTTTATCGTAATCATAATTACCAATGTCCTCTCTCTGGGCGAAAGAGTCAATCGTTGATAAGATGATAAGTAGTGGAACTATTAATTTCAGCTTGGTCATTCGATTTGGACGAAAATATTACCCTATTTTTGGAATATAATTATTTAAACTGATTTTAAAAGTAAGAGTTTATGCCAACTATAAAAAGTTCATATTTAGGAAATTTAAGGACAGAGTCAGTGCATGTACAGTCTGGAACAGAGATTTTGACGGATGCACCGGTGGATAATAATGGGAAAGGAGAGAAGTTTTCTCCTACAGACTTGGTTTCCAGTGCATTGGCATCTTGTATGGTAACCATTATGGGTATCGTTGCTGCACGTGATGGTGTAGAGCTTACTGGATTGTCATGGGAAGTGACAAAAGTGATGCAAAGTGCTCCTCGTAAAATACAGGAGATCATTGTTGATTTTAGTTGGGAAAACCCGGTTACTGAGCCATCTATGGTTCAGAAATTGAAAAATGCTGCCAAAACATGTCCTGTGGCATTGAGTTTGGACCCTTCTATAAAGCAAACAATAAATTTTAATTTCTAGAAATTCTAGATCTAAAACCTCATTAAAACTGTTGGTCTATGTGTTATTTATTTGAGTCATTTAAGGGGTGGAAAAGCTATTGCGAAGAAAAGCAGGTTTCACTGCCAGAATCCGTAATAGAGTATGAAGTAGAGCAGAAAAATGCCGAATCAGAGACGATCAAGGCCGGTTTGTTGAATGCCTATCAGGTGATGAAGGATGCTGTGAAGACTGGGCTAACCGAAGAAATGACATCCAGATCGGGAATGATAAATAACGGGGCTAAAAAAGTATTTAATCATCCACTATCAGTTCTTTCCCCAGAATTCCAAAAATTAATCGCCAGAGCTTTGGCAGCTAAAGAAGTGAATTCATGTATGGGGAGAGTAGTTGCTGCTCCAACAGCAGGGGCATCTGGGATTCTACCAGGTACTTTGGTGACTTTACAGGAAATTCATGGATTTGAGGATCATGAAATAGTGGATGGCTTACTGGTAGGGGCTGGTATTGCGCTCATTATTGAGGAGAAAGCGAGTTTAGCAGGTGCTGTAGGAGGCTGTCAGGCTGAAACAGGTTCTGCCGCAGCGATGGCCGCAGGGGCGATGGTATATTGCCTAGGAGGAAGTACTGATCAGGTGTTTAATGCTGTGGCCATCACGATCCAGTGTATGCTAGGCCTAGTCTGTGATCCAGTTGCCGGACTTGTTGAAGTTCCCTGTGTGGTAAGAAATGCCAGTGCTGCTTCGATAGCATTTAGCTCTTCCCAAATCGCCATAGCTGATGTTGACTCAGTAATCCCTGTTGATGAGTGCGTAGACGCGATGGGAGAGATTGGAGCTTCCATGGAAAGCAGATATAAAGAAACTGCTATGGGTGGATTGGCTGCCACTTTAACAGGTCAAAATATTTCTAAAAAGGTGCTTATTCAGGATATAGAAATATTGCCTGATGAGGAATTACCGGAGTAGATTTTGGAATAGAGGGATTTCTAAAATCTGATCAATACTTAGGCTAAAAATAGACGCCCAGAATAGTGCACTAAAGAGCATATTTAAATAGATATGCCTTTTTTTTGCTCCAAATGAAACCATGATCAAGGTGCCACCGATTGGAGTTAATACCAAGGGGGTGATGATAGCAATTCCAATTTCGCCATACTTTTTCCACAAGCTTACTAGTCTCCGGTTTTTTTTGGAGAAGATCGGTTTGTCTTTACTGAAGCGTAGTTTTAGGTACTCTTTAAATTTGTTTCCGACTAGGGTAAAGAGCAAAACACTGGTCATCATCCCTGCAACGGTTACAAAAATAGAACCTAGGACTCCATAGCCAGCAGCTGAACCTAGCACGGGTCCAGCAATAAATTTGAAAAGGCTTAAAAAGTAAATTCCCAGAAATTTAATGAGAGATTCACTCATAGTAAGAAGAAGAGATAGGTGCAATAACCAATAAGTAAAATCAAGCCTTCGATGAAGCTGATCCTCATTTTAGTTCTTATCAATGGAAATAAAATCAAAGTAAATCCTATCATCCAAAGGAAATCTGACTGAAGGAATTCATCAGATACCCCAATCGGTTTGATGATGGCTGTGATTCCTAAGATGGATAAAACATTCATGATATTACTTCCTAAAATGTTTCCTATCGCCATATCGGTTTTTTTAGAAAGTGCGGCCATGATAGAAGTGATTAACTCAGGAAGGCTTGTTCCGATTGCAATGATGGTAATGCCGATTACTCTTTCAGAAACCCCGAATTCTCTGGAGATTTTTACCGCATTATTAACTAATAATTCAGATCCAATATAAAGTCCTACAATTCCTCCTAGAAACAAAGAGATGGCAACCAACCAGCTATAACCTTTGACTTGTTCTACTTCTTCTTCTCCCTCAGATCCTTCGGCTAATCCTTGGTCTGTGTATTTAAAAAGGTAAAGGTTAAAGCCTATAAATAGGGAAAACAATAAAATTCCTTCCCATAGCTCGATCATCCCATTATAGCTGACAGCATAAAATAGAAGTGTTACTAAAACAGTGATAAAGTAATCGAAACGTAGTGTGCTTTTCCTTATAAGGATAGGGTAAAATAACCCGCTAATTCCTAGCACCATACCAATATTGGCGATGTTGGAACCAATAACATTTCCTACTGAAATATCACTATTCCCTTTCAAAGCAGCATTAACACTGACTAGTAATTCAGGGGCTGAAGTACCAAATGCAACAATAGTTAAACCTATAAGGCCGGCGCTCATTCCTAACTTTACAGCGATGGCAGAAGCTCCATCAACAAGGATTTTTCCGCCATAAAGCAAAATGATAAGGCCTAAGCCCAATAGAACATATTCCATCATATTTATTAAAGTTTCGGGCCGAATGCTAAATCTCCTGCATCTCCAAGACCTGGGACAATATAGAAAAGCTTGTTGAGCTTCTCGTCTAAGGTTCCTAGCCATAAAGAATAAGGGATTTCTTTAAGGTTATTTTGAATATGGGCTATTCCCTCAGGTGCTGCAAATGCAGCAGCTATATGTATTTTTTTTGGCTTTCCGTGAGTTAGGAGCGTTTCAATAGTTTTAATAATGGACTTTCCTGTAGCCAGCATAGGGTCAGCTATGATTATTTCCTTACCTTCTAAAGAAGGACTAGCGTGATATCCTAACTTAATGCTGACCTCATTTTCATTGCTGTCTTCCTCTCTGAAAGCTCCAATAAATCCGCTTTCCGCTTTATCAAAGAAATTTAAGAAGCCTTGATAGAATGGTAGAGACGCTCTTAGCACAGAAATAATGACAGGCTGGCTAATTAGTGAATACTCTTTTGTTTTTTCTAAAGGGCTTTCTACCTCCACTTGAGTAAAGTCCATGTCTTTTGAAATCTCATAGGCCAAGACTTCTCCTAGTCTTTCCAGATTTTTCCTGAAGCGCATACGATCCTTTTGTAGCTCTTTATCTCTCAGTTCCAAAAGGAACTGGTTGGCGACAGAAGTATTTTGCGAAAGAATAAACATGGTACGAAGATAAAATAAAACCCGGCTCTTTTGAAGCCGGGTTTTATACTTATTGAAATTTATCTCACTTTACTTCAAAACTTACTCTTCTAGCCATCTGCCTAGCATCTGCAGAAGATTTGTCTACACTAGTATCTTCTCCATAACCTTTAAAACTTAATCTCGAGGCATCAATTCCTGTAGCAATTAGAAGGTCATAAACCGCTTTGGCTCTTTTTTCTGAAAGTTGGATATTATAATCTTCTGACCCTAGCTCATCTGCGTATCCTTTTATTTCAACTGATACTCCCGGGTTCTTTTTCAGGAAGTTGGCAACATAATCAGCTGCGCTAGCGGAATAAGCCAGAGGCTTAGAGCTATCAAAAGCATAATAAACATTGACATAGCCCTCATTGATGGCTTCCTTGAAGTAATCAACCTGCTGAACAGTTTCTTTTATTGGACAACCCTTTGATGATGCTGGACCAGGTACGAAAGGACATTCATCTAAATGATCTGGGGTCCCATCACCATCTGAATCAAGAGTTTGACCAGAAGTATTAACTCTTGCTCCCACAGGAGTATTTGCCTCTTTATCTAAGTAATCAGGAATTCCGTCTCCATCACTGTCTTTCAACATATCTTTAATCCCATTGATTTGCATGGCAAGTTCATCTTTGGTTACATATTTATCTTCTTCAATAAACCAATCGGCATGCTCATCAGCTTTTCCTAGATAAACATTTAAGCCTATTGTTCCAGACCACCATGTGCCTGTCGCGTGAACGTATGGAATCTCAGGAGCATCAGGCCTTCCAGGAGATATAAAGTCATTACCGTCAAAGGTGTAGCGCTGTCTACCATTGACTATTAGTGAAGTGTTACCTGTCAATGATATTCTATCCGACAATTTATATAGTAAGGAAACTCCTGTATTAATGGAATAAACATAATCTGGGTCAAAGTCTCCAATAGGGCGTGTGTCTTGTTTCAAATATCCAAATCCAGGTCCAAAATAGCCTAATAGACCTAATTTATTGGAGAATGATTCAAAATTTAAAACCCTTGCCAGATTGACAACTCCCTCGAAACTTACGTTGATATAGTTGGAATTAAATTCAGGGCTTTTGTCTTTGACTTCTGAAAATGAGCCAAAACCAAATTTTCCTTTCACTCCATACTTACTATTTAGCATATAACGAAGGCCCAGTTCCCCATGACCTAAATTTAGCGTGGGACTGTAATAACCTTGCGTCAAAGGACCCATTGATTTGTTGAAGCCATATCCAGCTTCTAAGGACCATTTGTTGAAATCTGATTGGGCGTATGTGGTGATACCCAGGCTAAAGAAAGCTAAAGCCAGCAGAGTTTTTTTCATGAAAATTTGAATTTTGGGTGTGGCCGCAAAAGTAGAAAAAATCGTTCCAAATTTTCATGAATTGGGAGCAAAAAAAAAGCCCGGAATAACCGGGCTTTAAATATTGATATTAAGTGGAGCTTATTTTACTTCGAAACTTGCTCTTCTTGCCATTTGTCTTGCGTCAGCAGAAGACTTATCTACACTAGTATCTTCTCCGTAACCTTTGTAAGAAAGTCTTGATCCGTCTACACCTGAAGCGATCAATAGATCATAAACAGCTTTCGCTCTTCTTTCAGAAAGTTTCATGTTATAATCTTCTGGACCTAATTCATCCGCATAACCTTTAACTTCTACATTTACACCTGGGTTCTTCTTCATGAAGTTAGCTACATAATTTGCAGCACTTGTAGAGTAACCTAGTGGCTTATCGCTATCAAATGCATAGTATACGTTGATGTAACCGTCATTGATTGCTTTCTGTAAGAAGTCAACTTGTTCTACAACTTCCTCAACTGGACATCCATTAGTAGATGCTGGGCCAGGAAGGAATGGGCATTCGTCCATGTGATCAGGAGTACCGTCACCGTCGGAGTCCATAGTAGTACCTTGAGAGTTAACTCTTGCTCCAGCTGGAGTGTTTGGCTCTTTATCTAAGTAATCAGGTACACCGTCACCGTCAGAATCTTTCAACATATCTTTGATACCATTGATCTGAGAAGCTAACTCTTCTTTAGTAGCATACTTGTCAGCAGCAATATACCAGTCAGCGTGCTCTTCAGCAGAACCTAAGTAGAACTGAAGTCCTAAAGTACCAGTCCACCATACACTATTCGCTCCGTAATATCCGTTACCAAGATCTGGTCTAAGTGCAGTAGCACCATCCCAAGTTACAGTCTGACGACCGTTAATGATAGCAGAGATATCACCTACTAAAGCTATGCTCTTACCAAGTTTTAATTGTGGAGTGAAACCAACGATGAAATTATAAACATCATCAGTAAAGTCACTATAAAGATTTTCTTCTGGATTAACGTTTCCAATACCTGCACCACCGTGAACTAAAAGTCCAACTGATCTAGTGAAAGATTCAAAGTTTAAAACTCGTCCAGCATTCATTACACCCTGAAGGTTCAGTCTGTAATATTTTGTGTCGAATGTAGGAGATTCGCCATCTACTTCACTCATGGAACCAAATCCATAATCGAGCTTCATACCGAACTTTTCGTTGAACATGTAACGTGCACCGAAATCAATATGACCAAAGTTAGCAGTTGGTGAAAGGTAACCAGGAGTTAAAGGGGCCATTGGTTTGTTGACACCTCCGTTGATTTCCAAAGAGAATTTATCAAATTCCTTCTGGGCATTTGCGCTGATTGCCAAGGCACCAGCCATTAGTGTTGAGAGTATTAGTTTTTTCATAACAAAAAATTTTTGTTCAAATTTTAAGTGTTTGATTGATGTGATTACAAATTTAGAAACTTTTAACTTACTGCAAATCTAGCTGAATTATTTAATTCGCAATTCGGTAAAAGAAATATTTCCTAACAATTTTAGTGTTTATTACAAGATTTACTACACAATTAATGCCAAAATGAAAATATTAAATGATTTGCTAGCATTAACTGGAGTCTCCGGTGATGAAGCAAATACAGCTAAATTTATTAACGATTATGTTGAAAAACGAAAGAATAGTTGGAAAGTTTTACCAAAAATTTATTCCGGGGAAAAATTTCATGACTGTATCCTACTAAAATTTGGAAATCCTGACATTGCAGTATTTGCCCATATAGACACAATTGGCTTTATGTCAAGGTATTATAATCAGTTGATCCCCGTGGGTGGTCCTGAGGTTATTCCAGGGACTAAAATTATCGGAGAAGATAGTCTAGGAGAAATAAGATGTCAGGTCCAAGGGGATGAAGAGGGTATTTATCATGATTTTCCTCGAGGAGTAGATACTGGGACCTATTTTTCCTTTGAGCAGAACGTTAGAATAGATGAAGATTTTATCCAAGCAGCCTACCTGGATAATAGAATTGGAGTATATAATGCCTTAAAGCAATGTGAAACAATTGAAAATGGTTGGATAGTTTTTTCCACCTATGAGGAGCATGGAGGAGGGAGCATGCCTTTCCTTTTGAGATTTATCCAAGAAACAGCACCCATAACCAAGGCTTTGGTTTCTGATATTACTTGGATTACAGATGGGGTGAAGCACCATGAAGGGGTTGTAATTTCAATTAGAGATAGATTGATTCCTAGAAGGAGCTTTTTAAATAGAGTTTTAGATTTGGCTAAGGAGAGTGAAATTCCTTTTCAATTAGAAGTAGAAGAGTCAGGGGGGAGTGATGGACGTGAAATCCAATTTTCACCCTATGCAATTGATTGGTGTTTTATAGGTGCTGCAGAAGGTAACGTTCACTCTCCAGATGAAAAAGTGTCATTATCGGACATTGATTCGATGATAAGTTTATATAATTACCTACTCGCAAATCTTTAAAATTCGGAAAATGTCTGTTCAGTTAAAGGATAAAAATTTCAAACCCTTTATCAATCGAAAACAAATTCAGGAGAGAATTTCTCAAATTGGGGCTGAAATATCTCAGAAGTATAAAGGTGAAGACCTTCTATTAATAGGTGTATTAAATGGTTCATTTATTTTTATGGCAGATCTTTGCCGTGCAATTGACCTCCCTTTAGAATGCTCATTTGTTAAGATTAGCTCTTATCAAGGGACAGAAAGCACTGGAAAAGTAAAAACTTTGATTGGGTTGGGAGAAAATTTAACAGGTAAAAATATTCTAATTGTGGAAGATATAGTTGATACCGGAATCAGCATGAATCACATGCTAGAGCAGATTTCTGACTATAATCCAGCAAATATTTCTATCGTTACCCTTCTCTATAAACCTGAGGCTTTTCAGTTTAATTATGCAATTGATTATGTGTGTTTTGAAATTCCCAATAAATTTGTCGTCGGCTACGGCCTTGATTATGATAGTTTGGGTAGAAATCTGCCGGAGATCTATCAGCATGATACTCCTTAATTAATGAAATCAGGAATGTATAACATCGTATTATTTGGCCCTCCGGGTGCGGGCAAAGGCACCCAAAGTGAAAAATTAATTCAGAAATATGGATTGACCCATTTATCAACAGGGGATTTGTTCAGGAAACATTTGGGAGAAGGCACTGAGTTGGGGCTGCTTGCAAAGAAATACATGAACGAAGGTCATCTTGTGCCAGATGAAGTGGTGATTAAGATGGTGGAGGAGAAAATCAGCGAAACGAAAGATTCTAAAGGGTTCATTTTTGATGGGTTTCCTAGGACCACCGCTCAAGCTGAGGCTTTGGATAAGATGTTGTCGCACCATGATCTGGTTATTTCTGGTATGATCGCCTTGGATGTCCCACAGGATGTTTTGAGAGAACGTATCAAGGAAAGAGGAAAGACTTCGAATAGAGCCGATGATCAGGACGATGAGAAAATTAATACTCGAATTCAGGTTTATATGAATGAGACTTTACCAGTGGCTGGATACTATGAGCAGCAAGGTAAGTTTCAAAAAATCAATGGAGTAGGTGAGATCGATGAGATTTTTAATCAGATCACTTCGGTAATTGATAGCTACTGATTGCCTATAATTTCCTAATTTTGCAATTCACAATTTGGCTAGGCTTCCAGCTTAGCCTTTTTTCTTTCTAGAAATGGCTGATTCTAATTTCATTGATTACGTAAAATTTTGTTCACGATCCGGAGCAGGAGGTGCAGGTTCTTTGCATTTCCGCAGGGAAAAGCATGTTCCTAAAGGAGGCCCAGATGGAGGTGACGGTGGACGCGGTGGTCATATTATATTAAGAGGAAATGCACAGCACTGGACACTTCTTCATTTAAAATATAAAAAACATGTCATTGCTGAATCAGGAAAAGGTGGAGAAGGTGGTCGAAGGAAAGGAGCAGATGGGAAGGATATTATTTTAGATGTTCCTTTGGGTACAGTGGCCAAAGATGCAGAAACCGGTGAAAAGAGATGTGAAATCACAGAAGACGGTCAAGAAGTTATCCTGACCAAAGGAGGTAGAGGAGGTCTTGGAAATGATCATTTCAAAACTTCCACCAATCAAGCCCCACATTACTCCCAACCCGGAGAAGAAGGGATTGAGGAATGGATTATTCTTGAATTAAAATTACTTGCCGACGTAGGATTAGTAGGTTTTCCAAATGCAGGAAAGAGTACTTTGCTTTCTTCTATTTCAGCAGCCAAGCCTGAGATAGGAGATTACCCTTTTACTACGCTCGTTCCAAATTTGGGTGTGGTTGGTTATCGAGATGATAAATCATTCGTGATGGCGGATATCCCAGGAATCATTGAAGGAGCATCGGAAGGGAAAGGACTTGGGATTAGATTTTTGAGGCATATAGAAAGGAATTCTATCCTATTATTTATGGTGCCTGTAGATGCTCCAAGTATCCAGGAGCAATACCAGATATTGTTAGGTGAATTGGAAAAGTATAATCCTGAACTTTTGGATAAGCAAAGAATACTGGCTGTCTCAAAATCAGATATGCTGGACGAGGAGCTCATGGGTGAAATGAAGTCAGATTTACCGGAAGGCGTCCCTTACGTTTTCATTTCTTCTGTCAGTCAATTTAACCTAGATAAGTTGAAAGATCTGATTTGGCAGGCAATTCACCAGTCTTAAAGTGTCAGATTGTCAGTTTAGAAAGGATGGCAACAATATTGTTAAAATGCTGGAGCCAACTATTGCAAAATATTTATGAAAAATAAAGAACAAGTGGATAAGGAACTAGATCAAGCAGAGGAGCAGCTAGTAAAAGAAACACAAGAAGCACAGGAAAACGAAGAAGCGAAAGCTGAATCGAATGAAGAAAATGTTTCGGCAGTAGATAAACTTGAAGCTGAAAATGCTGAGTTGAAGAATAAGTATTTGAGGTTGTATTCTGATTTTGAAAACTTCAGAAAAAGAACTTCAAAAGAGAGGTTGGATTTAATCACCAACGCTTCTGAGGAAGTTTTAAGAGAACTTATTCCTGTGGTAGATGATTTTGAGCGTGCTTTTAAAGTGAATGAAACGGAAGAAGATGCTTCTAAGATCAGAGAAGGTAACCAATTGATCTTTCATAAATTGCTTAAAATCCTTGAGAATAAAGGACTTAAAGTGATGGATGATTTAGTAGGAAAGCCTTTTGATGCAGATACTCAAGAGGCAATTTCTCAAATTCCTGCTCCAAATGAGGAAATGAAGGGAAAGGTAATCGATGTAGTAGAAAAAGGTTATACACTAGGAGACAAAGTAGTACGCTTTGCGAAAGTGGTAACGGGAGCTTAATTAAATTATGGCAAAAAGAGATTATTACGAAGTATTAGGTGTGTCTAAGTCGGCCTCTCCGGAGGAGATCAAAAAAGCATACCGTAAACTGGCAATAAAGTATCACCCAGATAAAAATCCTGACAATCCTGAGGCAGAGGATAAATTCAAGGAAGCTGCGGAAGCCTACGAAGTCCTAAGTAACCAGGAAAAGCGTCAGCGCTATGATCAATTTGGTCATCAGGGCGTTTCTGGAAACGGTGGCTACGGAGGTGGAGGTATGAATATGGATGATATCTTCTCTCAATTTGGTGATATTTTCGGTGGAGGAGGATTTGGTTCTTTCTTCAGTGGAGGAGCTGGTGGCGGAGGTCGCCGAACCAAAAAAGGAACAAACCTTCGCGTCAAGCTTAAACTCAACCTTGCAGAAATTGCAAATGGAGTTGAGAAAAAAATAAAGGTTAAAAGACATGTCGTTGCTCAAGGGGTGACATTTAAATCATGTTCTACTTGTCAAGGAAGCGGTCAGATCAAAAAGGTAGTCAATACGATGCTTGGTCAGATGGTTTCAGCAAGTACCTGTGGAGTTTGTGGTGGTAGTGGTCAAATAGTTGACAAAAAGCCAGCAGATGCAGATTCCAGAGGTTTGATCGTAAAAGAGGAGGTGATCTCTATCAACATTCCTGGAGGAGTAGCTGAAGGCATGCAGTTGAGTATGTCCGGAAAAGGAAATGAAATTCCAGGAGGAATAGCCGGAGACCTTTTGATCGTCATCGAGGAGGTAGAAGATCAAATTTTACAAAGAGATGGCAATAATGTCATTTATGATCTTTACGTTTCATTCATCGATGCAGCTTTGGGTGCTTCTGTAGAAGTTCCTACGATCGAGGGAAAAGTAAAAATTAAAATTGATGCTGGAACCCAAAGTGGTAAAATGCTTCGATTGAAAGGAAAAGGGATCAAAGATATCAATGGCTACAGCCGCGGTGATCAACTGATCATGGTGAACGTGTGGACACCAACACATTTGAGTAAGGAAGAAAAACAATCTTTGGAAAGTCTGAAAGATTCAGAAAATTTCAGGCCTGACCCAGGGAAATCGGATAAAACCTTTTTCGATAAGATGAAGGAGTTCTTTTAAAAAATCAATTAGCCAGAATCATTTCTGGCTTTTTTTATATTTTTAAAAACCTTTTGAAAGCCTCCCCGTAACTTATCCGTATGCTTAAAAAATTGTGTCTACTGTTTCTCGGAGTTTTTGGATGGGTAGGTGTGAACAAGGCACAGCTTGTAAAAGAGTTTAAAGTCACTGATACAAAGGGGTTTGAGATGGTAAATCTCGGATTCTCTACTTATAAAAGCACCACTCATCTTAAAAGGATCAAGTCCATGGAGCCTCTCTATATCCATGGTCACCTCCAGAAAACGAATATTCTTCCGGTTTTTTCTCAAGAAATTAAAAATAATCTTCTTGAGGCTTCTTTGGTGCACAAAAACGTAGAAGCAGATAACCTAGGTAAAAGCATTACTTCCAAGTTATTTTCGGGTAGCAAAGATGATTTTGATCATACCTGGGATCTTGGCTTAGCTTCCAATTTTCTGTACAACTTGGATTTTACCCTAGGGATGGGGAAAGCCGAGTTTGATTTGGCACAACTCCCCATCAGTAAGATGAAAGTGAAAAGTGCCAGCGCAGACGTGTTAATTCATTATGGCACAAGAGACCCCAATCAAGTCCAAATGGACACCCTTTTGGTAACTCTGAATATGGGATCAGTAAAACTAAATGATATCAATTTTTCGAATGCTAGAAAAATGATCTTTGAGGTTAACTATGGTTCATTGGATCTTAATTTTTCCGAAGCCATGCCTTCCAAGTGCCAAGTAATTGCTGCCGTGGGAGCTGGAACACTCAATTTACTCTTGCCGGATGAATCCAACCCCGTAAAGATTAGAGTGAAAACTACTGCCATGTGTCGAACCACTCTTCCCAAATATTTGAAATCTATCGATGAGCATACTTATATTACCAAAGGCTATAAAGAATCTGATCCACGATTGCTCGAATTGATCGTTGACGTGGGTGTAGGATCTTTAACGATTGAATAGAATAGTTTTTTGCCTTTATGCTTCAAATAAATAACCTCAATAAAACTTACGGTTCGAATAAAGCGCTTACAGATGTAAATCTGTTTGTTCCGAAAGGCGTCATTTTTGGTTTGTTAGGTCCCAATGGTGCCGGAAAAACCACCTTGATACGAATCATTAACCAAATTATCGAGGGAGATTCAGGAGAGATTTTAATCGAGGATGTTCCTTTAAATCCATCTCATATTTCTAAAATAGGTTATCTCCCAGAAGAAAGAGGACTTTACAAGAAAATGAAAGTCTGGGATCAGCTATTGTATTTTGCCAGATTAAAAGGTTTGTCCCAGCAAGATGCCAAAGACAAAATAAAATTCTGGCTTGAGAAAATGGATATTGCTTCCTGGAAGGAAAAGAAGATAGAAGATCTCTCCAAAGGAATGGCTCAGAAAGTACAGTTTATTTCCACCATTATTCATGAGCCACCTTTACTTATTTTAGATGAGCCTTTTTCAGGTTTTGATCCGGTAAATGCGGAGTTGATCAAAAACGAAATTCTAGAACTGAAGACAAAAGGGACTACTGTCATCCTCAGTACCCACCGAATGGAGTCTGTGGAGTTGCTTTGTGATCAAGTAGCGATGATTAACCGTTCTAAGAAGATTCTAGACGGCACGATAAAAGAAGTGAAGAAAAGCTTTAGACCTGAGGTTTATAGCATTTCACTTTCGGATCCTAAAAAATTAATACCCCAGGAATGGACCGCTAAAGAAGAGGATGGTGTCCATCACTTTACCTTGCCGCTCAGTGGGAAATCTCCCAATGAACTTTTATCTGAATTAATGCAATATGGACAAGTTCGGGTGTTTCAGGAAATGACACCCAGTATGGAGGAAATTTTTATTCATCAGGTAAAAGCAACAGAAAATGGATAAAATCTGGCTTGTGATAAAGCGGGAATATCTCGCTCGTGTGAAGAAGAAATCTTTTTTGCTGGCCACCTTATTGACGCCATTGATCTTTCCGGCGATCATGGGAGTCTTTGTTTGGATTGCCTTGGAGGATGATACCAGTCAAGGGCTTCGCATTATCGAAGTGGTGGACAAAAACAAAATGTTTTTTCTAGAAAGTTCCGAGCAATATGCTTTTTCATTTTCCGACTCCAATGTGAATGAAGCCAAACAGAAAGTAATGGATGGAGACCGGTATGGGTTTTTGCTCATTCCTGAATTTGACCTTAAAGACCCGAAAGGGATTGTTTTCTATGGGGAGGAAAATCCCAGTATGAATTTGATTAACTACCTCGAAAATAACCTAAAAAAGAAGATAGAGGAGCAACGGTTGTATGAAAGTGGTATTGACCCTAAAATAATCAATGAAGTCAGAACAAAAGTGGGAATTCGCTCTATTACTCTTGGTGATGAAGGGGAAGAAACTGTCAATGATGCCACGGTAAACTATGCTTTAGGCTTCTTGACAGGCATCTTGATCTATATCTTTATTTTTGTTTACGGCAATCAAATCATGCAAGGGGTGATTGAAGAAAAATCCAGCCGAATTGTAGAAATTCTGGTTTCTTCATTAAAACCTTTTCAATTGATGCTTGGTAAAATTGTTGGTATTGGAGCAGTTGGGTTAACACAGTTTCTAATCTGGGTGGCATTAATAGGGACGCTATCTACAGTGGTAATGGGCTATCTGGGAATGCAGATGCCTCAGCAAACAGCAATGGAATTAGCAAATCCTGAACTGGCAGGAAGTATACCTCCAACAAGTGATTTTGCAGAGATCATGCAGGTGATTTCAGGGATAGATTTCGTGGGCTTAGTTCTGTGCTTCCTTTTCTATTTCTTGGGAGGGTATTTACTCTATGGAGCATTGTTTGCTGCAATAGGATCTGCAGTGGAAGCTCCTTCAGAAGCCCAGCAATTTATGTTTCCAGTAACAATTCCGCTCATAGCGGCATACATGGGCTTATTTGTCTTTGTCCTAAATGACCCTAACAGTTCAGCTTCATTCTGGCTTTCCGTGGTGCCATTGACCTCTCCAATCGCAATGATGGGTAGAGTCAGTTATGGAGTGCCTTGGACAGAGCTTGCACTTTCCATGTCATTATTAATTGCTGGGTTTTTATTTACAACCTGGATGGCTGGGAAAATATACCGAATTGGGATATTGATGCATGGAACCAAGCCTTCTTATAAAACGCTTTGGAAGTGGATCAGAATGAATAATTAGAATCAAGAACCAAGAATCAAGAGCAAAGAACCAAGAACTAAGAATCAAGAACCAAGAACTCTAGAATTTGGAATAAAAATCAAATGCAATGTTCTTGGATACAAGTTTTAAGATGGTAATGCAAAAAAAATCCCGATTCAGAATAGAATCGGGATTTTTCAGTTTATGGGTATTATCTCAAGTAAGCCGATAACATCCAGACAACTTTTTCTTTAGCAGTAATGTAATCACTCATCAAAGAAGAGGTTCCTTCATCATCAAAGCCTGAAGCGGCTTCTAGTGTTTCTCTTTCAAGTATTAGCAAAGTGTTTAGATTCTCTTTTACGATCTCTACCATGTTGGTTGGATCGGTTATTACTCTTGCTTCCTTGATTTTAGCATTTTCGATGTACTCTTCATAAGAGGATAAAGGCCTTGCACCTAAGGTTAAAATACGTTCAGCTACCTCGTCAACTCCTGCATTTGCTTCATTATATAACTCTTCAAATTTCGCATGAAGCTCGAAGAAGTTAGGGCCTGTTACATTCCAGTGGAAGTTTCTCAGGTTTTGATAGTAAATCTGGTAGTTTGCCAATAACTCATTCAATTTATCTACTAAGATTTTACTTTCTTTTATCTCTAGTCCTATTTCGTTTGTTTTCATATTGGTCATAATTTTCTCATATATTGAAGTATAAATTTACGATTTGGCTAAGTAAGTTGCCAACTGAAAAATTCTATGGGAGGTTTATACGATCTATCGGATTGAGCAGTTTGTACTTTTAGGAATTAAATTCAAGAATGAAAAACCGTTTTCAGGATCTTACTACAGTTGATCTATACAAAAACAGGAAGCAGGTCAAATGGCTCGTTATATTTGTTTCGATCATCATTGGTGGAGGATCAATTTTATATACCAATATTCTCGTAGAGGAGCTTCGAGAGCGAGAAAGGAGACAGATCGAATTGCTCTCCTCCGCTTTGGAGTATGCAGCATCCACTGCAGAAAATCTTACTTTCATCAACCAAGAGATTATTCAGCAAAACTATTCCATTCCGATCATCATGGTGGATCAGGATGAGAACCCAATTGAATTTAGGAATATACCTTTCAAAGCCAATTCAAATGCAGAGGACTCTGTCAAAACATTGGCAAAGGAACTGGCAGAAATGAGAGCCGAATATGAACCTATTTTACTGAGAGAAGCGGATATAAATGTTTTTTATCGCAACTCGGAACTGCTGACCAATTTAAAATACTATCCTTATATCCAGCTCGCAGTGATATTGGTTTTTGGGGTGTTGGCTTATACGCTCTTTAATCAAAGTAAAGTTGCTGAGCAAAATAGGGTTTGGGCAGGCCTCACAAAAGAAACGGCGCATCAACTTGGAACCCCTATTGCCTCACTGATGGCTTGGATTGATTATCTGAAAAATTCACCCGTTTGGGAGGAAAACAAAGAGATTATCACTGAAATGGATAAGGATGTGGTCAAATTGAGAATGGTCACAGAAAGGTTTAGTAGTATCGGAAGCAAACCGGTGATTCAGACAGAAAATTTATACGAAAGCATTGAGGAAACTATAAATTATCTTCGACCTAGAATCTCTACCAAAGTAGATTTGATCATCAACGCTGACACGAAAGATTTGGATGCAATGATGAACCGCCCCCTATTTGAATGGGTAGTAGAGAACATTTGTAAAAATGCAGTGGATGCAATGAAAGGAAAGGGTAAGATCACCATCGATGTGATTCAGGACTCAGATAAGTTTGTCATCGTTGATATTACAGATACAGGGAAAGGGATGGAGAAAAGGATGTATAAAAAAGTCTTTAATCCCGGATTCTCTACCAGACAAAGAGGTTGGGGCTTAGGGCTCACATTGGCAAAAAGAATCATTGAAGGTTATCATGGAGGAAAAATCTTTGTCAAGAATTCTGAGGTTGGGGTAGGGACCACATTTCGAATTGTTTTGCATTGCAGCATCGAAGGAGCTTCGCAGTTTATTACGGAAGGAATCCTGGAATATTAGGGATTTACGAAGTTAGAAATACGAATTACGAGATCTATTTGAATTTCGGGTAATTTCTATATCAGTTGCCTTTTATGAAAGTAGAATACAAGTTGATTATGATTTCGCTTATTTCAACTGTTTAAAATTGGAGAAGGAATTTACCTCTCTCAAAAATCTCGTCAATCGTATTTCGTAAATCTTATTTCCCCAAATTCTACTTTAGAACTTCTGTCTCACTTTTAGTGGTTTTTCCCTACCTTTGCCCGCTGAAATACATTTTCTTATGAGTTTGACAGACCAAATCAAGAAGCGCAGAACATTTGCCATTATTGCTCACCCAGATGCAGGAAAGACTACTTTGACTGAAAAGCTGTTGCTTTTTGGTGGAGCGATCCAGACTGCCGGAGCTGTGAAGTCTAATAAGATCGATACGGCCACCAAATCTGACTGGATGGCAATTGAGAAGCAAAGAGGTATTTCTGTTGCCACTTCTGTGATGGGTTTTGAATACAAAGACATCAAAATCAATTTGCTCGATACACCGGGTCACCAGGATTTTGCGGAAGATACCTACCGAACGTTGACTGCGGTTGATTCAGTAATTATGGTAATTGACTGCGTAAAAGGCGTGGAGATTCAGACCGAAAAGCTCATGGAAGTTTGTCGGATGAGAAATACTCCTGTGATCTGTTTTATCAATAAGTTGGATAGAGAAGGTCGAGATCCTTACGAGTTAATAGAGGAAGTAGAACAAAAACTCAACATTCAATGCCGCCCACTTTCCTGGCCGATCGGTATGGGAAAGACTTTCAAAGGAGTATATAATTTGTTCGACCATAAACTCAACCTTTTCACACCTTCTCAGAGGAAGTTAAGTGATGTGAGACAGGAATTTGAAAATGTGGATGATCCTAAACTGGACGAACTGATCGGGAAAAACTATGCTGAGCAACTTAGGGAAGATGTGGAATTGATCGAAGGAGTTTATCCTGACTTTGATCCTACAGAATATTTAGAAGGTAAAGTGGCTCCGGTTTTCTTTGGCTCTGCAGTGAATAATTTCGGGATCAATGAGATGCTGGATACTTTTATCAAAATCGCTCCTGCTCCTAAAAGCCGTAGAACTGAAGATCGGGAAGTGATGCCTGATGAGAAAAAATTCTCAGGTTTCGTGTTTAAAATCCACGCGAATATGGATCCCAATCACCGAAACAGAATTGCTTTCTTGAGAATTTGCTCTGGTACTTTTGAGCGAAATAAACCTTACAACCATGTGCGTGGCCCGAAACCTTTACGATTCTCTAATGTGACCCAATTTATGGCACAGGATAAGGAGATGATCGATGAGGCATTTCCTGGAGATATTGTGGGTTTGTACGATACAGGTAACCTGAAGATCGGTGATACTTTGACCGATGGAGAAAACATGCAGTTTGTTGGGATTCCTAGTTTCTCGCCCGAGATTTTCCGTGAGGTGGTAAACAAGGATGCGATGAAGACCAAGCAACTGGAAAAAGGACTTCAGCAATTGATGGAAGAAGGGGTTGCACAGCTATTTACCTTTGATATGGGTTCTAGAAAAGTAGTGGGTACGGTTGGCCAACTTCAGTTTGAAGTAATCCAGTTCCGTCTGAAAAACGAATACAATGCGACGGTGGAGTTTCACCCGATGAACCTCTACAAAGCCTGCTGGATCACAAGCAAGGACAAGAAGCAGTTAGATGAATTTGTCCGATCCAAAAACCGTCACATTGCCCATGACAAAGATGGCAAGCTGGTCTTTATGGCCGAATCAAAAGCCTGGCTTCAGATGGTGATGGATAATTATCCAGAGATTGAGTTTCACTTTACTTCTGATATTTAAAAACAAACCCTTCAGAATTAAATAATCTGGAGGGTTTTTTACTTTTTATTTTTTCAAAAGATGGAATTATTTAGCTAAAATCCTCAGGTACTTTAAATGAGGAGGTTCTGTTTGATCGACTAGGAAATCTTTGAAAGTCATTGTATAAGCCTTGATTATACCTGAATTAAACTCATGCTCAAGACCTGTTCGGATAGTCCTCGGTAATGATGTTATGCCTTGGGAATAATGTCCTAAAGAAGCGATGATGATTTTTGTGTCATTTTTCTGAAAGGAGGGGTCAACAAAAATTAATTTTACTTTTTGATTGTTTCTTATAGCCTCACCGATAGCTGAATTTATGTGTTCGTCTCCATAAGAATAGCCAATAATGTAGATAATATCGGCTGTAATGCAATCTCTATCAAACGCATATTTCATTTGGCGAAATGGCGTTATTGCAGATTTTTGAAGCTTTTGATAGCCTGCTATAAAGTTTGAAATAAGTATGGTTTTTCCTTTTTCACTTTGAACTATTGGGTAATCATTGTTAATAGTAAGATTTCCATATCCAGTTAAAAAATATCTAGGGGCCATAAAGCCATTTTCATTTTCAGACTCTATATCCCAATATACTGAGCCATGTAAATTGTAATGGCAATGGGTTTCAAAATCTGTTAATATTCTGGTAGCATTTGGAGGGATTCTATCTTCATAATTTATGTCAGCTGCCGCTTCAAATCCTTCAAAGATATTCATACCCGAAATTCCTTTTTCCAAAATCACTTTGAAATTTCTCTCGTAGTTTAATGAAAACATCCTGAGGATTCCATTTTGGTTGATTTTTTCAATCCAATCACAGAATAATTTATTCAGTTCTTTTTTGTCTTCACATATTACGTTGGATTCGTTTAATCTGTGATCTCCGTATTTTTCTATAAAATTATAAATGGTTGTTAACAAAGTTTGAACTAACTCCTGAAGGAAAAGCTGATTTGCATTTTCTCCGTGTTTGGCTAGAGGACTAAAATCTTTATTTAATCCAGGTATGTGAATTTTGAAACTATGTGAGAAGTTTTCCTCTTCGAAATTCAAAAGATCTTTTTCAAAAGTCGAGGTAAAAAAGGAAGCTATATATGAAGGAAGTTTTTTGCTGCCAGCTTGGTTTGCATAATAGGAAATCAACTCTTCTAGTACGTTGAGAATTGTTTCAAAATTGACTTCATCATCACTAAAGCCAGATTCTAGTAGTTTTTGATATATGAATTCAGTAATTCTCGTTTTCCCGTCTTTAGTCCAAAATCCATTATTACGAATTAGGGCTGTGATATCAGGGGTTTTTGGGCCACCCCAATCAATTACTGCCCCAGCCCCAAAAAGTATTACAGTTCTTTTTCTATTCATTTATTGGGAAATATTATTCATTAAGAAAAGTATCGATGAACTCAAACTTTTGCCCATTAAACAGTCCTTTGTCGCTCAATTTCAAATCTGGTATCACCAGCAAGGCCATAAAACTCAAAGTCATAAAGGGAGAATTCAGCGTAGCTCCCATTTCTTTGGACATTTTGTCTATTCGAGTGTAGGCTTTGGCAACTTCATATCCGTCCGAAGCAGACATAATTCCGCCGACTGGAAGTGAGAGAATATCTTCCTGGTCTCCGGAAACTGCAGATACGCCACCTTTGGCTTCAATGATTAAGTTGACCGCTTTGCAGATGGATTCATCATCGATTCCTACCGCAATGATATTATGTGAATCATGTCCCACTGAAGAAGCGATCGCTCCGGTTTTCAGTCCAAAGTTTTTGATAAACGCCACCGCCGGAGCAGCATCTTCGTAGCGATTGACTACAGTAATTTTTAAGATATCTTGTTCTGGATTTGATTCTGCAAAGCCATCTTTGATCAAAATATCTCCTGAGATTTCCGGAGTGATCAATTGACCATCCAATGCTTCGATGACTCTGACTTTATTTCCTTTGGCTTTGATTTGAAATTCTTCGGGCTTTTTTAGGGAGGTATTGAAATTATTGATGATGTCGTTTTGGATTGGTTGGATCAGTGTCCTTCCATTTTCTGCTACTTTTTCTCCATTGATATAAGTGCTGATCACTTGGAAGTCTTTCAGGTCTTTCACTAAAATAAAATCAGCTGGATCTCCTTCTCTAAGTTGCCCAACATTCATCGCATAGTGAGCGATAGGATTCAGGCAGGCTGCCTGGAGTACCTTGAATAAATCTTTACCTTTTGCGACAGCTCTGGCAGCTAGTTCATTGATATGGGAAATGGCGAGATTATCCGGATGTTTATCATCCGAGCAAAACATAATTTGATCCGGGAATTCATCGATTAGATCGATCAGGGCCTCAAAGTTTTTTGCAGCGGAACCTTCCCGGATGGCGATTTTCATTCCCAGTTTGATTTTGCCTAGTGCCTCTTCATAGGTAAAACACTCATGATCGGTGCTAGGTCCTGCAGAGACGTATTTCTCTGCCAATTCGCCTTTGAGTCCAGGAGCATGACCATCGATGGGTTTCCCATATTTCTTCGAGATCCGAATTTTCTCCATGACCAATTCATCCCGGTTCACCGTTCCTGGCCAGTTCATCATTTCCGCCAAGTAATGAATCTCAGGTCTGGACATCAGGTTTTCTATGTCAGCTGCATCGATTTCTCCACCTGCAGTTTCAAAGGGAGTAGCAGGAACGCAGGAAGGCGCACCAAAGTAGAATTTAAAAGGAACCTGTCTTCCATTTTCGATCATATAGTCCACCCCTTCCATTCCGCAGACATTTGCTATTTCGTGTGGATCAGAAATGGTGGCCACCGTTCCATGTACTACCGCCAGCCTAGCAAACTCAGATGGCACCAGCATGGAGCTCTCCACGTGGACATGAGCGTCGATAAATCCCGGCATGAGATAGGGTAAGGGTTTATTTGTTTTTAATGAACTTACTTTTTGAATAACTCCATTTTCTATCTCGATTGAAGCTGGGTAAATAGATTTATTTGGGATGTCAACGAGTTGTCCTTTTATGATCATAAAAAATTTGTTCTGTGGATTAAGGGGATGGTTTTTTCTCAAGGTGGATGAATTCGGCCATCCACGAATGGTTTAGATTAAAACTACTATATTTGTGCCTGAAATAAAAAGCGAACTTAGCTGGTTTTTGGATGGGAAAAATCGTCATCGCCATCGATGGATATTCAGGTTGTGGTAAGAGTTCGACAGCAAAAGCTGTTGCAAAGGACTTAGGCTACACTTATATAGATACTGGAGCCATGTACCGGGCGGCAACCCTACACTTTTTAAATAACCACCTTTCCGCGACCAATCCTCAAGATGTTGAAAAAGGCCTTAAGTCTCTGGAAATATCCTTTCACTTAAATCCAGAAAATCAATTACAGGAAACCTATCTTAATGGTCTTCACGTAGATGACGCTATCCGTTCGATGCAAGTTTCTAATAATGTCTCACGCATTGCTGCTTTACCGGCAGTTCGTAAGGATTTGGTAGCTCAACAACAGCGCTTGGCGAAGAAAAAAGGTGTGGTCATGGATGGTAGAGATGTAGGATCAGTGGTTTTTCCTGAGGCGGAATTGAAGATTTTCATGACAGCCGATTTGGAGACTCGAGCGATTCGTAGACAGGCAGAGTTATTAGAAAAAGGAGAAACCATTCCTTTAAAAGATATTATTGAAAATCTTGCCTCCCGTGATGAGATTGATTCCACTCGGGAAGTTGGTCCTTTGATAAAAGTGGAAGATGCTATCGAAGTGGACACCAGTAATATTACCTTTGCCGAGCAGGTGGCTTTTATAGTTAATAAAGCCAGAGAAATTATAGATAAAGAGAAAAGCTATGCAAGTAACCATAGATAAAAACTCAGGGTACTGTTTCGGAGTAGAGTTTGCCATAAAAATGGCAGAGGATGAGATGGAGACCAGTGAGAAACTTTATTGTCTGGGGGATATCGTGCACAATGATATGGAAGTGAGAAGACTGAGCAATAAAGGCTTGGTAGTCATTGACCGAGAGGAACTGCAGGAACTGAGAGATTGCAAAGTCTTGATCAGAGCACATGGGGAACCACCGGAAACCTATAAAACGGCAATAGAAAATAATATTGAGCTGATTGATGCTTCTTGCCCAGTTGTATTGAAATTACAGCATCGTGTGAAGACAGCGTTTGATCGGATGGAGAGAGAAAATGGCCAAATTGTCATTTATGGCAAAAAAGGTCATGCGGAAGTAATTGGATTAACTGGTCAAACATTGGAGAAAGCCATTGTGGTGATGGAGGATAGCGATTTGGATAAAATTGACTTTCAGAAGCCAGTGACTTTGTTTAGTCAAACCACCAAGAGTACCAAAGGATTTTATGAATTGTCCCATAAAATCCAGGAAAGAATCAAAAACAGTAATTCTGAATTTGAGGAAGTACCGTTTAACGCAAATGATTCGATTTGTAGACAAGTTTCCAACCGAGAACCACAGCTTCAGAGGTTTTCTCAGGAAAATGATGTGATACTCTTTGTGTCAGGAAAGAAAAGTTCGAATGGAAAAGCTTTGTATCAGGTTTGTCTTGGTCAAAACCCGAGAAGTTATTTCATTGAAAATGAGACAGAACTAGACCCAGAGTGGTTTAAGTCAAATGATAAAGTGGGTGTTTGTGGAGCTACTTCTACGCCTATGTGGCTGATGGAGCAAGTGAAATCGCACCTTGAAATGATGTCTGAAAATGCTTTGCCGATCTGAATCAAATATTGCCTTCAGAAATAATTGGCAACCATTCTCTTAAAAAGTGAAACATAATATCTTGATTACCCCCTAAATAAAATTTGTATTTATTAGATTTGGGGCGTTTTTCAAAGGCTCATAGTTCAAAAACAGATATGTCTAAAATAGTGAAGCTTAAGAAGGGTTTTGATATAAAACTGGAAGGAGAGGCTAAAAAAGAATTAGCTGACTTCACGCCAGCTCAGACCTTCGCCATTAAGCCGACGGACTTTATTGGTCTCCAAAGGCCGAAAGTGCTAGTCAACGTTGGAGATACCGTTAAGGCAGGTACTCCCGTCATGTTCGATAAAGCCATGGATCAAGTTATCTACGCGGCTCCGGTTTCCGGGGAAGTGGTGGATGTCAAGAGAGGAGAGAAGCGAAAGCTTCTTGAAATCACGATCCTTGCTGATCAAACTATTTCCCACGAAGATCTAGGTAAAGCTGATCCAAAATCTCTTGATAGAGATGCTTTGGTGGCAAAGCTAGCAGCAGGAGGAGTTTGGCCTCAATTGATCCAACGTCCATACGGCGTCGTGGCAAATCCAGAAGATACACCAAAAGCAATTTTCATTTCAGGTTTTGATACCAATCCTCTAGCGGCTGATTATGGCTTTATGTTAGAGGGGGAAGAAAAATACTTCCAAGCTGGAATTGATGCTTTAGGCAAGTTGACTTCAGGAAAAGTACATTTGAATTTGAATGGCGCTTCAGCAGCACCTTCTGTATTTGCCAATGTGAGCAATGCAGAAATCAATAAGGTTTCCGGACCACACCCTGCAGGGAATGTTGGTGTTCAGATTCACCATATTGATCCAATTAACAAGGGCGACTTGTTATGGACAATAAGTCCGTATGGGGTTATTCAGATTGGTAAATTGATGGTAGAAGGTGTTTACGATGCCTCTAAAACAATTGCAATCTCTGGATCTGAAATCACAAATGCTGCCTATGTGAAAACATATATGGGGGCTAATGTGTCTTCCTTTGTGAAAGGAAACTTAAACTCAGGCCATGTAAGAGTGATCTCTGGAAATGTATTGACTGGTGAAAAAATCTCAATGGATGGATTTGTTGGTTATTACCATAATCAGATAACAGTTATCCCAGAAGGAGACTATGAGGAGTTTTTAGGTTGGTTAATGCCTAGTACCTCCAAATTGAGTTTCCATAAAGCTTTGGGAATGTTCTCTTTCTTGAATAAAGGGAAATTTAAAGTAGATACAAATACCCACGGAGAGGAACGACCATTTGTTGTTTCAGGGGTATTTGAAAAAGTGCTTCCAATGGATATTCTTCCTACTTATTTGTTTAAAGCGATTCTCGCAGAAGACTTTGACGAAATGGAAGAGTTAGGACTATATGAAATTATAGAAGAGGATGTAGCACTTTGCGAGTTTGTGGATCCTTCTAAAAATGATTTACAGAAGTTGGTAAGATCAGGGGTTGAATTATTGATGTATAGTTAAGATATGAAGGCATTAAAAAATCTTTTCGATAGTGTAAAGCCAAACTTTGAGAAGGGCGGCAAATGGGAAAAGTTCTACACTCTCTATGAGGGCCATAGAACGATTGTATTTGCTCCAGACTTGACTACCAAAGCCAAGGGAGCTCAAATTAAGGATGCAACAGACTTGAAGCGTGTGATGATCACAGTGGTAATAGCCATGATCCCAGCATTGCTTTTCGGTATTCTAAATATTGGACACCAGCATTTCTTAGCCGTAGGCGAAGAAGCTACTTTCTTGGATAAAGCAATTTTTGGGTTGATCTCAGCATTGCCTATCCTGGTTGTGTCTTATGGTGTCGGCTTGTTGACAGAGTTTATTTTCTGTGTTGTAAGAAATCATCCGATTTCTGAAGGATTCCTGGTTTCAGGGATGTTGATTGCTTTAGTCATGCCTCCTCATATTCCATTATGGCAGGTTGCGGCAGCGACTATCTTTGCCGTAGTGATTGGTAAAGAGGTTTTTGGTGGTACAGGGATGAACATTCTTAATGTGGCCTTGACTGCTAGAGCTTTCTTATATTTTGCATATCCTGCGAATATTTCTGGTGACCAAGTATGGACTTACCTAGGAGATAAAATGGCAGTTGATGGTTTCTCTGGAGCGACTGCTCTTGGAGTTGCTTATAGCGCAAGTAATGATGGAACCCCGGTAGTGGAGGCTCTTGCTTCTCACAATGCCAGTATAGGTGCAGATTACAGCTTCATAAACATGTTTATGGGTTGGATTCCTGGATCTATCGGAGAAACATCTGTTTTGATGGCTTTGGTGGGAGCAGCAATTTTAATTGGTACTGGAATCGGAAGCTGGAAAATCATGCTTTCCGGATTTTTAGGAACCTACGTAATGGGTACTATCATGAACCTGTTGGCAGTCAATGAATACATGGCTATGCCAGCTCATTACCATTTAGTAATGGGAGGTTTAGCCTTTGGAATTATCTTCATGGCTACGGACCCAGTATCAGCTGCGCAAACAGAAACTGGTAAATGGATTTACGGATTGTTGATAGGTGTTTTGACCGTCATCATTCGAGTTACAAACCCTGCGTATCCAGAAGGGATTATGCTGGCAGTGTTGCTTATGAACGTATTTGCTCCACTGATTGATTATTATGTAGTAAAAGCTAACAAAACAAGGAGGTTACAACGTGCAACAGTCTAACGCATATATCATTACATTTTCGGTCATTTTGACCGTCGTGCTAGGTTTGCTTTTATCAGGCACCTCGCAAGTATTGGGGCCTTTGCAAAAAGAAGCCCAGGCTTTGGATAACAAGAAGCAGATTTTGGGAGCTGTGATTCCTTTAGAGCAAATTGATGGAATGACACCTCAGGAAATCAATGAATTCTACGCAAACCGTGTAGGTTCACTTGTGGTGAATATCAATGGTGAGGAAGTGACAGAACAAGACGGTGTAGCTGTGACTGCCGACTTGGTAGATGTTGCCAAAAACTATAAGAAGCCAGCTGAAGAGCGTCTTTTCCCTGTTTATATTTTCCATAAGGAAGGTAATCCTGAGGCTGTAGATAACTACATCTTGCCATTATACGGTGCTGGACTTTGGGATGCTATCTGGGGATATATTGCCTTGGATACTGATATGAATACTGTAGGTGGTGTTACTTTTGGTCATGCGGGTGAAACTCCAGGACTGGGAGCAAGAATCACTGAGCCAGGAGTTCAGGAAAGATATGTAGGTAAAACTATATACAATGAATCTGGTGAATTGGTAGCTGTGGAAATGCAGAAAGGTGAAGGAAAAGATTATTCTGATGACCCACATCAAGTGGATGGAATGTCTGGTGCTACTATTACTGGTAAAGGAGTGAATAATATGCTTAAGAACTACTTGAGTTATTATGAAGCTTACCTTAAAAGTCAGAAATCATCTTCAGCGGTAGCCACGCTTTAATTAGAACATCAACTCAATAATTATTTTAAATATGAGTGCTGAAACATTAGAAAAATCAATAGAGAAAAAGCCGGCGGAGGCGTTACTCTCCAAACGAAGGAAGAAGCTCGTTTCCGATCCTTTGGTGGATGATAACCCAATCACCATTCAGGTATTGGGGATTTGTTCTGCTCTTGCAGTAACAACTCAAATGAAGCCAACCTTGGTTATGGCTATTGCGGTAATCTTCGTAGTAGTAATGTCCAACTTGCTTATTTCTCTTCTTAGAAATACTATCCCTAGCCGTGTTCGTATTATTGTCCAGTTGGCAGTAGTAGCAACCTTGGTAACCTTGGTAAATGAGGTGTTGAAAGCTTTTGCATTTGATATGTACAAAGAGCTTTCTGTATTCGTTGGATTGATTATCACCAACTGTATTGTAATGGGGCGTTTAGAGGCATTTGCTTTAGGTAATAAGCCATATGACTCTATTCTTGATGGATTTGGATCTGCCTTAGGGTACTCCTGGATTATTTTGACCGTTGCTTTCTTTAGAGAGTTGCTTGGTTCAGGATCTGTTTTTGGAATTCCAATTTATGATTATGTCTCTAGCCTATTCGGATCAGATTTTAGTTTGGCTACAAACGGTCTTATGGTATCTCCGGTAGGTGCATTTATGGTTCTTGGATTAATCATCTGGATCCAGCGTACCAAAACAGGATATGTTGAACACTAAAACCAACTGAAGAAATGGAATTATTTAACTTAGGTATTCGGTCGATCTTTATCGACAATATGGTTTTTGCTTACTTCCTTGGGATGTGTTCTTTCTTGGCCGTATCCAAAAAAGTAAGTACTGCGATCGGTCTTGGTGCTGCAGTAATCTTTGTATTGACAGTGACTGTTCCAGTAAACTGGTTATTGAATGAATTTGTATTGAAAGAAGGAGCCCTTTCTTGGGCAAGTGCCAGCTTGGCAACTATTGACCTTACTTTCTTAAGATTTATCATGTTTATCGCGATCATCGCAGCGATGGTACAGTTGGTAGAAATGGTAGTTGAGAAATTTGCTCCAGCACTTTACGGTGCCTTGGGTATTTTCCTTCCATTGATTGCTGTAAACTGTGCGATCCTTGGTGGATCACTTTTCATGGCGCAAAGAGATTATACTTTAGCAGAATCTGCTGTTTACGGATTCGGATCAGGTACAGGTTTCTGTCTTGCTATTGTAGCACTTGCTGCAATCCGTGAAAAATTAAAATACTCCAACGTGCCAAATGGTCTAAAAGGATTGGGTATTACCATGCTATTGACAGGGTTAATGGGATTAGCGTTTATGTCCTTCATGGGAATTGACCTTTAATCTTATTTTAAACCTACGTTTAACATACTTAAAACCCGAAGAAGTAATTCTTCGGGTTTTTGTTTTTAGAAGCTAGGGTTTATTCAAGATTTGAGTTTAAATTTCAGAAATATTAAACAAATACAATTGCTATGAAAAACCTATTTTCATTACTGGCTTGCTTTTTAATTTCCCTATCACTTTCTGCACAAAGTGGAGAATGGGTGGAGCTATTTAATGGTCAAAATTTTGAAGGATGGAAAATTTCTGAAAATCCAGATTCTTTTTCCATTGAAGATGGAATGTTAAAAGTAAATGGACCTAGAGGTCACATGTTTTATGAAGGTGAAGTTGGAGACCATGACTTCAATAATTTCGAATTGGAAGTGACCTTGAAGACTTTACCAGAAGCCAACTCTGGGATTTTCATCCATACAAAATATCAAGAAAGAGGATGGCCAAACATCGGGCATGAAATTCAGGTTAATCAAAGCCACGGTGACTGGAGAAAAACAGGAAGTGTTTATTCATTCAAAGACGTGAGAGATACTTTTGTAGAAGATGGAGAGTGGTATAAAGAAACCATCATCGTTCAAGGTGATAAAGTTACCGTGAAAGTAAATGGAGAAGTAATCAACGAATATGATGAGACAAAAGACCGTGAAGGTGATTTAGGTACTAAAAAACTAGATCATGGTACTATTGCTCTCCAAGCCCATGATCCAAACTCTGTGGTTTACTATAAAAGTGTAAAAATTAAAATTCTTCCAGATTAAGAAAAAATTTAACTGAACCCAATTTCTATAAAAATCCTGATTATTATTGAACGATAATCAGGATTTTAATTTTCCAGCCATGGCATTTACTTATAAACGAATTCTTTCCTACTTCCTACGGGGATTGTTGTTTGTCACTCCAGTGGTAGTGACCATTTATATCATCTTCGAAACGATTCTGTTCTTAGATAACCTGATTCCGGTGCCTTTGCCAGGGATTGGGATCTTGATGGTTTTGGCTTTGATTACGTTTGTTGGTTACCTAGCAAGTTTATTCTTTGCAAAACCGATTTTTGATTGGTTTGAAAGAGGATTAATAAAAATCCCATTGGTTAATTTGATATATACCAGCATCAAGGATTTGATGGGTGCATTCGTTGGAGATAAAAAGAAATTTTCTTCTCCAGTAAAAGTTCAGCTTACCGATTCATTGATGCGATTGGGTTTTATTACTCAAGAAGATATGTCCATAGTAGGAGAGGCTGATCTAGTAGCTGTTTACTTTCCTCATAGCTACAATGTTTCTGGAAATGTGTTCTTGGTTCCAAAAGAGAACGTTACTCCATTAACTGGAGTTAAGAGTTCAGATGTGATGAAGTTTATGGTAAGCGGAGGAGTGTCTCCATTGGTTTAAATTCACAAAACAATAAAAAGGGAAGCCAGCTTTAAAGCTGGCTTTTTTAGTTTACTGCCACGGTAAACTCATTTTTCTCAGTAAATTTTCCAATCTCCCAGATTACTTGATTTTGTTGCTTCATTGCATTTTCAAACCAAGACTGATTTTCAGGATCTACCGCCAGCATTAATCCACCGCTAGTCTGAGGATCGCATAGTTTGACCAAATCCATGCCCTCTACACCTTTGGTTTTGGCACTATATGCATTCCAATTTCGGTAGGTGTTATCCGGGAAAATGAATTGATTGATATATTCCTGTATCCCTTCTATCAAGGGAAGTTTGTGGATTTCAATGGCTGCTGAAACTTCCGATCCCTCGCACATTTCAATAAGGTGTCCTAGCAATCCAAAACCAGTCACATCAGTCATCGCATGAACCTCCTCATGATTTCCTATCAGCTCGCCAATTGAATTTAGACGACAGGCAGTATCAATCAAATGGGCATAATCCTTGTCTTGAATCTTTTGTCTTTTCAGCGCAGTGGCCAAAACGCCAATTCCCAGTGGTTTGGTTAGATAAATGATGTCTCCAGATTTTGCTCCTTTGTTGGTTTTAATCTTTCTAGGGTGGATTATCCCGTTTACAGAAAGCCCAAAAATCGGGTCTTTTGCAGCGATGCTATGACCTCCTGCCAGTTCGATTCCAGCAGTTTTACAAATGCTCTTAGCACCTTCCATTACCTTAGCTGCGAGTTCAGGAGCAAGTTTCTCTACGGGCCAGCTTAAAATAGCATTGGCGAAGACAGGCTTCCCACCCATAGCGTATATATCAGAAATGGCATTCGCAGCGGCAATTCTTCCAAAATCAAATGGATCATCTACAATCGGGGTGAAAAAGTCTACGGAATTGATCATTGCAAGATCATCCGAAACCTGATAAACTGCTGCATCATCTTTTCCAGAGTTGCCCACCAATAGATTTGGATCAACTTGGGTGAAAGAGCCGCTGGAGCTAAGAATTTGGTCAAGAATTGCTGGGGCTATTTTACAGCCACAACCTGAACCTTCACTCCATTCAGTGAGCCGGATTACTGATTTTTCCATTTAGTTGGTTTTTAATTTCCATTATTAATTTGACTGATTCTTCCACTCCTATTCCTGTAAGGTCAATCCTTTTTAATTTGTTAGGGTCATGACGCTCCAAATCAAATTGGTATGTTTTGTCATAATAGATCAACAGGTTGGAAATCCATGATTCATGATGATCATTGATGATGTCTTCTATGGCTGTGGTCGTTCGAAGACCGCCTAGTTTTTTCTTCAGCCGATTAATTGCCTTGATAAGTTCTTCCTTGGGAAGTGATGCATATTCCTCTTTGATCAGTTGGATTCTTTCCTCTTCTGATTTTAAGATATCAATCAATGGAGAGCAACCCATCAAGTTAAAAAACTGATCGTTGATAATTATTTTACCGATTCGCCTACTTTCATTTTCTAGCCAGATAGTTTCATTTGAGTTAAACTGACGTAGTTTTTCAGCCATTAAATTTTCAAATTGTTCTACACTCGGCTGAGGCTGTTGACCAATGCCTCCAAAAGCGGAACCTTTGTGATTAGCTAAGTCTTCTAAATCCAGCACCTGCTCATTTTTGTCTTCTAAAGCTTTTAAAAGTCTGGTTTTTCCAACACCAGTTTTACCTCCGAGTACCAATAGATTCCAAGGTTTTCTAACTTCATCAAAAGTGTAGTTTCGATAAGTTTTGTATCCGCCTTTGAGTCGGAAGACTTCAAATCCTACCATGCTTAAAAGCCAGGAAAGAATCTGACTTCTCATACCGCCCCTCCAGCAGTACACGATTATTTTTTGCTTAGGAAAAAGTTCTATTGCCTTTTTTTGAATTTGGTGAAATCTTGGGCCTACCAGTTCAAATCCCTTGATGGTGGCATCAAGAGCCCCTTTTTGTTTATAAAGTGTTCCTACTTCAGTGCGCTCACTATTGGAAAGTATTGGGATATTGATCGATTGGGGTATGTGGCTTTGGAGAAACTCCGCTTCACTTCTTGCATCTATTAATGGCAATTGTTCTCGCAAAGACCAAAACTCCTCAAGTGAAATCAGTTTTTCTATCATCTTAGGCTCAAGATAAAAAAAAGCCACAAGGAATACCCTGTGGCTTTACTAAGAATGTTATTTATAAATTAAAGTTGTGCGTCTAGCTTCTGAGCCAAAACTGCTTTAGGCACTGCGCCAACTTGCTTGTCTACGATTTCACCGCCTTTGAAGAACAAAAGGGTAGGGATCGATCTGATTCCAAATGCTTGAGCTACAGCAGGGTTAGCGTCAACATCAACTTTTCCAATTACTGCTTTTCCATCATAATCACCAGCCAATTCTTCCACTACTGGACCGATCATTTTACAAGGTCCACACCATTCAGCCCAGAAGTCAACCAAAATCGGTTGGTCTGATTTGATGATTTCCTCAAAGTTTGCATCTGTGATTTCAATTGATTTTCCCATTGTATGTTTAGTTTTAATTTTGCTTAATTTTTGCCAAATATATGAGCTAAAGCGTATTGATGGGCAATAAGTTCCGAGGGATTTAATTTTTTTATCTATGACTCATTGATAGAATAAATGAAAACTGATTAGACAATTTTATAAATCACCTCTGGAATCTCTTTCAGCTCTTTGATCATATCTGCGCTTGGATCTATGGAGAAGCGTTTAGAGAATAGTTCTAAGGCAATATTTTCCTTTCTATCAATGACATCAAAATAAAGTTTTGCATCGCCTTTGTACTTCTCTGTAATGGATTCTAATTTTTCCATCAAGTCAAGAGTTAAATCATCCAAATCGATATTAATCCGCATTCCCTTAACCATTTTACCACGTACTTCGCTGAGTAGCATGATATTACTGATTTTAAACTCCAGCTCATTCTCTGCCCATTTTTTTGGTTCAATCCTACCAGTAATGAAAAGGAACCATCCAGTCATGAAATACTCCTTGAACTTCACATAATCTTCACCAAACAAGAAAAAAGTAAATCCACCATGGTAGTCTTCCATCGTTAGCGTACCAAAAGGTTTCCCGTTTTTGGTAGTTCTATGAGCAAAACTACTTACAGATCCGGCTAGCTTGATTTCTTTCTTGTTTTTAAAGCTGTCAATATCATTTAGATCTGGAAGATTCGCATTTGTAAATGATTCAATCTCTAACCTATATTGATCCAGTGGGTGTCCTGAGATATAAAGCCCCACCACTTCTTTTTCAATGTTCAATTGCTGTAGTTGGGAGAAGGGCTCCATCGGTGCCACTGAAGGCAAAGGAATATCCATACTTCCGCTGCTTCCTCCAAATAAACTAACTTGAGCACTTTCTTCTTCTTGTTGTACTTTTTGAGCGTATTTCGTTGCTTTTTCTATCAAAGTCAGGTCTCCATCCGCTGCTTCAAGGTATTGGCGTCTATGGTGCTCAGGGAAGCAGTCAAAGCCCCCTGCCATTGCTAGTGCCTCCATGGTCTTTTTGTTAAGAGCTTTAGAGTTGACACGCTTCGCAAAATCAAAAAGATTTTTAAACGGACCATTCTCCTCTCTTTCCTTGATGATTTCATCTACAGCAGCTGAGCCTGCACCTTTGATTGCTGCCATCCCAAATCGGATTTCTCCTTCAGCGTTTACCGTAAATCCGTTTTTGGATTCATTGACATCCGGGCCTAAAACAGGAATTCCAGATCGCTTGCATTCCTCCATAAAGAAGGTTACTTGCGAAATATCATTCATGTTATTACTCAAAACCGAAGCCAGGTATTCGGCAGGATAATGAGCCTTTAAATAGGCCGTTTGGTAAGCTACCCAAGCATAACAAGTAGAGTGTGATTTGTTGAAGGCGTAAGAGGCAAATGCTTCCCAGTCTTTCCAAATCTTTTCAAGTTTGGATTTATCATGGCCTTTTTCTGCCGCTTGGTTGACAAATTTAGGCTTCATTTTGTCCAAGACATCCTTCAGCTTCTTACCCATTGCCTTACGCAATACATCCGCCTCACCCTTTGTGAATCCAGCAAGTTTCTGAGAAAGTAACATCACTTGCTCCTGGTAGACCGTAATCCCATAGGTTTCATTGAGGTACTCCTCCATGTCATCCAGATCATAGGTAATGGGCTCCTCACCATGCTTCCTTCTAATAAAGCTTGGGATGTATTCCAATGGACCTGGACGATACAAGGCGTTCATAGCAATCAAATCGGCAAATACAGTCGGTTTGAGCTCACGCATGTACTTCTGCATTCCGGCAGATTCATATTGGAAGATTCCTACCGTCTCACCTCGCTGGAATAGCTCATAAGTCTTTACATCATCGATCGGGAATTTTTCCGGATCTAATTCGATGCCATGCCTTTCCTTGACAATTTTGACAGCATCCTTAATCAAGGTTAAGGTTTTGAGTCCCAAGAAGTCCATTTTAAGGAGTCCGGCCGATTCTACCACAGAGTTATCAAACTGAGTGCAGACCATGTCAGAATCCTTTGCCAGAGCTACCGGAACAAAATTGGTAATGTCATCGGGTGTGATAATAACCCCACAAGCGTGAATCCCCAGGTTTCTGACCGAACCTTCAAGCATGGTGGCCTGATTGATTGTTTTAGCCGATTCATCCTGCCCTTTTGAAATTCGGATCAGTTCATCAGCTTTGGCAATGAGTTCACCTTGACCTTTTAATTTATCAGAAAGTGCAGCTCTGTTTCCCGCCAGTCCAAATAAAGCTTTCAGTTTAATGTCAGGCACCAAATTGGCTAGCCTTCCGGCATCTGCTAAAGGTAGATTCAATACTCTAGCAGTATCACGGATAGCAGATTTTGCAGCCATGGTACCATAAGTGATGATTTGGGCTACCTGATTTGCTCCATATTTTTTGATTACATAGTCAATCACTTTTTGTCGGCCATGATCATCAAAGTCAATATCAATATCGGGTAGTGAAACTCGATCTGGGTTTAGGAATCTCTCAAAAAGTAGGTTGTAAGCGATCGGGTCAATATTAGTAATGCCTGTGCAATAGGCAACTGCGGATCCTGCTGCAGATCCACGTCCCGGTCCCACAGAAACCCCAAGCTTTCTTGCTTCTACAATGAAATCCTGCACAATCAAGAAGTATCCTGGATACCCGGTGTTTTCAATCGTTTTTAACTCAAAATCCAGGCGCTCCTCAATCTCCGGAGTGATTTCCTCGTATCGTTTTTTTGCCCCTTCATAGGTTAGGTGTCGTAAAAAGGCATTTTCACCCCGTTTTCCACCGTCCACTTCATCTTCAGGATGCTTGAATTCATCAGGAATATCAAAGGCAGGAAGTAAAACTTCGCGAGCTAGTTTATAGGGTTCGATTTTATCCGTAATCTCTGCGGTGCATTCAATAGCCTCGGGTAAATCAGCAAAGAGCTTCTTCATCTCCTCAGGGCTTTTGATGTAATACTCATCATTTGGGAAGCCATACCGGAATTCCCGTCCTCTTTTACCGATGTATTTCTTTGGTTTTTCTACCAGTTCCCCATCCTTAACACAAAGTAAAATATCGTGGGCCTTTGCATCCGCTTTATTTGTATAGTAGGAATTATTTGCGGCGAAGTATTTAACGTCATGCTTTTTAGCAAACTCCAAAAGCACCTCGTTTACCTTTTCCTCCTCGGGTATCCCATGCCTACAAAGTTCTACATAGAAATCTTCTCCAAATTGTTCTTTCCACCACAAAAAGGCTTCTTCCGCTTGTGTTTCCCCTACATTCAGGATCAAAAACGGAATTTCACCCCATAGCCCACCAGTCGTTGCGATGAGGTCTCCTTTGTATTGCTGAAGGACCTCCTTATCAATTCGAGGTAGATAATAGAATCCTTCGATATTGGCATAGGAAGCCAGTTTAGCCAGGTTATGATATCCGGCTTTGTTTTTAGCGATTAATACAGTTTGATAACCATCGTCTTTGCTTGATTTATTTTTTCTGTCCCGGCAAAGGTTAAATTCACAACCGAGAATAGGTTTGATATCGTTGGATAGTGCCTCTTTTACAAAATGAAAGGCTGCCATCATATTGCCATGGTCAGTCATGGCGATTGCAGGCATCCCCATTTCTTTAGCCTTCGCTACCATAGCAGGAATCTCTGAGGTAGCTTGTAGGACGGAGTATTGACTATGGACGTGTAGGTGCGTAAAAGGAATATCAGTCAGGTCTGAAATGTCTGCTTTTCCTGCCTGTTTCAATACATCTTTGGCTGCAGCTTTTTGAGTATCTTTTGCCTGTGCAAAATTGGCTTCATCAAGCTTCGGAGCCTCATAGATCACTTCAGAAATTGCAATCCCTTCTTCAGGAGCTTGTACACCCTGAGTGATCAAACCAAAGAAACAGCGTGCTGTAGCATCTACATCATAGGCTGCATCGTGAGCATCTCCAAAGCCTTTACCAAAAAGTTTTTGGTGTAACTCAGTCAGCGTAGGCCATTTGAATTTTCCCCCTCTACCACCAGGGATAGCACAGAATTCAGTGGATATGTCTTTGGTGTCTAGTTGATCGGCGGTAAGGGGCATGGTAGCCTCTGCTCGCAGGTACTCCGAACCGACCACGTTGATGTCGAACTCGACATTGTGACCCACCAGATATTTGGTCTTTTTTACATCTCCTTCAAAAATCCCAAGTATTTGCTTTAGGTCATGTCCTTCTTTTAAGGCTCTTTTGGTAGAGATTCCATGGACTTTCTCCGCATTATAGGGGATGGTAAAACCTTCTGGACGGATAATGTAATTATGATTCGAAATCAGATTTCCCTTCTCATCATGCAATTGCCAGGCAAGCTGGACCAGTCGTGGCCAGTTATCCACATCTGACATGGGGGCATTGTAATCGCGGGGTAATCCGGTGGTTTCGGTATCAAAAATTAAATACATACAGCTTTGGGAATTGAGACTTCAAATTAGCGCTAATCTCTGAAATGAGGCAAGAGTAGCGGAGCTAATTGTCGGGAAATAAAAAAAATAATTACAAGTAATCCCTGATTGAACGGATAAAGCTATTACTGAATAATCTCGGCAAAAAATTTAGAAATTGAAAAAATAGTAATAGTCAATTTTCGATTTCTCACACCAAAAATCTAAAAAAAATTCATTTGAATTTCTGACTTTCATCTTATCGCTTTACATCAGAAATACATACTTCAAACATTTAAAACCTTTACTACCTCTTATCCTCCCAGGGCATGTAAACCACTTTTTTGGTTTCAAAAAACTCCTCCTTGAAATAGTCCTCCAAATGGTAAACCACATAGGATTTACCTAATTCTTCCATCTCCTCATCAACTTCACCACCTTTTAAATAAAGAATTCCATTGGGGTATTCATTGAAATCTTCCTTACGGATTTTGTTTTTGACCCAAGGGTAAAAGTTAGCCATTCGGGTGACAGCCCGACTGATCACAAAATCATATTTACGAACAAGTTGCTCGGCTCTTGTTTGCTGAGCTTCCACATTTGCTAATTTTAACTGCTTCGCAACATCCTTCACCACAGTGATTTTCTTTCCGATAGAGTCAACTAAATGAAAATGTGTATCAGGAAATAGGATGGCTAGAGGAATCCCAGGAAAGCCTCCACCTGTACCGATATCAAGAATTTTGGTGCCGGGTTGGAAGTTCATGACTTTACTAATACCTAATGAATGCAGGACGTGGTGGATATAAAATTGATCCATATCCTTTCTTGAAATCACGTTTATTTTAGAATTCCAATCCTCGTAGAGTTCTTGAAGTCGATCAAATTTTGCTATTTGATCCTCAGTGAGATTGGGAAAATAAGCTTGGATAAGCTGGGTGCCGGAATTCATTAGATGTGTTTTTGTTTGCCAGCGGCGATTTCATATAGTAATTCTCTAGAGCGGTGAAGCTGAGCTTTGACTGTCCCTAAAGGTTTTTCTAGTTCTTGGGCAATCTCCTCATAGGATAGTTCGTCAAAATATCTCAACTGCACTAGTTTACGGTATTTTGCCGGTAGCTTATCTACAAAAATACGCACCATCTCTATTCTTTGGGATCTGATAAATTCATCCTGCGGATTGTTGTCATCATCTTCCACGTCAATATTGACCGAGTTACCGCTGTCATCCGTCAAAGTATTATTAAGACTCATGGTCTTTAATTTTTTCTTTCGGATAAAATCAATGGTATTGTTTGTGGCAATTCTGAAAAGCCAGGTACTGAAAGTGTAATCTTTTTTGAATCTATGTAGATTTTTAAAAGCTTTAGCAAAAGCTTCCATTGTCAGATCCTCTGCATCATCAGCATCACGGATCATTTTTAGGATCATAAAAAAGACCGCTTTTTTATACCGCTTCATCAAGCTGGCATAGGCTTGCTGATCTTTATCCTGAACCGCTCTGTCGATTAGTGCAAAATCTTCTAGTGCTTTATTTGAAAAACCTCTTTCGTTTATTTCCATTGGATGTCTTTTGCCTGGTGGGATATAGTCCCTAGTACCCAAAAGTAACCTAAATACAAGAAATCCAATATCCAGATGTTTTTTGGGGCCTTAGTTCCTTGGATCTTCTTACTGGAAGACGAAAATACGGCTACCATTATTACAGACCTTAAAAGAATAATACCGAAAACTATTGAAAAATGTTCCCAACTCTTATCAATTCCGAAATAAATCATTAATCCGAGGCCTCCCAACCAGAACAAAGCATGCGAAAGAGTAAAGAAACCGATTTTTTGTTTATCCTCTGATCGATAGTACTTTCCAGCATGTAAGTGCCTCTTCTTTTGCACTAAATACTCTTTGACTGTCTTTTTAGGAATAGAGGTGGTGTTGGATTCTGGATCTAAAACCACTGCCGTATTTCTGCCTGTCGCATACTTATTAACGAAAAGATCATCATCTCCGCCTTCAATATGCCAAAGATCTTTAAAAGCCTTTACTTCCATGAAAAAACTTCTTCGATAACAAAGGTTTCTGCCTACTCCCATAAAAGGAGCTTTCCAAAGGCCAAAAGAGAAGTAATAAAGAACCGTAAGAAGGGTTTCGTATTGAATCCAGCTATTGAGAAAACCCTTTTCTTTTTCATAACCTGAATATCCCAGAGCAAAAGTTTTATTGTTTTCTCGTACAGGTGCAGTTATTTTTCTTACCCACTGATTTGAATTGGGACGGCAATCGGCATCTGTTAATAAAATGATATCATTTTTCGTCACTTTAATTCCCAGGGTCATGGCAAACTTTTTGGCAGTGACATGATTCGGAGTGTACTTGATGGTAACCGATCTAAGTTTCGGGTAAATGGCCATCATTTCTTCGAGTAATCGTTTGGTTCGATCCGTGGATCTATCATTGACGATTAGAACTTCGTAATTAGGGTAATCTTGCTCGAAGAGTTTGGGAATGAGTGTCTTAAGGTTTTTAAACTCATTATGTGCTGAAACTAGTATAGTGACAGCTTCCTCTTTTGAAGGGTTGTTAGTTGCCTTGGAAGGCTTTGAGAATGCGGTACGTCCAAATATTACTAACAGGTATATGACCTGGATAATTAATCCAACACCGAAGAAAAACCAAAGTAAAAATAGGCCCATAGATCAATTTTGCTGGGCAAATATAAAATCAAATTCAGCAAGTCATTTAAGAATAAGCGTATATTTTTGTACCCTAGAACATACAATTTGCGGATTGTATACTCAATTGCATCATTTCCTTATGAAGTTTAACCTTTCTCATCAAGATCCCAAGAGTAAAGCCAGAGCAGGAGTAGTCAAAACTGATCATGGTGATATTCAAACTCCTATTTTCATGCCTGTAGGTACTGCAGGTTCTGTAAAAGCAGTGCATCAGCGGGAATTGATGTATGATATCAAAGCAGAAATAATTTTAGGAAATACCTATCATTTGTATCTGCGTCCAGGATTGGATATTCTGGAAAAAGCAGGAGGTCTCCATAAATTCAATGGTTGGTCTAAACCAATCCTGACGGATAGCGGAGGATATCAAGTGTTTTCTTTGGCGGGGACCAGAAAAATCAAAGAGGATGGTGTGATGTTTAAATCTCATATTGATGGTTCAAAGCATCATTTCACTCCAGAAAATGTGATGGATATCCAGCGAACCATTGGAGCTGATATCATTATGGCTTTTGATGAGTGTACTCCTTATCCATGTGAGTATGGCTATGCCAGGAATTCCATGGAGATGACCCATAGATGGCTAAAAAGATGTATCGATCGATTTGATTCCACAGAAGGGAAATATGGCTATAGTCAAACTTTGTTTCCTATCGTCCAAGGATCAGTTTATAAAGATTTGCGAAAGCAAAGTGCTGAGTTTATAGCTTCCACCAACCAAGAAGGAAATGCGATCGGAGGTCTTTCTGTGGGAGAACCAGCAGAAATGATGTATGAAATGACTGAACTGGTGACCGATATTCTACCTACAGATAAGCCGAGGTATCTGATGGGAGTAGGAACACCCGCCAATATTTTGGAATGCATTGCGCTTGGCGTGGATATGTTTGATTGTGTTATGCCCACTAGAAATGCCAGAAATGGAATGCTATTTACTTCTGAGGGGATTATCAATATAAGGAATGAAAAGTGGAAGGATGACTTTTCGGCCATCGATCCTGCTATTGGAGGTCATGTCAGTACTTTTTATTCAAAAGCATACTTGAGACATTTGGTGATCAGTAAAGAGATTTTGGCTGCGCAGATTGCAAGTATCCATAACCTAAGTTTTTATCTTTGGCTGGTAAAGCAGGCAAGAGAACATATCCTTTCAGGAGATTTTGCCGTTTGGAAAGATCAAATGGTAAAGAAAGTAAGCACCAGATTATAATTCATGAAACTTCTCGATAAGCTGATCATCAAGGATTTTTTGAAAACCTACTTTTTTGTAGTGTTGATGCTGATCTTGATTGTATTGGTTCTTGATTTTACAGAGAAGAATGATTCGTACATCAGAAATGATGTTCCTTCCGGGGAGATAATGAAATACATGATCAATTATGGTCTGTATCTCAATAATCTATTAACTCCGATTACCGTTTTTATTTCGGTCATTTTCATTACCTCTAAAATGGCTGGGAGAACGGAGATCATAGCCATCTTGAGTAGTGGAGTCAGTTTTCCCAGAATGCTCAGGCCCTTTATTTTTGCCGCTATGTTGATTGGAGGAGTCAGTTTTTTGCTAAATGGTTGGGTGTTGCCTGTTGCTACGGAGGGAGTGACCAAATTTAAGCTTACCTATATAGACAAAACAAGAACTGCTTCAGATCCTAATGTTCATATCAAAGTTGGGACTGATTCTTATGCCTACCTGAGTAGGTTTTATAAAACAGGTAACACAGGATACCATTTTACACTTGAGACCATTCGTGATGGTAGATTGATCAATAAGTTATCTTCAGACCGGATTCAGTGGGATACTGCCAAAAATGTTTGGACATTAAAGAATTGGCGATTTAGAGAACTCAATGAATTTGGGGAAGATTATTCGGTAGGGGAAGAAATGGATACTACCCTTTCTATCACGCCTGATGATTTTGACCTTCCTGAAAACCACCATGAAACCTTAAAGCTACCTGAGCTTAGTAGGCAAATTAGGGTTTTGGAAGATCGAGGTGCAGACAATGTTGCCTTTTATAAAATAGAGCGGTATGTTCGGTTTATGTCTCCTTTTGCGGCCATTATTTTGACTTTCATTGGAGTGATAATGTCTGCCAAAAAAAGTCGTGGGGGCTCCGGTTTCCAGATTGCCATGGGATTTTTATTAGCATTTATTTATATCTTATTATTTATCCTTTCCCGGACTTTTGCAGAAAATGGGGCATCCTATCCGATTTTTGCGGTCTGGCTTCCAAATATCGTATTTGGATTGACAGGGTTGGTACTTTATAAAACCGTTCCTCGCTAAATGACAGGTTCCTTTCGAGATTACCTGATGCTTCACTTTATCGTCCTGATTTGGGGTTTTACCGCAATTTTGGGTTTGTTGATAAGCTTGCCTGCCATCGAACTGGTTTTTTACAGGACATTGATAGCTTCCATAGGAGTAGCATTACTTTTTACGGTAAAAAAGGGAAGCCTGGTATTACCTCCAATTGATATTTTAAAAGTCACTGCCACAGGTGGGATCATTGCACTTCACTGGATTCTGTTTTTTTGGTCTGCTAGAGTTTCTACAGCCTCGGTTTGTTTGGCGGGGATGGCTACAACATCCTTATGGACGGCCTTTGTTGAACCAATTTTTAACAGGTCTAAAATTAAATGGTATGAGGTAGCTTTGGGATTATTGGTAATTTCTGGCTTACTGGTGATTTTTAGCTTCGAGACAGGATATTGGCTTGGATTGCTAATGGCATTAGGCTCAGCCATGTTAGCAGCCATATTCTCAGTCATCAATGGGAAGCTGACCAAAAAACACGGGCCTTACCAAATTACCTTTTATGAAATGACGGGAGCTTGTCTCGCATCAGCATTATTCCTTCCGATTTATTCAGTATTGATAGCTGAGGATGGGTTGAAGATGAATTGGGAAGGCTATGATTGGTTTTGGCTATTTATTTTGGGAGGTGTTTGCACAGTTTATGCATTCTCTGTTTCGGTAGATCTGATGAAGCGGCTAACCGTTTTCTCTATCAACCTGACAATTAATCTTGAACCCGTTTATGGGATTGTGTTGGCGGTTTTGATTTTCGGAGAAAGTGAAAAAATGACGCCTCAGTTTTATTTAGGCACAGCTATCATTCTGGTGTCAGTGCTATCGTACCCAGTGATCAATTATTTTAATCGCAGAAGAAAACCTGTGCGGCCGCTTGGTTGAAATTTTATAGTGTTGTGATGTCTTGTAAGGTGGTTAGAGCTATTTTCAATTCATCACTGGAAATCTCGCCTACTTTTTCGATCAACCTTTTTTTGGATATCGATCGAATATGAAAAACCAAGAGTTCAGACTCCAGTTTCAGCCCGTTTTTGGTAGATGGTTTCAAAATTGGATTTCCTTGATAGTTTTTGATTTTGGTAGTCAAAGGAGCAGTGATAACCACTTGGAGAAATTTATTCATCAAGTTTCCACTTAAGATGACTACCGGTCTTCTTCCAGCTTGTTCCGATCCTACCGATGGATTCAGATCAGACATCCAGATCTCACCCTGCTTCATCTTCGATTTGCTTAAGATATGAGTCCATGCCTTCTTCTGCTACCAAAAGTATGTCTTCATCCTGTGCTGCTTGCTTATAGGATTTGATGTATTCAGCTCTTTTCAGATGTTCTAGATAAAGGTCAAGCGCATTCTCCATCAATTTATTTTTGGGAAGAGAAAGCTTCTTCGCATAATCAGCTAGCCTCTGAAGGAGCTCGTCGGGAAGTGTACTAGTGAATGTCGCCATTGTATTTCATATTTATGATTTACAAATATAAAATACAAATTCGTTTTAAAAATACAATTAACCTATTTATTTCTAGTGACTTAAAGCCTTGCAATAAATTGGAAATAGGAGGAATTCCATTTTATCTTCTCCGGCTTTTGCTCAAAAAGTCCAAAAACAGTGGAACCTGAGCCGGACATGGAGGCATAAAAAGCTCCCATTTGATAAAGCTGATTTTTGACTTCAGCAATCTCAGGATGATTCTCAAAAATACTCGGTTCAAAATCGTTTTTCAATTCTGCTTTCCATCTGGAAGTATCCTTCAAAACCTCTTTCAAAGCAATCTCCGATTTTTTAGGCTTGATACCTGCATAGGCTTCTTTGGTGCCAATATGAATTCCAGGATTAATGAGTAAAAGGTACTTTCCTTCAAGATTGATAGCTATGTCTTCTAGGATTTCACCTCTTCCTGTTGCGATTTTAGGTTTGTTTTCAATAAAGAATGGACAATCACTCCCCAATTTCAGAGCGTACTCTTCTAAAAAGAAATCGTCTAGAATCAGATCAAATAGATTGTTCATAGTATTCAAAGCAAAAGCAGCGTCTGCTGATCCTCCACCCAATCCTGCACCCATTGGAATGTTTTTATGCAAATGAATTTGAACTTGAGGAAGGTTTGGGAAATCTTTCTTTAAAAGTTGATATGCTTTATTGATCAGGTTATCCTTTTGATCTCCGGGGATCGGTAGCCCAGTGCTTTGAAAGATGGACTTTTTAGGATGTGTGATAATTTCCAATGCATCAAACAAAGGGATGGGGTAAAAGCAGCTCTCTATATTATGGAAGCCGTCACTTCTCTTAGAAGTAATCTGTAATCCTAGGTTGATTTTAGCGTTTGGAAAGCAAATCATGTAGTATGAGGGTTTATCCAAAAATAGTGCATAATGATAAAAGCAGACAAAGGTTTTATTTTAAAAATCTGTCGAATTAGGCCTTTTATTAAAAAAATGAGAGGTTTTAATTGAATTCATTTGATAAGAGTTAATTTTTTTTGAATTTTTCACGAAATATTGAAATCAGTACAAAATTTCGAAAATTGAAAAAATGACAAATCTATTTCCTTAAAAACGGGGTGATAGAGGTGTTTAGCCATATTAAAGTTTAAAAAATTTAATTTTACCTATAGAAAATTTCTAGCTATAGGCTTGATGGTAAAATTAAATATTGTAAGTCTGAAAATTCGGTTTTAAGTTTGTCATGTAGTTCATATCGAATACACAAAAAAACGACATAAAAATGTATCAAGTAGTCATTTTGCTAAGCTTAATTATTCTCATTGGATGTTAAAGGTGAGGCACTAGACTATTTATAAAAAACTATACAAATCTTAAGTGCCTCACTAAACCTGAGGCACTTTTTTTTACACTCTATTATGACCCTGAAAAAACACAGTTGGGAAATCAGCGACAATTCGGAGCATCCGGCTGGGATGGCTATGTTGTATGCCACCGGAATGAGCGATAAAAAGATGAAACAGCCATTTGTAGGGATAGCGAGTTGCGGCTATGAAAGTAATCCCTGCAATATGCATTTGAACGACTTTGCCGGTCTGATCAAAGCTTCTTCACAAGAGCAAGATCTGACCGGTTTAGTTTTTAATACCATTGGTATTTCTGACGGAACCACGATGGGAACCTTGGGGATGCGTTATTCACTGGTTTCTAGGGAGATAATTGCTGATTCTATAGAGTCTTTTATCATAGGGCATTCATTTGATGCTTGTATTTCTGTTGCAGGATGTGACAAGAATATGCCTGGTGCATTGATGGGGATGATCCGTACTAACAGACCTTCTATTTTGGTGTATGGAGGAACGATAGCCTCTGGACATTATAAGGGAGAAAAGCTAAATATCGTTTCGGCATTTGAAGCCTTTGGAAAGCGAGTGAATGGAAACATTTCTGATGAAGATTATGATGGTGTCATCAGAAACGCATGTCCAGGAAAAGGAGCTTGTGGAGGTATGTATACTGCCAATACCATGTCTTCAGCAATTGAAGCGATGGGAATGTCATTGCCTTACTCCTCTTCTTATCCGGCAAACTCTCCAGAAAAATTGAGGGAGTGTGGAGAAGTGAATAAATATATGAGAATCCTTTTAGAAAAGGATTTGAAACCTAGTGATATCATCACTAGAAAAAGTATTGAAAATGCAGTAACCGTAGCAATTGCCTTAGGTGGTAGTACCAATGCGGTAATGCATATCATTGCGATCGCCCGAACTGCCGGTGTAGATTTTACCATTGAGGATTTTAAAGCAATCAATGCAAAAACTCCAATGATTGGTGATTTCAAACCTTCTGGAAAATTCATGATGGAAGACCTTCACGAACAAGGTGGACTTCCTGCCTTTATGAAGTATATGTTGCAGAATGGGTTCATTCATGGAGATTGCTTAACTGTGACTGGAAAGACGGTTGCAGAAAACCTTGAGAATATTGAACCTGTGACTCCATCGATGGTGAATGTTATTCATCCTTTGGAAACGCCGATAAAAGCAACGGGTCATTTATGTGTGCTTTCAGGAAATCTTGCTCCAGAAGGAGCGGTTGCCAAAATTACAGGTAAAGAAGGAAGTTCTTTTACAGGACCTGCACATGTTTTTGACTCAGAGCAGGATGCCAATGATGCTATCAGAGATCATAAAATTGAGAAGGGTGAAGTTATTGTCATTCGAAATATCGGACCCAAAGGTGGTCCAGGAATGCCTGAAATGTTGAAGCCTACTTCTATGATTATAGGAGCTGGTTTAGGATCAGACGTTGCCTTAATTACTGATGGAAGATTTTCCGGAGGAACACACGGATTTGTGGTAGGGCACGTTACACCAGAAGCGTTTAGCGGAGGACCTATCGGATTGGTCAGAAATGGAGATATCATCACGATAGATGCTGATAACTTACAGCTGAGCGTTGCGATTTCTGAAGAGGAGTTTGAAGAAAGAAAGAAAACTTGGAAACGAAAAGAAATTTCTGATTTGCAAGGGACTTTGAAAAAATACAATAAACTTGTTGCCACTGCATCTGAAGGTTGCGTGACAGATAAATTCTAAGCCTATGAAAGACTTGATGATCCGAGGAGCCGATATCGTAGTCAGAACACTCATAGAGGAGAATGCCGAAATTATTTTCGGATATCCCGGAGGGGCAATTATGCCAGTGTATGATGCACTATATGATTACCATGATCAAATCAAACACGTCTTAACACGCCATGAGCAAGGAGCAATTCATGCTGCTCAGGGCTATGCGAGAGTATCTGGAAAAGTCGGGGTCTGCCTAGCTACTTCCGGTCCTGGAGCAACTAACCTGATTACTGGTCTAGCAGATGCATTGATTGATAGTACTCCTTTGGTTTGCGTCACTGGACAGGTAGCTTCTCATTTATTGGGGACTGACGCCTTTCAGGAAACTGATGTAGTGGGAATGTCTATGCCATGTACCAAGTGGAATATCCAGGTGAGGTCTGTAGATGAGATTGCTCCTGCATTGGCAAAAGCGTTTTTTATTGCAAGGTCAGGAAGACCAGGGCCAGTACTTGTTGATATTACCAAGGATGCACAAACAGATTTTGGTGAATTTAACTATGTGCCTTGTTTAGGATTCAGATCCTATAAGACGAAAATCGAGATTAATAAATCAGATATTCAAAAAGCTGCCGAGATGATTGACGCAGCAGAAAGGCCTTATATTTTATTTGGTCAGGGAGTAGTTTTGGGGAAAGCAGAAGCTGAATTCAAAGCATTCCTGGATAAGACTGGGATACCAGCTGCTTCCACTTTATTAGGTTCAGGAGCTTTATCTCAGGATCACCCAAATTATGTTGGGAAACTGGGTATGCATGGCAATTATGCTCCCAATGTATTGACAAATCACTGTGATGTTTTGATAGCTATTGGGATGCGATTTGATGACCGGGTGACTGGTGATGTCAAGCGATATGCCAAGCAGGCTAAGATCATCCATTTGGAATTGGATGCTGCAGAAATCAATAAAACTATTCGATGCCATCACTCTGTATTGGGAGATTGTAAGGATAGCTTGTCATTATTGACTGAGGCAGTGACTAAAAAGGGTCATGATGAATGGATGGAGCGTTTCAGAGAATTGGAAAGAGAAGAAAATGAAGCGGTTGTCCAGCATGATATCACTCCTACGAAGGTAGGGTTGACCATGGGTGAAGTCATTCATAATGTCAATCAATACAAAGCAGATGATGCGATATTGGTAACAGACGTAGGACAGCACCAGATGATCGCCTGGAGATATTTCAATTACAAAAAGTCTAGAACTCAAGTGACTTCTGGTGGATTAGGAACGATGGGATTTGCTTTGCCAGCAGCCTTAGGCGCACAGTTATTTGATTACTCTAGACAAGTGATCTGTGTGGTAGGAGATGGAGGAATTCAGATGACGATCCAAGAACTTGGAACGATCATGCAAACCAAAGCTCCGGTTAAAATCATTTTGCTGAATAATAATTACCTAGGGATGGTAAGACAATGGCAGCAGATGTTCTTTGATAAGCGATATTCCTTTACCGAATTGGATAATCCTGAGTTTGTCAAGATTGCCCAGGCTTATGGTATCAAATCACAACGTGTTGATGATAGAACGGATCTTAACGAGGCGATAGAAGATATGCTGATTCATGATGGCCCCTATTTCTTGGAGGTAGTCGTGGAAAAAGAAGATAATGTATTCCCAATGATAGCAACGGGATGTTCTGTAGAAGAGGTTAGACTTAGTTAATTAAGGCCAATGAAACGTTACACAATTTTTGTGATTACCGAAAATTTCATCGGTATTCTCAATCGCATCACAATTATCTTCACCAGAAGAGGGATCAATATCGATGCGTTAACTGCCTCTGAAAGCAGAATTGATGGAGTCCATAGAATTACTATTGAGGTTACCGCAAATGAAGACACGGTAATTCAACTGGTGAATCAGATTGAAAAAGTAATCGATGTAATCAAAGCATTTTATCATGAAGATGAAGGAGTTGTTTATCAGGAGATAGCACTCTATAAAATTCCAGTTTCCAGATTGGATGGAGGATTGGAGAAGATCATTCGTCAGCATAATGCCAAGATTATTGCAGCGGAACCAGATTTTGTAGTCTTAGAGCTTTCGGGACATAAGGAACAAACTCAGGAACTTCTGGAAATATTAAAAGGCTATGGCCTATTGGAATTTGCTCGCTCAGGAAGAGTGGCTGTTGCCAAAAGGATGCATACCATTGATAGTTACGTCAAATAAAAAAAATCAAATCATAAACCTATGTTATCGAGATGGCGAAGAGAATCCTGTGATTTTCCAAGCTGTGGAGATTTCATGAGAAATTAAACAAATAATAAACTCATGGAATGGATCATTCGGAATTTGTAGTCCGAGTAGTTCATTTAAATTCAAATTACTAAGCACATGAAATTAAAATTCGGATCAGTAGAAGAAAATGTAGTTACCAGAGAAGAGTTTCCTTTGGAAAAAGCTAGAGAAGTCCTGAAGGATGAAGTAATCGCAGTACTAGGTTACGGTGTACAGGGCCCAGGTCAGGCATTAAACTTAAAGGATAACGGCTTCAATGTAATTGTAGGTCAAAGAAAAGGTTCTAAAACTTGGGACAAGGCTGTTGCTGATGGATGGGTGCCAGGTGAGACTTTGTTTGAATTAGAAGAAGCCTGTGAAAAAGGCACCATTCTACAATACCTTCTTTCCGATGCGGGTCAGATTGCCCTTTGGCCAACAGTAAAGAAACACTTAACACCAGGAAAAGCATTGTATTTCTCTCATGGCTTTGGTGTGACATATAAAGACAAGACAGGTATTATTCCTCCTGCTGATGTAGATGTAATTTTGGTTGCTCCTAAAGGTTCGGGAACATCTTTGAGAAGAATGTTTGTTGAAGGAAGAGGGCTTAATTCTTCTTACGCTATTTATCAGGATGCTACTGGGAATGCAAAAGATCGAGTGGTAGCTCTAGGTATTGGTGTAGGATCAGGATATTTGTTTGAAACAGATTTCTATAGAGAAGTAACTTCAGATTTGACTGGAGAAAGAGGAACTTTGATGGGAGCTATCCAAGGTATTTTTGCTGCACAATATGAAGTATTGAGAGCAAATGGTCATACTCCTTCTGAAGCGTTCAATGAAACAGTAGAAGAATTGACTCAATCCTTGATGCCATTAGTAGCTGAGAACGGAATGGACTGGATGTATGCCAACTGTTCTACCACTGCACAAAGAGGAGCATTGGACTGGTGGAAGCCTTTTAGAGATGCTACAAAGCCAGTATTTGAAGATTTGTATAATAGTGTGAAAACTGGTCAAGAAGCACAAAAATCAATCGACTCAAATTCTAAAGAGGATTACAGAGTTAAATTGGAAGCTGAATTGAAAGAATTGAGAGATTCTGAAATGTGGCAAGCAGGTGCTGTCGTCAGACAATTGAGACCAGAGAACAATTAAACCTAAAACCCGATTATAATGAGTGAAAAGCTATGGATATTTGACACAACCCTAAGAGATGGGGAGCAAGTTCCTGGATGTCAGTTAAACACCCAGGAAAAGATTGTGGTAGCGAAAGCTTTGGAAGAACTGGGAGTAGATATCATCGAAGCCGGCTTTCCAATTTCCAGTCCAGGAGATTTTAATTCTGTGGTGGAAATTTCAAAGGCAGTTTCAAATCCCATCATTTGTGCCCTCTCGAGAGCCGTTGAGAAAGATATCGAAGTAGCAGCGCAAGCACTCAAGTTTGCCAAAAAAGGACGAATCCATACCGGAATCGGCGTATCACCTTATCATATTCAATACAAACTAAGGTCAACTCCTGATGATATTATCAGGCGTGGAGTCGCTGCTGTCAAGTACGCAAAAAGGTTTGTAGAAGATGTGGAATTTTACGCAGAAGATGCCGGTAGGTCTGAACCTGATTTCCTTTGTAAAATTATAGAGGAGGTTATTAAGGCTGGGGCCACTGTGGTTAATATTCCTGATACTACTGGCTATTGTTTGCCAGAACAGTATGGTGGGATCGTTGCCAACTTAAAGAATAATGTGCCTAACATTGATAAGGCTATTATTTCTACCCATTGCCATAATGACTTAGGGATGGCTACTGCCAATACCGTTGCGGGTGTTCAGCAAGGAGCTCGTCAAGTAGAAGTTACAATCAACGGAATCGGTGAGAGAGCTGGAAATACTTCTATGGAAGAAGTGGTGATGGCGATTAAATGTCATCAATCTATTCCTGTTCATACGGATATCCAAACTCCAAGAATCTACAAAACAAGTCGATTAGTCTCTAAGTTGATGAATATGCCCGTACAGCCTAATAAGGCGATTGTGGGAAGAAATGCTTTTGCTCACAGTTCTGGAATTCACCAGGATGGAGTGTTAAAGCATAGAGAGAACTATGAAATCATTGATCCAAAAGAAGTTGGAGTAGAAGAGTCTTCTATTGTACTGACTGCTAGATCCGGAAGAGCTGCCTTGAAGCATCATTTGGATGCCTTAGGAGTAGAATTGGAAGGAGATGCTTTGAGAGAAGTTTACGAAGCATTTTTGATTTTGGCAGATAGCAAAAGAGATATCGGAAGAAAAGATTTGATGGGCTTGGTAGGTAAGTATATGGATGAGTCCAACTTTATAGAATTGGGCGAAGTTTCTTACTCTTCCAATGGTGAGATTCAAGCAAAGGTTTCTTTGACAATTGGTGAGGAAGCTCATCAGGCTGTTTCCAGTGGGAATGGACCTGTTGATGCAGTTCTGAAAGCGATTGAAAAAATAGTGAAACCTCAAGTGGATCTAGAAGAATTCCTTATTCAGGCCATCACCCACGGAAGTGATGATGTCGCAAAAGTTCACATGCGACTAATCATGGGAGAAAAGCCTTACTATGGATTTTCGTCCAATACAGATATTGTCCTTGCCTCCGCTCAGGCATTCGTTGATGCGCTAAACAAAATACCAGTCAAAGAATATACGACTGCATAAAATCATGGAAAAGACAACATTATTTGATAAAATATGGGATGCGCACGTAGTGCGGTCTGTACCTTCTGGTCCTGATGTGTTCTTTATAGATAAGCATTTTATCCATGAAGTGACATCACCAGTTGCATTCCTTAACCTTGAAAAAAGAGGTGTTTCTGTAAAATACCCTCATCGAACTGTCGCTACACCGGATCATAATGTTCCTACTGTAGACCAGGATCAAACGATCAAGGATAAACTTTCGCGTATGCAAGTTGAAAGGCTTCGCGAAAACTGTAATAAATACGGGATTGAACTGCATGACCTTGGGTCTGCTCATCATGGGATTGTTCACGTGATTGGTCCCGAGCTAGGGATTACCCAACCAGGAATGACTATTGTTTGTGGAGATAGCCATACCTCTACCCACGGTGCTTTCGGAGCTATTGCTTTTGGAATTGGTACCTCAGAAGTGGAAATGGTATTGGCCACTCAGTGTATCATGCAATCCAAGCCAAAGAAAATGCGAATCACTGTAAATGGTGATTTGAGCAGTGGTGTGACTTCAAAAGATATTATTCTCTATATCATCGCAAAAATTTCTGCAGCTGGAGCTACAGGCTATTTTGTGGAATATGCAGGATCTGCTATCCAAAGTCTTTCTATGGAAGCAAGAATGACCATCTGTAATATGTCCATCGAGATGGGCGCTAGAGGTGGTTTGATTGCTCCGGATGAGACAACCTTTAATTATTTAAAAGGAAAACAATATTCTCCTGTAGGTGAAGAATGGGATAAAGTTGTGGAGGAATGGTCACAGCTTAAAACTGATGACGGAGCTGTCTTTGACAAGGAATATGAATTTGATGCAGCCGACATCGAGCCGATGATTACTTATGGAACCAACCCAGGAATGGGAATCAAAGTAAAAGGTAACATCCCTTCTACGGATGGAATGGAAGGAAGTAATAAATCATCTTATTTGAAATCATTGGACTACATGGGCTTTGCTCCTGGAGAACCAGTTTCAGGTAAAAAAGTTGATTATGTCTTTGTGGGTTCTTGTACCAATGGACGAATCGAAGATATTAGATCAGTAGCTCAATTTGTGAAAGGTCATAAAAAAGCGGATAATATTACCGCTTGGATAGTACCAGGATCAAAAGAGGTGGAGAAAATGGCTCAAGAAGAAGGTCTTGTGAAAATCTTGGAAGATGCTGGGTTTGAATTGAGACAACCTGGTTGTTCTGCTTGCTTGGCAATGAATGACGATAAAATTCCCGCTGGGAAATACGCAGTATCAACTTCGAATAGAAACTTTGAAGGAAGACAGGGTCCGGGTGCCAGAACGATGCTAGCCTCACCATTGACAGTGGCAGCAGTGGCAGTAACCGGAGTGATCACCGATCCAAGAGAAGTGTTTCAAAATTAAAAATACGAAGTCAGAAATGGGGAGTCAGAGTTTGCACAGATCAAACCTTTCAACTTTCCATTTTTCCAACCTTTGAACTAATTAAAAAATGGCTTACGATAAATTCACCGTTTTGAAAAGTAGGGCAGTACCGCTTCCCTCCGAAAATGTAGATACAGACCAGATTATCCCAGCTCGTTTCCTGAAGGCTACTGAGCGTGAGGGGTTTGGTGACAACCTTTTCCGTGATTGGAGATACGATGTAGAGGGAAATCCTAAAAAGGATTTCGTACTGAATGATCCAACTTATACAGGAAAAATATTAGTTGCAGGAAAGAACTTTGGTTCTGGTTCCAGTAGGGAGCACGCTGTTTGGGCTATCTACGATTATGGATTCAGATGTGTAGTTTCCAGCTTCTTCGCAGATATTTTCAAAAACAACTGTCTTAATATCGGGGTATTGCCAGTGACAGTAACTCCAGAATTTGCAGATAAATTATTGAACGCAATCACTGAAGATCCTTCAACAGAAATCGAAGTGAGCATACCCGCTCAAACTATTACTTTACTTTCTACTGGAGAGTCTGAGTCATTTGACATCAATTCCTATAAAAAGGACAATATGCAAAATGGCTTTGATGATATCGATTACTTGCTAAGCATGGAATCTGAGATCGATCAGTTTGAAAAAACAAGATAAATTTTGATGAATAATCAGAGACGCATAGAAATAATGGATACAACCTTGAGGGATGGAGAACAGACCTCAGGTGTTTCCTTTTTGCCTTCTGAAAAGCTTCAGATAGCAAAGCTACTTTTGGAGGAACTCCGAGTAGATCGTATCGAGGTGGCTTCAGCTCGCGTTTCTGATGGTGAGCTTGAAGGTGTTCAGAAAATCACCCATTGGGCAGCAGAGAAAGGTTATTTGGATCGGGTAGAAGTATTGGGTTTTGTAGATACTCCTTCCTCGGTCAATTGGCTGCTAAAAGCAGGTGCCAAAGTGATGAATTTGCTAACCAAAGGATCGCTTAATCATCTGACCCATCAACTTAGAAAAACTAAAGAGGAGCATTTCTCGGATATTGCAAAAAGTATTGCTCATGCCCAGGAAAATGGAATAGATGTAAATATCTATCTCGAGGACTGGAGTAATGGGATGCGTAATTCCCCAGAATACACGATGGATCTGATTCAGTTTCTTTCAGAGAAGCCTATCAAAAGAATCATGCTCCCCGATACTTTAGGTTTACTTTCGCCAGAAGAAACAAAAGCGTTTTTGCTGGATATTTCTGAAAAGTATCCTTCTGTTCATTTTGATTTCCATGCCCATAATGATTACGATCTTTCTGTAGCAAATGTCATGGAGGCGATTCTAAATGGAGCTTCTGGTATTCATACCACCATCAATGGATTGGGTGAACGAGCAGGGAATGCACCATTGGAGTCAGTTATTGCTGTGATCAAGGATTTTACCAAGTTTGAAATCAATGTTCAAGAGCAGAAAATATACCGTGTCAGTAAGTTGGTAGAACAGTTTTCAGGTCAACATATTCCGGCTAATAAACCGGTGGTTGGAGAGAATGTATTTACCCAGACTGCAGGAATTCATGCGGACGGAGACAATAAGAAAAACCTGTATTTCAATGATCTTCTTCCAGAGAGATTTGGAAGGGAGAGGAAATATGCCTTGGGCAAGACTTCCGGTAAAGCGAATATTGTCAAAAATCTGGAAGAGCTCGGGATTTCTTTAGAGAAGGATGAGCTAACGAAAGTAACGCAGCGGATTATTGAACTAGGAGATAAGAAAGAGAGAGTCACTACAGAAGACCTTCCTTATATTATTTCAGATGTTCTCCAGAATAATTCTATTTCAAAAAATATTCAGATCGAAGGGTATCACATGACACATTCGAAGGGATTGAAGCCAACGGTTCAACTCAAAATGAATATTTATGGAAAAATGTATGATGCCATAGCCACAGGTGATGGGCAATACGATTCCTTTATGCGTGCTCTTCGGAAAATTTATAAGTCTCAGAAAAAAGAGCTTCCAAAATTGATTGATTATCATGTATCCATACCTCCAGGTGGTAAAACCGACGCATTCGTGGAAACGGTGATTACCTGGGATTTTGGAAAGATATTTAAAACGAAAGGCCTTGATGCCGATCAAACAGTGGCAGCGATGATGGCCACAGAGAAAATGCTGAACATTGTCGAATCTTTTAATCAAATACCCACCCAAGAAGAATCAAAATTCTATGGAAATGAATATCGCGCTGTTGCCGGGTGACGGCATCGGCCCAGAAGTAATAGACCAAGCAGTAAAAGTAGTTAAAGCCATAGGGCAAAAATTTGGACATCAAATCACTTTCACCGAAGGTGTAGTAGGTGCCACAGCCATAGATGCGACCGGAGAACCTTATCCAGATGCTACCCATGAAATAGCAGCTGCATCTGATGCAGTATTGTTTGGTGCGATTGGTGACCCAAAGTATGATAATGACCCAAAAGCAAAAGTACGTCCTGAGCAAGGATTGCTATTGATGAGACAAAAGTTGGGCTTATTTGCTAACGTAAGACCTACATTCACTTTTCCTTCTTTGGTGCATAAATCACCTTTGAAATTGGATAGAGTAGAAGGGGTGGATTTTGTTTTCTTCAGAGAATTGACTGGTGGAGTTTATTTCGGTGAACCTAGAGGAAGAAACGAGCAAGGAACCAAGGCTTTTGACACCAATATGTATAGCAAGGAAGAGATTACCCGCCTTGCTAGAATGGGCTTTGAAGCTGCGCAAAAAAGAAGAAAACTCCTTACTTGTGTAGACAAAGCAAATGTAATGGCTACTTCCAGACTTTGGAGAGAAACAGTACAAGAACTTGCGCCTGAATATCCAGATGTGAAGGTTGAGTATGAATTTGTGGATGCGGTAGCGATGCGATTGATTCAGTGGCCAAAAGCTTACGATGTGTTGATTACCGAAAACTTGTTCGGAGATATCTTGACAGATGAGGCTTCTGTAATTTCAGGTTCTATGGGCTTGATGCCATCAGCCTCTTTGGGAACTTCTGTTAAATTGTTTGAACCAATTCACGGATCTTATCCTCAGGCAGCTGGAAAAGACATTGCCAATCCATTGGCTACAGTTCTATCAGCAGCAATGATGTTTGATTATGCTTTCGACTTGAAAGAAGAAGCTCAATTGATCTCTGATGTAGTAAACCAATCTCTATCTGAAGGATATGTGACCGAAGATATAGCAGATGGTGGACCTTCTTACAAAACTTCTGAAGTTGGCGACTGGCTAGCTGCGAAGATTTTGGCTTAAGCTAAACTATATATAACTGAGCTGTTCGAGATTTGTAATCTCGAATTTCATCAAAAAACCACCTTAGAAATGGGGTGGTTTTTTTGTGTCCTATAACTATGATAATCTTGAGCTAACCTTTCATTTGCATAAGCATGTTATATTTGGTTTACTCTAAACATTATGTGCCATGAAATATCTTCCTCTCATTTTTGTTCTAATTTTTTTAAGTTTTGGTTCTTGTAAATCATCAGATAAAAGTGAGGAGCCTTCCAAAAAATGGTACAAAGGCAATCTTCATACACATTCTTATTGGTCGGACGGGGATGATTATCCAGAAATGATTATGGATTGGTATAAGTCTCATGATTATGATTTTGTGGTGCTATCGGATCACAACACTTTGGCAGTTGGCGAAAAATGGAAATTGATTCCGAAATCTCCTTCCCATGAAATGGGCTTTGAGAAGTACTTGGATAAATATGGTGATCAAGTCGTTTATCGGGAAGATTCAGCGGGAAGAGTTGAGGTAAAGTTGAAAACTTTGGCTGAATACGCTCCGATGTTTGAGGAAGAAGGTGAGTTTTTGATCATTCAATCTCAGGAGTTAACAGAGAGTTTTGAGAAAAAGCCACTTCATATGAATGTGACCAATATTCAGAAATTGATTCCGGCGGAAGGAGGGAATTCCATTCCTGAGATCTTACAAAATGGCTTAGACAGAGTGAAGGCTCAGCGGGATTCAACTGGCGTACCTATGTTTTTGCACATCAATCATCCGAACTTTGTCTGGGCGATCACTCCTGAAGATATGATTGAATTAGATGGTGAGCGATTTTTTGAAGTCTATAACGGTCATCCTCAAGTGAATAATTACGGAGATTCTCTTCGCCCTAGTATGGAAGTGCTTTGGGATAAAGTTCAAGCAGCCTATTTAGAAGCAGGAAAGCCATTGCTTTATGGTTTGGCAGTCGACGATGCACATAATTATCATGTGTTTGATCAAAATAGCAGTAACCCAGGCCGAGGATGGGTGATGGTTTTATCGGAAAGCTTAGACCCGGCTTCATTAATCGAAGCAATGGAAAAAGGAGATTTTTACTCGACCACAGGAGTGACGATGAATGAGATTGATTTTGATGGGGAAACCTTATCTGTTTCCGTTCAACCAGAAAGTGGAGTTAGTTATTCCATACAGTTTTTTGGTACCAAAAAATCCAACCCAGGGGAAAGCGGAATTCTCTTAAAAGAACTGGAAGGGGATAGAGGTTCATATACGTTTGAAGACGATGATATGTATGTGCGGGCGAAAATTATTTCCTCCAAACCCAAAGAAAACCCATATCAGATAGGAGATACTGAAACAGCTTGGACTCAACCTGTAATTCATAATTGAGTTCAAGTTTTGAGTACTTGATGGATTTAAGCGAAATTGGGAAGAATTTCAACTAGTAAACCCCATCAATTTGCAGTCTCGCCCATATTCTTACCTTTTTTCTATATCGTACTATGGAGCCCGATACAAAGGCTGGGCACCTCAACCCAACCAACAAACGGTACAACGACGATTGGAACGAGTTTTAAGACATGTGTTGGGGCATGAAGATTTCTCGTTGATCGGAGCCAGTCGGACGGATTCTGGAGTATCTTGTGTAGGAGGTTTCGTGCAGGTTTTTCTTCGGGATGAAGTAGAGATGGATTTGCTTTTGCCTCAATTCAATGAGCATCTGCCACAGGATATTCACCTGAATTCGGTCAAGGAGGTGTCGACTACATTCAATTTGATCCAGTCAGTTAAAAAGAAAACCTACCGATACTATTTTTCAAATTCTTCTGATTTTCATCCCTTCGCCTCAGCTTTTATGGTGAATGCATCAGAAGAACTGAACTGGGAAGCGATGAATGAAGCTTGTAAATCATTCATTGGTAAGCATGATTTTAAGAGCTTTTGCAAGCCTTCAGAAAATAAAACAGATTATAACCGAGAAGTTCTATCAGCTGAAATATGTGATTCAAATGAATTTATGGGTCAGTATTTTCCTCATAAGATTTATTACTTCCAAATCACCGGAACAGGATTTTTGCATCACCAAGTTCGCATGATGATGTCTGCACTCTGGCAAATTGGAAAGGGAGAAATGGATTTGTCGGAAATTGAGGCTCGATTCGAGTCTTCTGATAGATTTGAAAAGCTTCCCCCAGCCCCAGCAAATGGTTTGGTGCTTTGGGAAACGATCCTAGATAACCTTCGAGGTTTTCCAAACCTCGAAGGTTTTGATTTGCAGAATTAAACCTTCGAGGAGGTTTCTCAGTTCCCGATAAATCGGGACAAGCTGTTCCTCCTTCGAAATAACACCTCAAAGGTTGGATTTTCAAAGCTTCATCTCAAACACATAATCATCCATTACATAACCATTCCCAATATCAATTACTTCCTCTTTGATATTTACGAAACCCAAATACTCATAAAAGGAAATCGCTCCTTTGTTATACTTGTTGACATTCAGTAAAAGACTCGATTGATTATTCGCTAATGCAATTTCTTTAATCGCTTGAATCAATTTCTTTCCAATACCTTTTCCTTGAGCAGTGGGAAGAATATAGATTTTATGGATTTTTGTTTGTCCAGGGGTTTGATTGGGCTCGATTCCAGCAAACCCTAGGCATTCATCTTTTTCTTTTGCTAAAAGAAATATATGTCCATTTTTTTGCTGTTTCTCAAGAGTTTCCAAAGAATACATCCAATTTAGCATATACTCGATTTGCTCTGGACTGAGAATATCTCCAAACGTATCAGGCCATGTATGATGGGCCAAGTTTTGTACTTCTTTTAATTCTTTTGTGGAGGCTGAAGTGATATGAATCATGGTTTGCTTAATCTTTAAGCCAATTTATTGTGAATCTCAGTAAAAAATAAACCGAGCCCCAAAAAAATGAGACTCGGTTTTAAGATAGATTTTTATTGTTTAAACCTGATTCGGGTCGGGGTGAGTATAACCTTCTCGGTAAGGTCTTTTTAACCTTTCTGTTGCCTCTGAATCTCCCACTACAGTCATGCTGGCAGGGTCGTATTTCAAAGCTCTACCACCCAAGTCCATTGAAATGTTGGCAAGAATACAAGAAGCAGTAGAAATATGCCCTTCCTCAATATCCGCGACAGGTAAAGTGTCTTGATCAATAGATTTAAGCCAGTCTCTCATATGGAGTCGAGTAGCAGGAGCTGCATTTAGCTCTATGTCTTTTTCAGTGACATCTTCTGGATATTTTTCTCGCTCAAACAAGCAGTCAAAATGGATGCTCTCGCCATCACCATATGGATGAAAATCAGCTTGCATGGTGCTACCAGCAAGCATTCCTTTTTCTCCAAAGATTTTAAAAGCCCAAGGGTAATCAGGATCTACTGGGTTGCCCCATGTTCTGTGTTGCCATACCACATTGAGTTCTGGGTATTCAAAAATGGCAGTTTGAGTATCTGAAATATTCGATTTTCCGTCTTTTTGCACATAAATACCTCCCGTGGATGTGATTTGAGTTGGCCAACCCAATTTTAACATCCATCGAACTGTGTCTAACATATGGACACACATATCCCCGGTAATACCATTTCCATATTCTATAAATGTTCTCCACCATCGTCTATGTGGGAGTCCATCATAGGGTCTAAGTGGTGCGGGACCCGTCCAAAGATCGTAATTCAAGAAATCAGGAACGGGTTCAACCGGAGGGTTGCCATTGGCTCTCATATGATAATAACAGCAAACTTCTGCATGAGAGATTTTACCCAGTTTATTCGTGTCAATGATTTGTTCTTTGGCTTCAATCAAATGGGGTGTGCTTTTTCTTTGAGTTCCTACTTGGACTTTCTTGCCATATTTTCTAGCAGCAGCAACCATCGCTTCACCTTCGATCACATCTACGGAGATTGGTTTTTGAACGTAGACATGTGCTCCAGCTTTAAGGGCGTCAATGCATTGAAGAGCATGCCAGTGATCAGGAGATCCGATCAAAACAAATTCCGGTTTTTCTTTATCCAGAAGCTCTTTGTAGTTTTCATAGAGTGCAGGGACTTTACCAGATTTCTGTCTAGTAGCTACTAAGTCGCCTGCTTCCTTTAGCATATTTTTATCGGGGTCACATAGGCCTACCACTTCTACATCTGCCACTTGGATTAGACGGAAAAGGTCAGATTTGCCATACCATCCAGCGCCGATTAAGGCAACTTGAATAGGACCTTCACGGTCTTTGAAATCCATCCCTAATAATCCAAAACTTGCAAGGGTGGCTAAGGCAGAAGAGCCTTTGAGAAAATCTCTGCGGTTAAGAGCATTCATTGATTGGGGGTTTAGGTTTATTGTAACGCTTAAGATACAAAAACCCAAAACCTTAGCAAATAGAAATATTGTAATGGGCTAAGATGTATTTCGGTAATTCTTATACTATTTGTAAATGAAGCAACAATCAGTTTTTTAGACTTGATCTGGTTCAGGATGAATATATCCATCTCGATATGGCCTTCTTAAAAGAGATGTCGCCTCTTGATCACCAACGATAGTCATGGTTTTGGGGTCATACTTCAAGGCTCTACCTCCTAATTCCATGGACATATTTGCTAAAATGCATGAAGCAGTGGAAATATGTCCTTGGAGAACATCAGCAACTGGCAGGGTATCATTATCAATTGCTTGAAGCCAGTCTTTCAACTGTTCTCGGGTAGCTGGAGCGGCATGGATTTCTATATCCTTCTCGGTGACATCCTCCGGGAATTGCTCCTTCTCTAACACCACTGGATAATGAATAGGCTCTCCATTGTTTCTGCCTTCCGGATAAAAATCGGCCCGCATCGGACTACCTGCAAGAGTCCCGTTTTCACCATAAATTTTAAATGCCCAAGGGTAATCTTTATCCACAGGATTTCCCCAAGTTCTATGTTGCCAAACCACATTGATTTCATCAAATTCAAAAATGGCAGTTTGTGTATCTGAGATATTAGCAATGGAATCTTTATCAACATAAATCCCTCCTGTGGAAGATACTTGTACGGGCCAGCCTAAATCAAGCATCCATCTTACAGCATCCAGCATATGCACACACATGTCTCCGACGATACCATTTCCATATTCCATAAATGCTCTCCATCCTCTATGTAAGATTCCACGGTAGGGCAGCTTAGGTGCTGGTCCTGCCCAGAAGTCATAATTGATGTTTTCCGGAACAGGGATGACATCTGGATGACTGCTGTTTCGCATATGGTAATAGCAGCAAACTTCCGCATGGGAGATTTTACCCAATTTTCCGGAATCAATAATTTCTTTCTTTGCCTGAACCAAATGGGGAGTACTTCTACGCTGAGTACCGATTTGTACCTTTCGGTCGTATTTTCTGGCTGCTGCCAAAATTGCCTCACCTTCAATGACATCTACGGAAATCGGCTTTTGCAAATAAACATGTGCTCCACTTTTAACAGCTTCTATGGCTATCAAGGCATGCCAATGATCTGGTGTCCCAACTAAAACATATTCTGGTTTCTCTTTCGCAAGAAGTTCTTTATAATCTTCGTAAAGTGCAGGTACTTTACCTGATTTCTGACGGGTTGCTACCAGTTTGCCAGCTTCTTCCAACTGCTTGGAGTCCACATCACATAGCGCGACAACTTCCACATCAGCCACTTGAATCAATCGAAAGAGGTCAGACTTACCATACCAGCCTGTACCAATCAGCGCAACTTGCAAAGGGCCTTCCCGATCTTTAAAGTCCATTCCTAGCAGTCCAAAGCTAGCAAGTGACATGAGGGCAGTACTTCCTTTTAAAAATTCTCTTCGATTCAGGGGATTCATAAGTTATGATTTGAGGGTTTAAGGTTTTGAATTTACAAAAAGCAAGAATTTTGGCAAGTGAAATAAATGATGGTGCATGGTGTCATTGATAAACCGAAGGGGGTTTCAAAAAATGGAAGGAACTAAATATCGAAATTCTAAAACTATTTAGCTTGCCAGTCTAGCTGCTTTCCATTTTCAGCCGCCTCCTTGTCTTTTTGGTTTCCCACTGCAATTCCAATAGCTATTCCAATGGGTAACCCTATTCCCAAAAAGGCCAGATTTCCTAAAGACATTCCAAACGCAACACCCATTGGAATTCCGAAGACTGCCATGCCTAAAGCAAGCCATTGAGTTTGATAATGGTTTTTGGGAACAATCCCCAGTTCTTTTTCTAGCAGTTTTAAAATAGATGTTTGTGCAGCCTTCATCTGCTTGATTAACTGTGGATCTGTTCCTCTGAATTCGTTTACCCCAGCGATAATTTCATTAAGCTGGGATTCAATTGAATCGGGGATTTCTTTTTCTTCAATTGCCTTCAAAAGTGTACTCAGATTATGAAAAGCTTTTGCAAGTTTTGGGTTTTCTTCGAAAGAAGGACGCGAAGTGAGTAGAGAAAGGGACATAAGAGTTAGTAGTAAATGCAAAATTTACTCATCACTAACTTGAAAAGCTAACCTGTTACCAAATTCTATTTGATTACTAGTTGTTTTACTTTCGAGTCTGAAATCAGAACTTCACTCCAAATCTTTCCCCTAATTCAGTTAAATCTTTTACTACCGGGTCTAGCAATGGGATTCCTTCTTTCATTCTGATTGTTTCCAATTCCCGCTCAGGATCTCCTGGTATCAAAACTTTTTCATTTCCAGGAGTTGGTTTTGCCTCTCTAAAGCGACTAATCCAATTGTCCATGTGAGCTTTGAATTCATCAGCCGGACGGAAAGCATCCACGCGCATAGCACCAAAGAAATGGCCTATTCCTTCTCCTACCGGATTAGGGTCTGGATCTAAAAAAGCAACAAATGGAGGGACCCAAGGACCATAATTGGCGCCAGATAAAACTGCCGAAAAAATATCCACTATAGAACCTAATGCATACCCTTTATGAGACCCATGTTCTCGGTCTCCACCCAAAGGAAGTAATGCTCCTCCTTCTTTCACGCCAGTTGCTGAGGTGGTGGGATTGCCATCTTTGTCTTGAACCCAGCCTGTAGGAGTATCCATTCCTTTTCTTTGAAGGATTTCAAGCTTGCCATTTGCAGCCGTGGTGGTAGCCATATCTGCCACAAATGCCGGTTGGTTTTTTGCTGGAATGGCAACGGAAATGGGATTGGTGCCTAATAATCTCTCCTGGGAAAAAGTAGGAGCAACCAAAGGACTTGCGTTGGTAAGTGAGATGCCGATCATATCATGCTCCAAAGCTTGCATCGCGTGATAGCCTGCAATTCCGTAGTGATTAGAGTTTTTGACTGAAACCCAACCCGTGCCTGCTATTTTGGCTTTTTCTATAGCTACTTTCATTGCAAAAGGGGCTACTACTAACCCCAGTCCGCCATCTCCATCTACCACCGCAGTGGAAGGAGTTTCATGAACGACTTTTACATTGGGGGTTGCATTAATTCTTCCTTTCTCCCATAATCTAACATATCCTGATAGTCTAGCGACACCATGACTGTCTACCCCTCTTAAATCTGCAGATAGTAAAACATCTGTTGCAGTTTTTGCATCGCTTTCAGGGCATCCGATTTTTGTGAGCATGCTAAAAGTAAATTCTCGGAGTTGATCGTAAGAATAAGTCATGAAATTTAAATTTTTCAATAGCCTTCCATTGGGCTAAATGGTTAAAGTTACAAAAGCAGGAGCTTAGTAAAACAGGATTAAACCGGAGTTGTAGAATTCAAAACTCTGGAAATTGCCCCTTCCTTCAAAGCGTAATGAGAGCAAGTAATCGAGCGAACAGGTATTTGTCGCAGAATGAATTCAATTAAGCTTGAAGCGACCACAATCATATCTACACGCATGGGGATCATTCCCGGTATTGCTAAACGTTCTTCTTTATTTTTTGTAAGCAGCATATGATGAATCTTTTGAAATTCCTCCAATGGAAGTTCAAAAACATGCTGTCCAGTTAATTTGCACTGAAGCATGGATTCAAAGTAGATGTCTGTCAACGTATCAAAAGTGCCAGAAGCTCCAACAAGTCCTGTTGGTTTAAATTTGTCTATTGCCTCTAAAAGTGGACTCAGATTTTTTTGAAGATAAGATTCCAGTTTGGAAATTTCTTCTGGAAGAATTGGGTCATGGTAATGGAAGAGTTCCAATAAACGCTGCCCTCCAATTTCAAAGCTTTGCTTCCAAAGAACTTCTTTGGAGCATCCGATGATAAATTCAACGGATCCCCCGCCGATATCCATCATCAATTCTACCTGTCCATTTAATGATCCGGAAAGCTTAATTCCCTCATAAATCATCTGCGCTTCTTCTACTCCTGAAATTACCTGAATTTTGATGCCAGTGAGTTCAAGGACTTTTTCAACGAAATCAGGGCCATTTTCAGCATTTCTGACAGCACTGGTAGCAAAAGCAAAAACCTGATCGATGTTTTCTCCGTCAATCAGGTTTTTAAAATGTGTTAATGTATGGAAAGCTCTTTTTTGAGCGTCTTCAGCAAGTTGATTCTGATTGATCCCACCTTTACCCAATTTTACAGGAATCTTCTCCTTGTAAATGGTTTTAAAGCCAAGTTCATTTAATTCTACCAATAACAAATGAAATGTATTGGTCCCCATATCTATTACCGCCGCTTTACGGGTGTTCATATGCCGCCAATTTTAAGATGGGCGAATATAGAAAGTTATTTGAAATGAGAGGGATGGAACATGTTTTTTATAGAGAATTTATTCATAAAAAATAAATGAAGTTTAAAATTGAGCTATTTCACCGCAAATCTCATTTTTGATTAGAAATCCTTCTTTTGTAATTGGAATATTTCGCAGCCTCATAAAGCCTGCTATATTTGACTTTAATAAATACCTACTTATGAAGGAATCAAATAAACCCAAACAAGGATTGCCAAATGCAGCTGATAAAGTTGAGTTGTTAAAAAAGAAAAATGCGGAAGCCCTTTTAGGCGGAGGGGAAAAGAGGATTGAAAGCCAACATAAGAAAGGAAAGTTGACAGCCCGGGAGCGGGTTGAACTATTAATGGACGAGGGGACTTTTCAAGAGATAGATAAATTTGTAATGCACCGGGCCAAGGATTTTGGACTAGATAAAGAACATTATTTGGGAGATGGTGTGGTTACAGGTTATGGAGATATTAATGGGCGTTTAGTCTATGTTTTTTCTCAGGATTTTACAGTTTTTGGGGGCTCCCTTTCTGAAACGCATGCTGAGAAAATTTGCAAAATCATGGATATGGCCATGAAAAATGGGGCTCCGGTGATAGGCTTGAATGACTCGGGTGGCGCCAGAATTCAGGAAGGAGTTAATTCTTTGGGAGGATATGCAGATATATTCTATAGAAATACTTTAGCATCAGGTGTCATTCCTCAAATCTCAGCGATTATGGGGCCTTGTGCTGGAGGAGCAGTTTATTCCCCTGCGATCACCGATTTTATTCTGATGGTAGAAAATACCTCTTATATGTTTGTGACCGGGCCTAATGTGGTAAAGACTGTTACCCAAGAAAATGTTACTGCAGAGGAATTGGGAGGAGCTTCTGCCCATAGTACCAAAAGTGGAGTTACTCATTTTGCCTGCGCAAATGAATTGGAATGCATTCAGCATCTTAAAAAGATTCTTAGTTATATGCCTCAAAATTGTGAGGAAATAGCCCCTGTCTATCCGTATGAATTATTGGAAGATGAAAGCAGGGCTGAACTTGACACCCTGATTCCAGAAAACCCGAATCATCCTTATGATATAAGAGATGCTGTAAATGGGATTGTAGATGAAGGTTCGTTTTTGGAAGTGCATGAAAATTATGCGGACAATATAGTAGTTGGCTTTGCGAGAATTGCAGGGAGAAGTATTGGGATTGTAGGGAACCAACCCCAGTCTATGGCCGGTGTTTTGGATAATCAAGCTTCAACAAAAGCTGCTCGATTTGTTAGAACTTGCGATAGTTTTAATGTCCCTTTGCTAGTTTTAGTTGATGTGCCGGGCTTTTTGCCTGGAACAGATCAAGAGTGGAATGGGATTATTTCCAATGGAGCAAAACTATTGTATGCTTTCTCGGAAGCTACCGTTCCTAGAATTACTGTGATTACCAGAAAAGCGTATGGTGGCGCCTATGATGTGATGAACTCCAAACATATCGGGGCGGATTTAAATTTCGCATGGCCCTCAGCCGAAATTGCTGTCATGGGTGCTAAAGGAGCATCTGAAATAATATTCAGAAAAGAGATCGCTGAAGCAGAAGACCCAGAAGCAAAGCTTCAGGAAAAAGTGGATGAGTATACGGCCAAGTTTGCTAACCCATATCGGGCGGCACATAGAGGATTCATTGACGAGGTGATTATGCCATCGGAGACAAGAATTAAACTTATCAAAGCGTTTAAAATGCTGGAAAACAAAGTGGATAAAATCCCTAGGAAAAAGCATGGCAATATTCCTCTATGAGTTAGTAGCTTCTATACAATAGACGTGTGAAGAAATTCCCACCAGAAAAGAGATTGGTTTTGGCTCAGTAAATACAATGCGAAGCTAGTTCTGTAGCATTGAATATTGCTGAAAGTTCTACTGGTCAGTCAAGGGGGAATTCAAGAAGTTTTTGGGTTATTCTATTCGGTTTTGAATTCAGGCGGTAAGTAACCTTTACTTTGGAAAGAAAAGAGAAATAATAAATGAAAGTGAATTTCAAAAACTTAATGAGGCTTATGATTTGCTAACAACAAAACTCCAAGCATTAAGAAATTCAATTAATTAAAATACCACCTACTGTGGACTGTCGTCCGTAGATGGTAGACTAAATAATATTATGAGCAATAACATTACAAAGGAGCAACAAGCTTTCCTTACCAATTACCTAAATAACGCTTCGCCAACAGGTTTTGAAGCTTCAGGTCAGCAGATTTGGCTTGATTACATCAAACCATATGTGGACAGTTATTTCACAGATAACTATGGGACCGCAGTGGGAGTTATCAATCCCGATGCCGATTACAAATTTGTGATCGAGGCCCATGCAGATGAAATCAGTTGGTTTGTGAACTACATCAAAGAAGATGGTTATATCTATGTGCGTAGGAATGGAGGTTCGGATCATATGATTGCACCTTCTATGCGAGTAAATATTCACACAGATAAAGGGATGCTTCCAGGTGTTTTTGGCTGGCCGGCAATTCACGTTAGGAAAAATGGCAAAGAAGATACTCCAACTTTAGATAATATATTTATCGATGTAGGAGCTAGGACAAAAGAAGAAGTGGAGGAAATGGGCATTCATGTTGGCTGTGTCATTACTTTCAAAGACGAGTTGACAGAATTAAATGGGAAGTACTATTCAGGCCGTGCTTTGGATAATAGAATCGGAGGGTACATGATTGCTCAGGTTGCAAGAAAAATTAAGGAATCTGGCAAAAAACTTCCTTTTGGACTTTATGTTGTGAATGCAGTTCAAGAAGAAATCGGACTACGAGGTGCAGAAATGATTGCGGCAAAGCTGAAACCTAATGCTGCTATAATTACGGATGTTTGCCACGATACTACTGCTCCTTTATATAATAAGGTAGTCAGTGGAGATTTGTCCGCAGGCAAAGGACCTGTATTACCCGTTGGAGCTTCTGTTCACAAAAAATTATTAGACTTAATTATAGCCTCTGCAAAGAAGAACGATATTCCTTTCCAGCGATCAACTGCTTCAAGGTCTACAGGTACAGACACGGATGCTTTTGCCTATTCTAATGAAGGTGTACCTTCTGCGCTGATCTCCCTACCGTTGAAATATATGCATACGACCGTAGAAACAGCCAGCAAAGAAGATATTGAGCAGGTGATCAATTTGATGTATGAGTTCTTGATTGAATTTGATCCAAAATTTGATTTTCGTTATATAAAGTAGTCGATTATTTAAGTACTGGCTATTTCAAAAATGAAAATCACTGACCAGCTTAGACGAACCCTTACAATTACTACCGCTCCAAAAAGGATAGTTTCTTTAGTCCCATCTCAAACAGAACTTTTGGTTTATTTGGGTTTG